>CAKRVL010000056.1 GCA_934408705.1 uncultured Blautia sp. | reverse complement strand
AATATTTTAGTAAAATTTTCAAATGATTTTACGTATATTTTCCATTAACATTTCGTCAGATTTTTGTTGCATAAAAGCCCCATGAGGAAAGTTCATTTCTTTCCTCATGGGGCCTGAATATTTACAATATAAACACGATCCAGATAACAGCTCTGTTCCTTAAGCCATCATCGGCTCAAGTGCCTTAGCCAGCTTCTCCTTCTCAGCTTCTGCTTCTGCAAGATCTTTACCCAGTGTAGTGTAATAAATCTTGATCTTCGGCTCTGTTCCGGATGGACGAACAACTACAGTCTCATTATTCTCCAGTTTATAAATCAGTACATTAGCAGCCGGAAGACCAGTCTCTTCTGGTTTCTTATAGTCTGTAACCTTCACAACCTTATAACCTGCAATGTCAGCCGGTGGGTTGTCACGGAATTTCTGCATGATTCCTGCCATAGTATCCATTCCGCTAAGTCCCGGGAATTCAAAGCTGTCTACCTTGTTCAGATAGCGTCCATACTGTGCATAGATTTCCTCAAGTCTCTGCTTCAGAGAGCTGCCAATGCTTCTGTAATAAGCAGCCATCTCACAGATCAGCATAGATCCGATAACAGCATCTTTATCACGTACATATGGTCCTGCAAGATATCCATAGCTCTCCTCAAAACCGAAGATAAAGCGGTCAACCTCTCCTGCTGCCTCAAGCTGTGCGATCTGGTCACCGATCCACTTAAATCCTGTAAGCACACTTCTGAGCTCTACACCGTAATGCTCAGCAACAGCATCTGCCAGTGGTGTGGATACGATAGATTTCACAGCAACCGGATTCTTCGGCATTGTGCCCTTCTCAATACGGCCAGCTGCGATATAGTCAAGCAGAAGAACTCCCACTTCATTACCGCTGACCAGCTCATAAGAACCATCCGGGCATTTCATAGCAATACCAACACGGTCTGCATCAGGATCAGTAGCAAGCATAAGATCTGCGCCTGTCTCCTTAGCAAGCTTCAAGCCCTGCTCCAGAGCAGCGAAAATCTCCGGATTCGGGTAACTGCATGTGGTGAAATATCCATTCGGGTATTCCTGATCCGGAACGATTGTAATATCTGTGATTCCGATATCCTTCAGGATCTGGGTAACAGGTACAAGTCCGGAACCATTCAGAGGGCTGTAAACCAGCTTCAGACCAGCTGTCTTGCAAAGGCCTGGACGAACCTGGCGAGATTCGATTGCATCATAAAGGGCACGTTTGCAGTCGTCACCAACAAAACGGATGAGACCTTCCTCAACACCCTCTGCAAAGGACATGTATTTCGCGCCTGTAAGAATATCAGTCTTCTGGATCTCATCATATACGATTGCCGCAGCGTCATCTGTCATCTGGCAGCCATCTGGGCCATACGCCTTATATCCATTATATTTAGCAGGGTTATGAGATGCAGTAACCATAATACCTGCGTTACACTCATAGTAACGAGTTGCAAAGGAAAGTGCCGGTACAGGCATTAATGCATCATAAATTCTGACCTTAATGTCATTGGCAGCCAGTACTCCTGCTGCTGTCTTAGCAAATACATCACTCTTCAGACGGCTGTCATAGCTGATAGCAACTGTCTGGGTACCGCCCTGTGTCTTCACCCAATTCGCAAGTCCCTGTGTAGCCTGGCGTACTACATAGATATTCATGCGGTTGGTACCTGCGCCAAGAACTCCACGAAGTCCTGCTGTACCAAATTTCAGAGCTACTGCAAAGCGTTCTTTAATTTCTTCGTCGTTTCCTTCAATCTTAGATAATTCCGGTTTCAGATCTGCATCTTCGAGATCAGCTGCCATCCAGCGCTTGTACTCTTCGTTATACATTTTAACCACTCCTGCCATTTTCATTCTGTTAATTTTGTCTATTATTACTACAGATATTAATAATATACCACATTTTTCATAAAACAGCAATATGGAGTAGTTTTATATTTAAATTTAGGTATGGCACTCCCCACATTTTTACGCTATAATAAGATAACGTACAAAAGCAGAACGGAGGAATTTATGTTATGGAAATTGTTTGCTTAGACTTAGAAGGTGTGCTTGTGCCAGAGATCTGGATTGCATTTGCCGAGGAGACCGGTATTCCGGAGCTGAAGAAAACTACAAGAGATGAACCTGATTATGATAAATTAATGAAATACCGGCTGAACATTCTGAAGGAGCACAGTCTTGGCCTGAAGGAAATCCAGGAGACTATCGCCAGAATCGATCCACTTCCAGGTGCCAGAGAGTTTCTGGATAAATTAAGAGCCCAGACTCAGGTTATCATTCTCAGTGATACTTTTTCCCAGTTTGCAGGTCCTCTTATGAAAAAACTGGGCTATCCAACCATCTTCTGCAACACACTGGTTGTAAACGAAGAAGGTGAAATCACAGATTTTAAGATGCGCTGTGAAAAGTCTAAATACACTACTGTCAAGGCTCTGCAGTCCATTGGCTATGATACTATTGCCAGCGGTGACAGCCACAATGACCTGGGAATGATCCAGGCAAGCAAGGCTGGATTCTTATTCAGAAGCACTGATGCGATCAAGGCTGAATATCCCCAGATCCCGGCTTACGAAACCTATGACGAATTGTATGATGCGATTATGGAAGCAATCCGCGCATAAAAACAAGCAGAGTGTCACATAAATAAAGTCTTGTTTTCCTTTTATCTCCGGAAGACAAGACTTTACTCAATTCGATTTATAATTTATATCTTTTTTACACTCTCTCTTTCAATAAATTGCGTACACATCTGCATCTTGATCCTGATTCCATCATTGTCCTTCAGCATATCACGCAGTCTTCTTACAATCGCTCTTCCCATCTCCTGTTTCGGCACCCGAAGTGTAGTCAGCGGCGGATAAGAAATAGAGGAAAATGTAAGATCATCAAACCCTACTATAGAAATGTCTTCGGGGATTTTGAGCCCAAATTCTGCCATGGCCTTCATGGCTCCCAGTGCGATCATATCATTGTCTGCAAAAAATGCAGTAGGCAGCTTAGTACCTCTGGAAAGATACCCTTTCATGTCTTCATATGCCGCATCAATTGTAGTAGACATGGTAAATATATAATCCTTATTCACCGGAAGGCCAGCTTTCTGCAATGCGGTCTGATAGCCTGCTGAACGTGACCGGAAAGGCTTGATTCGAAATCCACCACGCAGATAACCAATTTCCTTATGGCCATTGGCAATCAGATATTCCGTTGCCATGCGCGCAGAATCTGCATTATTGATCAGCATGGCATCAAAGCTCATATCCTCTTTCCAATAATCAATCACAATAAAAGGACAAGTCATTCCCCGGATCAACTCAATGTCAGCATCTACCATCTCCGTACCAAGGAGAATTACCGCAGAAGCCTTATCACTCATAATCCATTTCGCCTGTTCCTGATAACCTGGATCACGTTTATCCAAATTGCAGAGCTGCATTTCCATTCCACAGGCACGACATTCCTGCTCAACGCCAGAGATCAGCTGAATAAAGAAAGGCGAATCCTCTACCACAGAGCCATCCCGCTTAAACACAACAAATTTCACCTTGCGTATATGATTTTCCTCAAAGTACCCCAGTTCCTGCGCTACCTTGAAAATTTTGGCAGATGTGTCAGCATTCACGCCTTTTTTATAATTTAGTGCATTTGAAACAGTTGCTGGAGAAAATCCCGTGATCTCACTGATTTTCCTCACACTTACTTTCATATTGCATCCTCCTCTGTCTGTAATGGATACGTCGCCCTGCGGACAGCTAAAAGAACGCTGCAAAATAAGTTTCCCCTACTTCGCAGCGTCTTCTCTTGTGAACCTTTATGCCGGGAACGCAACTCCCGCTCTTAAAATCACGTTCGGATAAGGTGTAAACTCACCTGTACGGATTGCAAATTTGCACTGTGCAGACATTTTCTTCAGATCTACATGGTCAATTCTGCTCTCCTCTGCTTCAGGAAGGCTCTGCTGAATATATGCAAGAAGCTCCGGATTCTTTTCCTCGATCTCATTTGCAATGGTATAAGCTTCCACTTCTGTTTCTGCTAACACCGCATCCATTACCTGCTTAAATGTAGGAACTCCTCCGCACACAACCAGGTCTACAATCTCCACGCCCTTTGGAATTGGCATTCCCGCATCACCAATCATAAACAGATCCTTATGTCCCAGTTCCGCAATACAGCGGATCAGCTGGGCATTTAAAATCCCTGATTTTTTCATGCTTATTCCTCCTGCTTCTACGATTATTACTATAAAGGTTTTTTCGTTTTTTTGCAACTATTTCAACTGTTTCGGCAATTTCTGCCACCAGTCACAGAACTATTTTTTATTTATTCTCATTTCTTGCCTGAAGAGCCATTTTTGCCTGAAGATTTCTCTGTGTCTGATCAATTACAACTGCAAGAATGATAACCAGACCACGGATAACCTTCTGCCAGAATTCAGATACACCACACATTGTCATACCATCGTTGATAACACCGATAACGAATGCTCCGACTACGGTTCCGATGATTGTTCCGGATCCACCGCTCATGGATGTGCCGCCAAGTACAGTAGCTGCGATAGCATTCATTTCCCAGCCGTCACCAGATGCCGGATGTGCTGCTGAAAGCTGTGCTGTATTGATCATACCAACCCATGCTGCGCAGAAACCGGAAATCATATAAACGATGATTTTAATCTTGTCTGCTTTGATACCGGAAAGACGGGCAGATTTCTCATTGCCACCAACTGCAAGTACATACCATCCAAATGGAAGCTTTTTCAGGATCACAACTGCGATCACTGCAAGAACTGCGAAAATATATACACCAGTAGGAATACCTGCAATGTTGCTTCCAAGAATCTTAAAGCCTGTGTTTCCCAGACCTTCATATCCTTTGATATCTGAGAATGTCGCACCGTTGGAACGAAGGTTTGCAAAACCACGGCAGATATACATAGTACCAAGAGTAGCGATAAATGGCGCTACGCCAAGCTTTGTTACAATAAGACCGTTGACTGCACCAATGACACAGCCGACAACCAGCATGGAAATAACAATTACAGGAACACTGAAATAAAGAGTAACACCTGCAAATTTCAGTGTGACACCTTCCTGGATCATACCTCCGGCAAGCATACCAACAAGTCCTACAACAGAACCAACGGAAAGGTCAATACCGCCGGTAATGATTACGAATGTCATACCAAGTGCAAGGATACCATACAGGGCCACATGCTTGGCAACCATAGTCAATGTAGCTGCAGACAGGAATGTAGTTCCTTTTACAGCGGTGAAAAAGATGACCAGGAGTACCAGTACAATAAAGGTACGTCCTTTCAGCAAGGTCATTAATAACTGATTATTATTTGATTTTTTGTTGTTCATTGTTCTGCTCCTCCCCGGCTTACGCGTTTCTTCCGGTTCCAAGTCCGGCATAAGATGTACGTACAAGTATGTCTTCTGTTATCTCATCTCCGGTCAGCTCACCGGTCTTTTTGCCATTAGACAGTACACAGATCCTGTCTGCAATTGCCATAATCTCCTTCAATTCTGATGAAATAACAATAATGGAAAGTCCTTTTTCTGCAAGATCATGTATGATCTCGAAGACCTCTGTCTTCGCACCAATATCAATACCACGTGATGGCTCATCCAGAAGTAAAATTTTGGGTTTGGTAAGAAGTCCTTTACCAATTACAACCTTCTGCTGGTTTCCACCGGACAAAGACAAGATTGGAAGTCTCTTATCTGCCACTTTAATATGGATATCTTTGATCTGTTCATCAACTGCTGCATCCTCTGCCTTTTCATTCAGGAACAGACCTTTTACATAATCTTTCATGGAAGAAATTGCTGTATTCTTTCCAATATCAAGAGTCTGGATCAGGCCCTGACTCTGGCGATCCTCAGGTACAAGGGCAAAACCATTCCTGATCTGGGTTGCAACATCCTTGATCTTAAGCTTTTTGCCTTCGTAAATCACATCTCCGGTGTGTTCCGGATGAAGTCCCATGAGGCATTCGAACAATTCGCTTCGTCCTGCTCCAAGAAGTCCGTAAATACCAAGAACTTCTCCTTTTTTCAGGTCGAGATTTATATGGTCAAGAGTCCAGCCGCCACCCTTTTTAGGAAGACAGAGGTCTTTGATTTCCAGCACCTTCGGCTGTTTGGAAAGATCAATAGTTCTCTCAAACCGGTGGTACTGTGTATTTTTTCCTACCATGTTTTCTACGATCCAGCTGAGCTCAATATCCTTTACATCTGCATCTGCAACGTATTTTCCATCCCTAAGAACGGTAACATGATCACCGATTTCCATAATTTCTTCCAGACGATGAGATATGTATACAATGGAAATTCCAGTTTCCAGAAGCTCTCTCATGATCTTGAAAAGAACCTTAACCTCGGCCGCAGAAAGGGAGGATGTAGGCTCATCCATGATCAGCACACGTAAATCATCCTGATTCAGGTTACGGGCAATTTCAACCATCTGCTGCTGTCCTACACGAAGATCTCCAACCATAGTATCCGGCGGAATCTCATGCTCCAGACGCTTCAGAATCTTCTTAGCGCCCTCTGAGTGTGCTTTGTCATCCAGGAAAACGCCTTTCTTTTTCTCATGTCCCATGAAAATATTCTGATATACAGTCATATTTGGGAAAAGAGAAAGCTCCTGATGAATGATTCCGATTCCCTTTGCGCGGGCTGCATTGGTATCTTTGAAATAGACCTCCTGTCCATCCATGTACATTTTTCCAGCGGATGGCTGCTCAATTCCTGCGATCATCTTCATCAGAGTGGATTTTCCCGCTCCGTTCTCTCCGATCAGAACATTTACCTTTCCCTTCAGAAGATCAAAGGAAACCTGATCAAGAGCCTTGGTTCCGGGATAAATCTTATCAATTTTTTCACAATGGAGTACAACATTCGGATCATCAAACATAATGCTTCCTCCTTTTTATTCAATCGTCAGCTCGACTGCTGTAACAGATACTGCATCTTTGCCGGCTTCTGCGCCGCCTGTGAATGTAACAGTCTTGCCAGCTACACTATTGTCAATTTCAAGTGGATTGATTACCTGAGCAAGCGCCTGCTTGTTCAGCTCTTTTCCATAACTGGACCATTCAGTCTGATTAGTAAAGCTCTCAAAGGTTTTCAGAGACTGAAGGTCACGGATTGCGGTACTGGAGTTAGGACCATCTGTGCGCACCTGAACCTCTACAGGTCCACTGTATCCTTCCAATTCAACTACGAGATAATGTTTCGGGGTGTCTGTATTGTATTCTTTAATCTTTCCGGTTCCTTTAACCGCTGTTGTTTCTGTAATACCATCACCGTTTAATAATTCACTAAGATCCTGCGCCTTCTCTGAAATATCAGCTACAACAGAGGACCAGTCACCTTCTGATTCTGCTGCGGAATCAAATTCCTTTTTACCTGTATAGGAAGCTTCTTCTCCGATCGGGACTACGGTAACAACACCGCAGCCGGTAAGGGTAACTGCTGTACATGCGGCCAGAATTGCCAAAATTCGTCTGCTTTTCATAATTATCTCTCCCTGCTTTCTACTATAAAAGGCGGCGCTGGCGCACCGCCTTTCAATTGTCAATCTGTTTATCTCTGTAGAATCCGATTATTCAGCGTCTGGCTCTGTGTAAACGAATGCGTTCAGGCAATCAGTATTGTCAGCTGTGATTGCTACACAAGGAACAAGCTGTTTCTCTTCTTCCGGAGCTGTTCCGTTAAGATAAGCATCTGCCTGCTCAACTGCCATCTCAGTGATCAGAGCGATCTGCTGAAGTGCTGTACCAACCATATTACCAGATTTGATGTAAGCATTTGCTTCGTCGGATCCGTCAAGGCCGATGATCTTGATGTCGTCACGTCCAGCATCAATGCAAGCCTGAACAGCACCACATGCCATTGTATCGTTACCACAGATAATACCTGTGATTTCTGGATTGGACTGAAGGATTGCTTCTGTCTTCTCATAAGCTTCTGTCTGATCCCAGTTAGCTGACTGCTGTGCTACCATTTCAAGATCTTCGTACTCGTCAATTACAGAATGATAGTTGTCAGAACGAACCTGGCAGTTTGTATCGGACTCAAGTCCAAGGAGCTCTGCATATTTACCTTCGTAGTTCATAGCCTCTACCCAGACTTCTGCGATAGCTGCTGCGCCCTGTGCGTTATCTGCTACGATCTGTGCTACTGCAAGTCCTGACTGGTTAATTTCACGATCAATGAGGAAGGTAGGGATTCCTGCATCATATGCTTTCTGAACCGCTTCAATAGAAGCATCTGCACCGGCATTATCACAAATGATTGCTGCTGCGCCGTCGTTGATAGCTGCTTCGAAAAGCTCAAGCTGTGTAGCAGCGTCATCATCATGGGAAGCACATTTAACTTCGTATCCAAGCTCCTCAGCTTTCTCTTTGGCAATTACCTGCTCTGTGTTAAAGAATGGGTTGGATGTGGAAGGTGTGATACAGTAAATAATCTTGCTTCCACCGCCCGGAAGCAGCTCAGCGTTCTCCTCTGCCATTACCGGAACTGTCATTAAACCTCCAACCATAGCTGCTGTCATTGCCAATGCCATTGCCTTTCTTGCTTTCATAATTACGTCCTCCTTGATTTTATTAAGCTCTGTTTTGTTCAGGTTTTCTCTGAACTGTTGATAATTTGATTATAAACGTTTTTATAAATTTTTCAATAACCGTTTTGATTTTGTTTGTTATTTTGTATGAATGCACAAGGTTTTCACCGTGTTTTTAGTTACTTTTTACCATAATTTGTTTTGTTTTAAGCTTTGTTACTTGTTTTGTATATAAACATTTAGATAAACGTTTATATAAATAATATAGGAGCAGGTTTTAGTCTGCTCCCATAGTTTTTCTTTTATGTTATTCAGATTTATTTTATTTCTTAGGTTATATAAAATAATCTACAGCATTCCCAGCTCTTTCTTTACTTCATCAGCTGTAGGAATGGATGGAGTAGCGCCTGGCCTTGAAACCGCAATAGAGGATGCCTTAGCCGCCATTCTTAACGCCTCCTGGATAGACCGTCCCTCCAGCGTTGCTGCAATAAAATATCCTGTAAAAGTATCTCCCGCTGCTGTGGTATCCACCGCTTTTACCTTAAAGATATCCTGGAACACTTTTTCTTTTCCATCGTAATAAACCGCACCCTCACTTCCCAGAGTCAGCACAAAGCGTGCATTCGGAAATTTCACAGCAAGAGCATCCAGAATCTGGTCCTTGTCCTTGCAGCCGGTAATCTGCTCACCCTCTATTTCATTTACCAGGAAAAGATAAACCTTGCCAAGATCACAGGAATTCAGCTTGTCGTCAAATGGTGACGGGTTCATGACAATTTTCATCTTCTTCTCATAAGCCTGATCGATGATGTAATCCAGCATATTGATCTCGTTCTGTAATATCAGATAATCTCCCTCGCCAAAGTCAGCAAGAACCTCATCTACAAATTCCTTCGTCTGCATCTGGTTAGTTCCACCATAGAGAATGATGCAGTTCTGGGCATTCTTATCCACCTGAATCATGGTGTGTCCGCCTTTTACAGGAAGTCTGCGGATATATTTAGTATTTACACCGGCTTCCTTACAAGCATCCAGAAGGATATCTCCGTCATCTCCAATGATTCCGGCATGATAAACAGTTACCCCAGCCTTCGCCAAGGCAATGGACTGGTTCAAACCCTTTCCACCACTGAAAACCTCCAGCTTGGATGAATGCTGGGTCTCACCGCCTACAATAATGTGGTCTACAGAATAGACGTAGTCTACGTTTAATGAACCGTAATTTAGCACTTTCATGTATAAACCCTCCGTTTTGTTTCACTTTTGCCGCATAGATTTCGTCCTGACAACGATTATGTTTATATTATGTTGTAGAAATCGGATTACGTCAACTGGATTTTGTAATTATAGGGCATATTCCTCCAGCAGTTTTTGCTGTAATTTTCGGTCAGAAAAAGACCGAAGCAGCTCCTCCTGCCGATTATCAGCCAGCAGTAAACAATTCAATTTATTAATCCGATTTTTTCCACGTCGTTCTCCTCGTCGTTCCCCTCGTCGTTCCCCTCGTCGTTCCCCATCTTTTACCATATCATCAAGAGCTTTACACATATTCCACCCTCCCCTCTCATTTCTCACTTCATCTTTTAGCGTCTCCAATATTTGCGACTTCGCCATTATCGCTAACAGATTGTATGTATCTTCTGCCAGATTTTCAAATACTTCTCTGTTCTCCATCACATACTTCCATAGCTGTTCTCTGTTTCGATCCCTTTGCAGAAATCCTATCACCCATTTTAAATCTGTGCAAAATTTATCTACATTCGTAAATCTACGCAAATCAAAGACATGAATAGGATACTCTGCAAGAAGCCCCCTTATTTTCTCCGATTCTGCAACTTTTCCAAACATTTTCTGTACAGATTCTGCAGCATCCCATTTTTCTTCTCCAAAATACACTATCAGAATGATCAATGGATCAATTCCATCGTTTCTGCTCATACCGGACAAAAATTCCGCTCCTTTTAAATCCTTTTTCTGCCTATGTTTTTTCTCTAAGATTTTCCATTGACTATAATATTCTTCTGCCTCCTCATTCATTATCCGAATTGGCATAGCATAATGTATTTTGGATTGATTCTGCAATATTACTCCAATTCTGAAGCCATCAATCTCCACGTTACGAAACAAATCCACAATATTTGCCTTTGTTAAAATTTTAGTACCTTTTCCTTTTATCTTTTGCAGCACAGGATCTCTTTCCTGAACACTTTCCCAACGAACAACTTCAGCACCACCGAAAAAATATCCATTCAAAAGATCTGCAAAACGTTTCGGGTTCTTGAAATATTCTATAGAAACCGCATTCTGTGCCTGCATAAGCTCCTTTCCGGAACACTACACTTGCTCATCAGCATTTCTTATCGGTATATATTTTATATTTTTATTATACCTTTAAAATAATTCTAATACAAGCATTTTATTCCTATTTATGTTGTTCAAATTGAGTTGCCCGGTCGAACCGACCACATTGATCATACTTAGATTTTTAATTGAAATTCCAAACGATTTTCAGATATCTGATTAACTTAGTATAACTCCCAGGCACAGGTTACGTCAATCAGTTAAATATTAAATAACTATAAACCCTCTTTATTCACCATCCAGAATTTTCAATTTCTTCCCATCTCTTTTTATTATTCCTTCATCCACCAGGCTCTTTAATTCCCGCATCATAGCACTGCGGTCTACACTGAGATATTCCGCCAGGGTTGTGTATGACATGGGTAAAGTAAAGCTGCTGCTCTGCTTCTTTGCTGCAACAGAATTTAAGTATGCCATAATTTTCTTACGTGTGCTGTTCCGTGAGAGCACATAGATCCGGCTGGCCTGCTGGCTGGCGCGCATTGCGATCATCTGCAGCAGATTGCTCACCAGCTGACTGTGGAAGCGGCAGGCGTTTTCACAGCGCTTGATCACATGCTCATAAGCTATAAACAGCACTCTTGTCTTTGATTTGGCACAGACATAATAATGCTGGGCTTCCTCCGGCAAAAGGAAGGGTTCACCAAAAACACTGTCCTGTTTCAGCTCATCCAGCATATATTGGTTTCCATCCTCATCGCAACAATAAAGAGCCGCCTGCCCCTCCAGAATCAGTCCGATTTTTTTCATAGAGCTGGAATATTCCATAATAACCTCATTGTTCCGATAAACAACCTCGCGCATATCAAAACAGACGCGCATACGTTCCTGCTCCTCTGGGGTTATGTAAGAAAAAAGTGTAACCGGAGTCATTGTATTTCCCTCCATTTTCAGTTCTTTTTATTTATAGAATACACCTTTTTGTTGTATTTGCAACAGATTTTATTTTACACTTTGGTTATACTATAACCATATTAAGGAAATAATATGTCAGGCGTTTCGCAAACACGCTCTAGAGCGTGTTTGAAAAAGGCTCTAGCACCCACAAAAAAGGAGACGAAAATCATATGAAAATCACAGATACCATCAAATATGTAGGCGTAAACGATCATCAGATCGACCTTTTTGAAGGTCAGTATAAAGTTCCAAATGGCATGGCTTATAATTCCTATGTTATCCTGGATGAAAAAATCGCTGTTATGGATACTGTAGACGCTAATTTTACCCACGAATGGCTGGATAACGTAGACCGCATTCTGGAAGGACGTAAACCAGATTATCTGATCGTGCAGCACATGGAGCCAGATCACGCTGCCAATGTAGCAAATTTCCTGAAGGTGTATCCGGATACAACAGTTGTCGCAAACGCAAAAACCTTCAGCATGATCCGCAATTTCTTTGATCTTGACCTTGAAGGACAGAAACTTGAAGTAACCAATGGCGGTACTCTTAGCCTTGGAAATCACAACCTGACCTTTGTTTTTGCCCCAATGGTACATTGGCCGGAGGTTATGGTAACCTATGACAGCACAGATAAGGTACTTTTCTCCGCAGACGGTTTCGGAAAATTTGGTGCACTGGATATAGAAGAAGACTGGGATGACGAAGCACGTAGATATTTCATTGGAATCGTTGGAAAATATGGCGCACAGGTTCAGAAGCTCCTGAAGGTTGCCGCAGGACTGGATATTCAGATTATCTGCCCTCTTCATGGTCCGGTTCTTACTGAAAACCTTGGACATTACATCGGACTTTATGACACCTGGTCTTCTTATACACCGGAAGCCGAAGGAATCGTGATTGCTTACACCTCTGTATATGGTCACACAAAAACAGCCGTGGAAATGCTGGCTGATAAGCTTCGCAGCAAAGGCTGCCCTAAGGTTGTTGTCTACGACCTGGCAAGAGATGATATGTCTCAGGCTTTATCTGATGCGTTCCGCTACAGTAAGCTGGTTCTGGCTACCACAACCTATAACGCAAGCATTTATCCGTTTATGCATGATTATATCACCCGCCTGGTAGAGCACAATTTCCAGAACCGCACAGTAGGCATTATCGAAAATGGCTCCTGGGCACCTCTGGCAGCAAAGGTTATGAAGGAAATGCTTTCCGGCTGCAAGAAGCTCAACTGGCTGGACACTACCGTAAAGATCCTTTCTGCTGTAAATCAGGAAAACAAGGATCAGCTGGAACGTATGACGGACGAGCTCTGCAAAGAGTATATTGCCCAGAGTGATGAGCTGGCAAATAAGAATGACATGACTGCTCTTTTCCGGATCGGATATGGTCTTTATGTAGTTACCTCCAATGACGGCAAAAAAGACAATGGACTGATTGTCAACACTGTTACCCAGCTCACAGACACTCCAAACCGTATCGCAGTAAATATCAACAAGGCAAACTATTCCCACCATGTAATCAAGCAGACCGGCATTCTTAATGTAAACTGCCTGTCCGTGGATGCACCTTTCTCCGTATTTCAGCAGTTTGGTTTCCAGACAGGCCGCAGCGTGGATAAATTTGCAGGCCAGAAGGTTTACCGTTCTGACAATGGTCTGGTATTCCTGGACAAATATATTAATGCCTTTATGTCTCTGAAGGTGGAGCAATATGTAGATCTTGGCACTCATGGTATGTTTATCTGCAGTGTAACCGAGGCCCGTGTTATGAATGATCTTGACACCATGACTTACACCTTTTATCAGAAAAACGTGAAACCAAAGCCTGAAACAGAGGGCAAAAAGGGGTTCGTCTGCAAAGTCTGCGGATACATCTATGAGGGTGACGAGCTTCCCGAGGACTTCATCTGCCCGCTGTGCAAGCATGGCGCTGCGGATTTTGAACCAATCGGATGATACCAGGGTCAAAAGGTCAAAAACATGAGTAAGTAGCCATTTTTCGAAGAAAAATGAGCGGATTACGAATGTTTTTGAAGATTGCGGAAGTGCAAAGCACGTAGCAATCTGGTATCAAAGGAGGAAATCAAAAGCCTTGACTATAATACCCCAAACGCCAGGGAGGGTGTGACCAAATGATCACACCCTCCCTGATTTGGGATCTATCTGTTTTTGATTACTTAATTGCTAATTATCTTCAGGAACGTTTTTCTTTCTTACGTTTTCCGATAATCAGTGTTACACATGCCACTGAACACATGAGCAGGAATCCGAACTGACCGATTGGAGTATCGTCACCAGTCTTAACACCCTTTTTCTGGGTTCCTGTGGTGTCTGGCTCCTGTGGTGTCTCAGGCTCTTTCAATGGTTCTGTAGGTTCCGGAGTAATGGTCGGCTCATCTTTTGTGGATGTATTGTCAATCACAGTCTCTGCATCTTCAGAGGTTTCAGAAAGTGTAACCACTGCATTTTCAACCTCAGATGTGTATGCAAAATCTTCATCCTGATCAACCGGTACGCCATCTTTATTAACCTCTGCGATATACAGGGTTACTTCTTCTCCGCCTACTGGTACGGTTACTTCTACAGTCTGGGAAACGCTTGCTTTGCCATTCAATGCAAGAGGTACGATATTCTGGCTTACATTATCAGCCAACTGTGTATACTCTGCATCCTTGAAGATTCCGGCATAGAAGGTTTCGTCAGAATCAAGTTCTTCACCATCTTTTGTAAAGACATTTTTGGTAATATTGATTTTCTTAACAATATAGTATTCACCAGGAAGAATTACAAACTGGTTGCTGAATTCAAATGCTGCAGCTGTTCCATTTTCTGTAATTTCCACCTTGTTTCCGGCCTGGTAAACAGCTATATATGAGCCGTCATTGTACTGGCCATTTTCCACTACTTTACCTTCTGCATCGGTTTCTGCTACATAGTAGATACCACGCTTCAGGTTTTCAAATGTAACTGTCGCGGTTCCCTGGTTTTCACCAAAAGCTATTGTCTTCACATCTCCTATGCGCTGTGTCATAGCTTCGTCTGTAAATAGTGCTACATTGAACTGCGCGCTCTTAAGTGCAAGGAGTTCGCCATTAATGTTTGTAAGCTTCTTAGTAACGATAATGCTGCAATTTGCAGGATCTTCAGTTTCAACCTTCTTCTCATCTTTATTCTCAGGCTTCGGTGCGTCTTCCGGATTTTCCGGTACGTTTGCCGTTGCTGTTGCAATATTGAGGATGGTCTTTCCAAGATCTGTTGCTTTTACTACATAAGTGTAAGTAACAGTCTTCTCTGCACCTACTTCGAGATCTCCGATCTCAAAGCTCTGTCCCTCTGCCAACTGAATTCCTTCCAGACTGTCGGTTATCTTTGTACCAAGAAGTTTCACATTACCAGTGTTCTTTACAGTTACACTGTAAGTAATGATATCGTTCTGATCAGCTTTTCCTGCCGGATCTTTCACTGTTCCATCTGCTGCTACAATAGATACAACATTTTTCTGAACCTGAAGCTGTGGATTTTCAACAGTCACTTCTGTATCATCCTGTGGCTTCTTTTCATCTGGTTTGTCTGGATCTGCTTCAGAACCAACTGCTGCGTTACTGATCTTGTTACCCTTGTCGGCATCCTGTATCACATAATCGTATGTGATCACCACATCTGCTCCAAGTGCTTCCAGTGTCGGAATGGTAAATACAGTTACTTTGCCATCCTGTTTGTAGGCAGCACCCTGGATATTGGAAATGATTCCAGCTGCATTAAGGGTATCTGTAATTTCCACCTGATTCAGTGTCTGGTTTCCAGTATTTTTAACGGTAATAGTATAGTGAATGGTTTCTCCAGCCTTGAACATACCGTTTTCATGTGTACTTGGACCAAACGTCTTTGTCAGTGTATACTTTCTTTCAGCGTCTTCTACTTCTACAGTCTTTTCATTCTCATATTGTTTTTCTCCATCGAATGAAACTTTTACTGTATTTCTGAAAAATCCTTCTGCAATATCTCTTTCTGTAATGATGTATGTTGCGGTTGCTGTAACTGTTTCTCCTGGAGCAACATCCTTCTTAATCAATACATTTGGAGCACCTGCGTCTGAACCTTCAATTATAACGCCGTCTAATTCAGTAATAGTTACATCTTTGGCTTCAGCATAGATATTTGTTGCACTAATCGTAAAGCTTACTGTTTCACCCAGCTTATACTCATATCCATCATCCTGTGCATCATTCTTCTTCACTACTAAGTTTGGATCTATTGGTTCTTCCTCTGTTCCATCTGTTACAGTTAAAGTACCAATTGCCTCATTAACTACATAGTTGCTCTCTTTAGCAGTGTAAGGAATCAACTCATCGTCTAATGACAGAGCTACTGCTTCCTCTTCTGATTTCCAAGTGATTTCATATGTGTTGGCACTAGCTCCAACAAGTGTCTGGGATCCGGTGATTACAAAACCTGCTGTTTCATCGTTTACAAGACCTGTCATAGTACCTGGTGCTGTAAGTGGTTTTGTATCGTAAACTTTATTGCCATTCTCTGTAATTACTATTACTTCCTTCGGTAAAATCTTATAGCTTCTTTCTACACTTCCACTATAATTTTCTATTCCGGTAATAGTCACCTGAATTCCAGGTTTGGTTACATTTACTACATCTCCATCATAACTTACGGTGTAGTCTCTGTCTTTTACAAGGACTTTTCCTGTTTTCTTGTCTTTCACTATCGGCTTCCACTTCTGTTCTAAGCCGTTATATGTTACATCTACAGGACTGTTCACTTCTGCATTCTTATCATCACCAATATTTTTAGCAATGATTGTCAGGGTTCCCGGATTATAGGTTACTGTGTAGTTACCCTGCTTTTCTTCACCGCTTGCTGTGATCGCATAGTTACCAACATCTTCTCCTGCTTCCCTGCTCAGACTGTAGGTTACTTTATCGTCTCCGATTGTTCCGCTTACAACTGCTGTCAGCTTCGGATCTGCTTCTCCATAGACCTTACTCTTATTCTCTGCTGTTACTGTCACGGCCTTCGGGGTTACTGTCAGTGTATATCTACCTTCTGCAGTCTCATAATTCGGGTTTTCTGCCTTTACTGTAACTTCCTTGCTTCCCACATCCTTGATCGTCGGTACTTCTTCTGTCCACTCACCGTCTTCTCCGACTTTATAGGAAACCTTTGTTCCCTCTGTTACATTTACTGATGCAGCTGTTCCATGTACATTTGCATCGTATTCGTTATTATAAGAGGTTCCCGTTACAGTCAGGGTGCCTTTTTTGGTGATCGTCAGGGTTCCCTGAATATAAGTTACTGTGTAGTTACCCTGCTTTTCTTCACCGCTTGCTGTGATCGCATAGTTACCAACATTTTCTCCTGCTTCCCTGCTCAGACTGTAGGTTACTTTATCGTCTCCGATTGTTCCGCTTACAACTGCTGTCAGCTTCGGATCTGCTTCT
>CAKRVL010000055.1 GCA_934408705.1 uncultured Blautia sp. | reverse complement strand
CTTTGCATTGCCAGGGAAATTGTGATGTTACATAAAGGGAGTATCCGTATTCTGGATACTCCGGGTGGCGGCAGTACATTTGTGATAAGATTACCGAAATAAAATTCTAGAGCGTGTTTACTGACAGACTTCCAACTGATAACCTATCCCGCGTATGGTTTTGAGAACCAGCGTGCTTTCCACTGATTTCAGGCGGCGACGGAGAAAATGTATGTAGTTGTCAAGATTTCCTTCTTCTACGTCGGATTCCATGCCCCATACGCGGGAGAGAAGAAGGTTTCTGGGAAGAACCTGACCGGGATTTCGGAGAAATACTTCCAGAAGGGCACTTTCGCGGCCGGAAAGAGTGCATTCTTTTGCGCCCTTGGTAAGGCGCCCACATTCAGGATCAAAAGCAATATCTCCCAGCTTCAGAAGATTTAAGTCACCCCATTTTCCGGGACGGCGCATAATGCTGTGGATTCTTGCAAGAAGCTCTTCAAAGGCGAAGGGCTTTACCATGTAATCATCTGCTCCGCAGTTCAGTCCGCTGACCTTGTCCTGTAATTCGCCAAGCGCCGTAAGGAAAATAACAGGGGTTGAGATGTTGGACTGTCTGGCTTCTTTCAAAACCTGAGTTCCATCCATGGAAGGAAGCATGCGGTCCAGAAGTACCAGATCATACATATTTTCCTGCATATAGTAAAGACCTTCCGCACCATCCAGACACACATCTACCGTGAAATTTTCTTTTTCAAGTGCAAGCTTTGTAAGCTGTGCCAGATCTTTGTCATCTTCTATTATTAATATTTTCATAGGAAACTCCTCTTCTTATAATCTGTTATCCATTATATACGCAAATATCTAAAATTTCTCTAATTAATTTTAAAGCCTGTTTGAAAAATCATTCCCGAATCTGCACGCCCCATTTTGCGGCATATTTTGCCCGAATTTAGTTGCCGTAGCCCGCTACGGCGCCCTCATTCGGACAAAATCTCCCACAAATTGTGACGCACATCTTGCAGAAAGCCTTTTTCAAGCATGCTTTAGAGGAAGAATAGAGATTCCTCTGCTATTTTTATGGTATTGAATGAGAGATAGAAAAGAGGAATTTTTTTGAAAAGAAAATATGCCCTGAAAGGCATTTTATTTATTTTTCCAAGCTTTACAGGAGTATGTGTATTCTGGCTGCTTCCCTATGTGGATGTAATTCGCAGATCTTTTCTGGGAGCAGTAAATGGGACTTTTATAGGACTTAAGAATTATCAACTGATATTTTCCAACCAGGCATTTCTTCTGGCGGGGAAAAACACTCTTCGTTTTTTCGGAACCTGCATCCCGATGCTTGTGATTCTGTCACTGATTACAGCTGTCCTGTTAAATGGACAGAAGAAAAAACACAGACAGCTGCTGAAAACTGCATTTTTGCTCCCAATGGCGATTCCTGTTGCATCTGCGGCTGTTTTATGGAAAGTCCTGTTTAATGGACAGGGACTTTTGAACCATTTGCTGGAAATTATGGAGCTGAAAAAAATAGATTGGCTGAATACAGGAGCTTCCTTCTGGGTGCTGGTGTTCAGTTATATATGGAGAAATCTGGGGTATGACATTGTATTGTGGCTGGCAGGACTATCTACCATTCCGGAAGCGCTTTATGAAGCTGCAAAGGTGGATGGTGCAAATGCATGGAAGTGTTTTATCGGAATTACCCTTCCCAGTCTTTTGCCTTCTTTATTTACTATTGTGGTACTTTCTCTGCTGAATGGATTTAAGGTATTTCGTGATGCCTATCTGGTAGCAGGGGATTATCCACAGGAGAACATGTATCTTCTTCAGCATCTGTTCAATAACTGGTACAGAGATCTTGCTATGGATAAAATGGCAGCTGCGGCAGTTGTTACCGGAGCTGTGATTATGCTGCTGGTTCTTTTGCTGCAAAAAGCATGGGAAAGAGAGGATTAAAATTGAAAAAAACAACTTGCTTTTTTCTTATATGTTTATCTTTTATTTTTGTATTCCCTGTTTGGTTTCTGACAGTGGCATCTTTTATGGGGGAAAATGAACTGACGGATCTGTTGCTTCCGGTGATGAAAGAGGGCAGTAAAGAATATGCCTCATGGAAGCTGCTTCCCCAATATCCCACATTGAAACATTATGTGGAAATTCTTCTGGATTCTCCGGAATTTTTTGTGATGTTCTGGAATTCAGTGAAGCTTACAGCTGGTGCACTTACCGGTACATTGCTGGTTGGAATGCCTGCTGCCTGGGGATTTGCCAAATTTGATTTCTCCGGAAAAAATATATTGTTTACTTTGTATATTGCGCTGATGATGATGCCATTTCAGGTTATGCTGCTTGGCAATTATCTGGTATTGGATAAATTTGGGCTTCTTGATTCGCTTTCGGGAATCATTCTTCCGGCGGCTTTTTCTACATTCCCCGTATTTATTATGTACCGCTTTTTTAAAGGAATTCCCACTGCGCTTCTGGAAGCAGCCAGACTTGACGGTGCAGGTGAACTCAGGCTGTTTTTTATGATTGCCATCCCCTTGGGTTCACCTGGCGTCATTTCTGCTATTGTACTTGGATTTCTGGAATACTGGAATCTGATCGAACAGCCTATGGCATTTCTGAAAACGAAGAAGCTGTGGCCGCTGTCTCTGTATCTGCCGAATATTGGTCTGGAGCAGGTAGGAAGTGCGTTTGCTGCTTCTATGGTAACACTTGCACCTGCAATTCTGGTATTTCTGGCAGGACAGGATTATCTGGAACAGGGAATTGTTTCCACAGCGGTAAAGGAGTAGAGAAAAATGAAGAAAAAATTAATTCAGGCAGCTGCCATGTTCTTTGCAGTTATGCTGATTTTTACAGTATTGTCAAGAATTTCGGATTCAGTAAATGTAATACAGGTTCAAATCCAAAATCCAGCGAATCAGATGATCACTCATGAGGTTAAAAGTACAGGAAAAGTGGAAGGCAGTCAGGAAGCTGCTGTATTTGTACAGGAAAACCTTCAGATTGAGCAGGTGCTGGTACATGCAGGGCAGTCGGTGAAGAAAGGAGAGGTTCTGCTACAGGTATCGCAGGAAAGTATTTTGAGTGCGGTCAAAGAACTGGAAGATAAAATCAAAATGCTGGAAGGGCAGGTGTCAGATCTGAAAAGCCAGAAAAAAGTGAACAGTCAGAAGCGGGCAGCAGAGCAGGCATGGGCAGAGGATTCTTATAATCTTGCAGAAACAGGCGGAAACATTGCGGTTGATAATGCAAGAGAAGAATTGCAGGCGGCACAGCAGCGTCTGGATGATTACTACCGAAAAAAAGAAGATATGACTTCAGGTGATGATTTAAGTGGATTTACAGATGGAAGTGATGAGGCAGGTATGACGGATTCCGATGATTCCGACATGGAAACTGCACTTCAGGATAATTTGCGCGCCAGACAGGAGGCTTTAAATGAGGCAATCATAGGAAGAGAACAGAATCTGGCAAGTGCAGGAAAAACATTGTCAGATGCAGGTGCACCGGAGGCTTCGGACAGTACTCTTGATAATACTGAAAGAGAACTGCAAAATATCAGAGAGGAATTGAAAAAGCTTACTGTGCTTCTGGATATCAATGGGACTGTTCAGGCACCGGCAGATGGTGTGATCAAAAGTCTGTCTGTGCAGACCGGTGACATTACCGGATCAATTGCAGCAGCCGTATTGTATTGTTCGGAAGGAAATCTCAGAATGACTGGAAGTATTTCAAAAGAAGATGCAAAATATGTTTCTTCCGGAGATTCGGTGAAAATCACAGATAATAACAATAATGATATTATTGGGTCAATTGTTGAAAATATATCAGAGAATAAAGATGATAGTGATATTATGGACCTGTCAATTATTGTTCCTGAGGACAGCCTTTCCATTGGTCAGGGAGGCGGATTTTCCGTTTCAAAGGATTATGGCCCATATTCCTGCTGCATTCCTCTTTCAGCATTGTATTCGGAAAACGGGAAAAATTATGTATATGTTACAGATTCTGAAAATACAGTGCTTGGTACAGTGATGATCGCGAGAAAGGTGGAGGTTACAGTACAGGATAAAAATCAGACAACTGCTGCATTGGGAGAGGGAACAATTTCTACAGAACAGGCAGTAATTGTGCAGGCGGACAGGGATTTGAAGGATGGATGCAGAGTGAGGATATGGGAGGAGTAATGGAAGGAAAAAAGAAATGTTTGTCTTTTAAATATATAAGAGCATTACTGCTGGCTTCGTTGGCAGGAATCTTAGTCTGCTTTGGAATGAAAGATTATGTGAATGTGGGAAATTTTCGTGTTGCCGTTGCCCAGCTTTATGGAGATGATTTAACCATAAGTCAGGCTGAAAAAATATGGAAGGATATTCAAAACAGTAATGAAGCTTCAGATTTATGTTTTGTCTGGGATGGGGGAATCAGAGAAATTTATAATCCTTTGTATTTGCGGCAGACAAATGTCAGAGTTACAGGTATTACGGGAATATCAGCCCTGTATGACAGGCAGGCCACTGTTCTTGATGAAAATGATGAAAACGGTTGCATTATTGACAAAAACACAGCATTGGAGCTTTTTGGCAGTGAAAACTGCGTGGGAAGTCTGCTGACTATGGAAAATAAGAGTTATGTGGTTCGTGGTGTGGCATCCTGGAAGCAGCATGTGTTTCTTATCAGATCCTTTGAAAAAAATATGCACTGTACACAGGTACTTATAGAATGCAAAAAAGCTCAGACCAGGGAAATGGCTGTTTCCGTTTTTCTTATGGGAAACGGTTTGTCCGGGATGCTGGCAGATGACAGCTGGCTGGATGTGATACTTCCTTGGTTTTTTATTGCTTTTTTCATAAAACTTGCAATTCTGGCACGAAAAAAAGAAGTATTGCCCGCTTCATGGAAAGGTGTTCGATTTATTTTAAAAATCTCCATATGGGGAATCTGTCTTTTTTTAATTCTGAAATTTTTGTCAGATATTCCTCAAAGCTGGCTGCCGGATAAATGGTCAGATTTTTCTTTTTGGTCTGCCAAAATCAGGGATACATCAGAATCGGTTAACTGGTATCTCACATTTCCTAAGACTCCGGGGCAGTCAGAAAGACTGCTCGGTGGAATCAGCTGCATGGTTAAATGTGCCGGAGCGGTATTGCTTCTTGACCTGGCGTCAATCTGAAATATGAAAATAATGTGAAAATAATAAGTGGAAATTCTTAAAAGTGTTTGCCAGACTGGAACAGAGGTATTATAATAGGCTGTAAGACCTTAAAGAAGGATTTTGATTTTTTTGCAAGATAAGGAGAGATTGAATGAGTAAAATTGCCATTGTAACGGACAGTAACAGCGGCATAACACAGGAGGAAGGACGCAGACTTGGAGTGTCTGTTATTCCTATGCCTTTTTTTATTAATGAGAAAATGTATCTGGAAGGAATTACTCTGAGCCAGGATGAATTTTACCAGTGGCTGAAGTCTGATGCTTCCATTTCCACATCCCAGCCCAGTCCTGGAGAGACCATGGGATTATGGGACAATCTTCTGAAGGAATATGATGAGATCGTGCAGATTCCCATGTCAAGCGGCCTCAGCGCTACCTGCGCTACGGCTATGGGACTGGCTCAGGAGTATGAAGGAAGAGTGCATGTGGTAGATAATCAGCGGATTTCTGTCACTCAGCGCCAGTCTGTGCTGGATGCGATTACTCTGCGTGAAGCTGGTAAGAGCGGTGCTGAAATTAAGCAGATCCTGGAAGCTGAGAAATTTAATTCCAGTATTTATATTACACTGGAAACCCTGAAATATCTGAAGAAGGGCGGCAGGATCACACCAGCAGCTGCAGCCATAGGTACAGTTCTGAACCTGAAGCCTGTGCTGCAGCTCCAGGGTGAGAAGCTGGATGCGTTTGCCAAGGTAAGAGGTAAGAAACAGGCAAGACGTACTATGCTTAAGGCGATGAAGGCAGATTTTGAGGAACGTTTTGCACCGTTTATCCAGAATGGAGAAATGTGTCTTCTGGCAGCGTATACAGGTAATCCGGAGGAAGCCGGAGAGTGGAAGCAGGAGATACAGGAAGCATTTCCGGGAATGGAAATTCATATGGATCCATTGTCTTTGAGCGTAGCCTGTCATATCGGATATGGTTCTCTGGCTATTGCATGTGCCCGGAAGGTAACTGTGTGAGCAAGTTGCAAAGAGGACCTGGAATGTCCGCTTTACGAGGGGTGCAAGCCCACCTTATGAAAATAAGAATAACTTCTCAATAAGAGAATTCTAGGAGGATATATGAAAAAACTTACAGATTACATGGCAGAAGAGCTTTCTGCTGCATTTGAAAAAGCAGGATACGATTCATCCTATGGCAAAGTAGGCGTTTCCAATCGTCCTGACCTTTGTGAATATCAGTGCAATGGTGCTATGGCAGGTGCCAAGGCATATAAGAAAGCACCATTTATGATTGCAGACGATGTTGTAGGCAATCTGGCTGATTCCAAGGTGTTCTCCATGAAAGAAATGGTTAAGCCTGGATTTATTAATCTGAAAGTCAGCGAAGAGTTTCTTGCAGACTATCTGAAAGAGATGGAGAAGGACGAGAAGCTTGGTGCAGACACAGCCAAGGAGCCGAAGACTATTGTAATCGATTACGGCGGACCGAACGTTGCCAAACCTCTTCACGTAGGTCATCTTCGTTCTGCAATTATCGGAGAGAGCATTAAGAGAATCGGCCGTTTCGTAGGCCATAAGGTAATCGGTGATGTTCATCTTGGAGACTGGGGACTTCAGATGGGACTCATCATTACAGAACTGAAGCACAGACAGCCGGAGCTGGTATATTTTGATGACAGCTATACAGGAGATTATCCGGCAGAAGCACCTTTCACCATCAGTGAGCTTGAGGAAATTTACCCATGTGCAAGCGGCAAGTCCAAAGAAGACGAAGCATATCGTCAGGAAGCACTGGAGGCAACCCATCTTCTTCAGCAGGGTAAGCCGGGGTATATGGCTCTTTGGAATCATATTATGAATGTTTCTGTTACAGACCTTAAGAGAAACTATGCGAACCTGAATGTATCCTTTGACCTTTGGAAAAAGGAATCTGATGCACAGCCGTACATTCCGGATATGGTAGAGATGATGAAGGAGAAAGGCTTTGCATATGAGGATCAGGGTGCTCTTGTAGTAGATGTGAAGGAAGAGACAGATACGAAAGAGATTCCGCCATGTATGCTTCTGAAGTCTGACGGAGCTTCCCTTTATACCACCACAGACCTTGCTACAATTGTAGAACGTATGAAGCTGTTCCATCCGGATGAGATTCTGTATGTTGTTGATAAGCGCCAGGAACTTCACTTCATCCAGGTATTCCGTTGTGCAAGAAAGACAGGCCTTGTAGAAGAGGATACCAAGCTTTCCTTCCTTGGATTCGGTACCATGAATGGAAAAGACGGCAAGCCGTTTAAGACAAGAGAGGGCGGCGTTATGCGTCTTGAGAACCTGATCGCTGATATTGATGAGGAAATGTTCACCAAGATTGTGGAGAACAGAAGTGTTCGCGATAAGGATGCCAGAGATACAGCTAAGATCGTAGGAATGGCTGCGATTAAGTATGGTGATCTTTCCAATCAAGCTACCAAGGATTATATTTTTGATGTAGACCGCTTTACTTCATTTGAGGGAAATACAGGTCCGTACATCCTGTACACAATTGTCCGTATCAAATCCATTCTGAATCGTTACGCGGAAGCCGGCGGTAATCTTGATGCTGGTGAGCTTCTTCCTGCTTCTAATGGAAGCGAGAAGAACCTGATGCTTCAGCTCAGTGGTTTTGGAAGTGTGATTGAGAGTGCATTCGAGGAGAAAGCTCCGCACAAAATCTGTGCATATATTTATGAGGTTTCCAATGCATTCAACAGCTTCTATCATGAGACTAAGATTCTCAGTGAGGAGAATCAGGCACAGAAGGAATCTTATATCCGTCTTCTGCAGCTGACTAAGAAAGTCCTTGAGACAAGTATTGATCTTCTTGGATTTGAAGCACCGGATAAGATGTAATAAAACAACTGATCTGCAGACTGTTTATGGCAGTCTGTAGATCACATTTTACCATTAGCAGTTTTTGTTATAATTCTGAATATTTTCTTAAAAGCCCTGCTTTAAGCAGGTAGTTCATCATCGTAATTTTTTATCTAATTGGCCGGAGTTCATCGGCTGCATTCACTATCATTGTTATCCGTGTTATCCGTAAAGGGTTTTGTTTTTGTGCAGAAAAAGAGGTGGTTGATATCGATCTTACAGGAATGATCTTAAAAATGCGTTACTGTGTTCTGGAGCAGATTGGTTCAGGTGGCGAAGGACATTTGTACCTTGCTAGAGATATGGAACTGGGGATTTACCGCGCTGTGAAGGAGCTTCCTATCAGCAAAAAACGGGAGGCCAGGCTTTTGCGTCTTCTGGAGCATCCTTCTATTCCACGTATGATTGATTACGTGGAAAATGAAAAGAACTGTTATCTGGTGATGGAATATATCCGTGGAAAGTCTTTGGGACAGCTGTGTAAGGAGGAATACAGATTTTCAGCTGAGGAGCTACTTTCTTATGGTGATACCATTCTCCAGGTACTGGAATACCTTCACAAGCAAAAGCCCTCTGTTTATTATGGGGATCTGAAGCCGGATAATCTTATGCTTTCAGATTCGGGAAAATTATATCTGGTTGATTTTGGCAGTGCAGTGTTTGGTTTCGGCGATTTCAGACAGATATGTATGGGAACGGAAGGATTTGCCGCTCCGGAGCAATATGAAGGAAAAGTAAACAGTGCAAGTGATCTGTATGCTCTGGGAAAAACCCTGCAGGCTCTGGCTGGAAAAAGATGGCTTCCTGTTTTATGGAAGGTTCCCAGGCTTGGGCTGTTTATATATAAATGTATCCAGCCCCAGGAAAAAAGAAGATTTCAAAGTGCTTCCCAGGCAAGAAAAATGCTTTCCGGTATAGGGAAAAGGAAAGGACAGACAAGGAAAAATATAGGTATAGTTATTGGAACAGCAGGAGCTTTGCTGGCAGCAGGTATGCTGTTGTCAGCAAAGGAAAGCAAGGAGAGCAGAGATACCTTCGAAAGTGAATTGACTAAGGTGACAGAAGGGTATTATGGACTGGCTGGGGATGAACAGTGGGAATACAATGAAGGAAGGATTGAGACACTGGAACAGGTGGAGGCTGGCCTGCAGAGATTGCAAACGGAATATAAAGGGAATGAAGAACAGAGAAAATTACTTTTGCTTCTGGCAGCGAATGCTGAGCTTTTAAGAGAGTGGGAAAGGGCAGCAGTCTATTATGAACAGCTGCTTTTATACGCACCGGATTATACGGAAGGATATGGGAAATATGGCTTGTTTCTCTTAAGAAGAGGGCAGAACCATTCTGCCAGAAGACTTCTGGCACTTTATAAGAGCAAAGGCGCAGGAGACGAAGAATGTGAAAGTATTGAGCTTTTGGAGAAGAAAATGCAAAAAACGGAGGGAGAAGGTTCATGAGAGGCAGCAGGAGATGGATAATGGGAGCTATAGCAGCAGGAGTATTGTGTGGAAGCAGCAGACAAGGCTACGCCGGGGAATTTGGGGGATTTGATATTGATATTGGAACAGAAGAGGAGATTTTTGATAATTGGGAGGAAGAGCCGGAGGAGAGTGCAGGAATGCCTGAGGAGAATGTAGAAAAGCAAGAAGAGAGAGCAGAAGAGCCGGAGACAAGGAAGGGGGAAACGAGGAGGGAAGAAGGAAAACCGGAGGTAAGGGAGACTGAGCCGAAACGAGAGGAAGGTAAGCCGGTAGTAAGGGAAAAAGAACCGGAGAGGGAGGCAAGAAAGCCAGAAGTGAGGGAAAAAGAACCGAAGAGGGAGACTGAGCCGAAGCGGGAGAAAGGAAATCCGGAAGAGAGAAAGGAAGAGCCGGAGAGAAAGGAAGAGCCAGAGATAAAGGAAAAGCCGGAGAGGGATGAAGAGCCAGAGGTGATTACAGTAAAGCCCGAGATGGATGAAAATGAGCAAAAAAGGAGCAGGTGTACAGCTCTTGGTACCGTACTTACTGCTGTAGGCATGGCAAAAATATCACCTGATCTAAAATACTATAACAATAATGATAAAAATACAGAGAAAACACAAAATAACAATGATTATAATAACAATACAATATACTTTGAGCATGAAAACTCAATTCCGGAAGGAGAATACCCCAAGATTAAGATTATAAATACGAAAGAGGAACAGGATGTTACAATCCTGTCTGTGCGCATGAATCAAGAAGAGATTAGCTGGTATTTGGAAGGAGATACGCTTGTTTTGGAGCAACCGGTTACAGAGAAGACAAGTGTTATAGAGTTAATCGCTGTGACGGATGGAAAAATGCTTGTTTCAATGCCTGCGTGGGAATTTTGTTATCTGGACGATATAAAAAAATGATGCTATAATCTAATCTAACTTGATTACACAGGAGGCAGAACATAGATGTATAAAGCCATTTTATTTGATCTGGATGGAACTCTTACGGATTCCGGTGAGGGAATCACCAAGTCAGTACAATATGCTCTGGAACGAATCGGAAAACCAGAGCAGGATCTTCAGAAGCTGCGCGTTTTTGTAGGACCACCTCTTCTGGAGCAGTTTCAGCAGTATGCAGGAATTGATGAGAAAACGGCCAGAGAAGCGGTGGAAATTTACAGAGAGCGATATGCACCAATTGGTGTATATGAGAATGAATTATATCCGGGAATTCCTGAACTGTTATCAGGCCTGAAGCAAAGAGGCTATAAGCTTGCGATTGCATCTTCTAAGCCAGAGAATTTCGTGAAGATCGTGGCAGAGTACTTCCATATAGATTCTTATTTTGATGAAATGGTGGGAAGTGAGCCAAATGGAGAACGGACCAATAAGACAGAGGTGATCGAGGAAGCCCTGAAGCGTTTGGGACTTTTTGCTCATAGAGAACAGGTTATCATGGTAGGAGATAAAGAGCATGATGTATTTGGTGCACGAAGGGCTGGAATCCAGTGCATTGCTGTATCCTATGGCTATGGAACCCGGGAAGAACTGGAAAATTCACATCCGCTTAAAATTGTAGATTCAGCAGAAGAAATTCTGGATTTTTTCGCCTGAGCCCCAGAAGAAAACAAAGACGGATTGCCCTGGTATGGAAGTGGCTGTACCCGGTAGGAATCCATTTTGGGATTTCCCAGATCATATCTTATCTGGGAGTCTATCTTCTGGTGCGGCGAACTGGTGCAGATATGAGTGCTTACTATCAACAGGTGCTCATGCTTACCGGCATGACCGGTATTTTGGCTGCGATTCCATGTGTATTGTTATATCGGAAGGATTATTTCAGAAGGCGGGAAAGCGGAATACTAAATTCTGCTTCCAGAAAGCCATTGGCAACAGGTAGTCGTATTTCCCTTTATGGAATTATTGGATTTCTCATAACCGGAGCCTTTCTTGGTCAGTATGGAAATCTTCTTGTGGGACTTTTTCAGCAGTATTTAAATCCCGAAACCTATCAGGAGACTCAGTCTCTGATCTCTGAAGGTAAAAGTGTCTGGAGCCTGATCTTCTGGATGGGAATGGTGGCACCTTTTGCGGAGGAGATTATTTTCCGCTGGATGGTTTATCTGCGAATGCGGGATAACATGCGTGTGTTCACAGCGGCTTTATTATCCGGGCTGGCTTTTGGAATTTATCATATGAACCTTCTTCAGGGCGTGTATGCCACTATTATGGGGGTGATCTTTGCATTGATCCTGGAGTGGAGTGGCAATCTGTTTGCCAGTGTATTTCTTCATATGGGGGCAAATATCTGGAGCCTGCTGGTTAGTGATGTAATGCTGTATATGCTGGAACATACGGGAGCAGCTTCCGTAATCGCCTTAAATCTGGTTCTTGTTTTTGCCGGGGTTTTTGGAATCTGGAAATGTTATAAGAACTATCAGAAGCGAGGCAGTACAAGATTGATCTGACCGGATCAGGCATGGAAGAGCTTGTGAGAATCAATGTATGAAAGACTTTTTTACAGAAGTACGTGTGATTAGCGGAAAACTGTGAGAAAGTCTTTTTTTGAGTTTATAAATATTTAAGAATTGTCTATCTTGAATTTGACTGATATGTGTGCTATCTTAAGTGTATTAAACGTATTAATACACTTGGAGAGGAGGCGGACCGACTATGATCGTTTTGGACTATCAGGACAGGAGACCACTATATGAGCAGGTAGAGGAGAAATTCCGGAACCTGATTCTAAATAGTGCGCTGGAGCCTGGTTCCCGGATGCCCTCAGTACGGCAGCTGGCAATGGAGCTATCCATTAATCCCAATACTATCCAGCGAGCTTATATGCAATTGGAGCAGGAAGGACTGATTTACCCGGTTAAGGGAAAAGGAAATTTCATTGCAGACAATGAAGAAGTGCGGAAGCTTAGTATAGCTTCCTATACAGAGGAACTAAAAGCGCTGATCCAGAAGGGAAAGGACATGGGAATGGATGAGGATGAGCTGATTTACATTATCAGGGAAAGCTACAAGGAGGAGAAGCCATGATAGAAGTCAAAGAATGCAGTAAGGCGTTTGGCACTGTCAAAGCAGTAAATAAAGCAACCCTGGACATCGGGGATCGTGAGGTGTTCGGGCTTGTGGGAAGTAATGGCGCCGGTAAAAGTACCCTGCTTCGAATGATGGCAGGAATTATGAAGCCAGATGAAGGTCAGATTCAGATTGATGGAATGCAGGTATATGAGAATGAAGAAGCTAAGAAACTGTTTTTCTATATTTCAGATGACAGTTATTTCCCGGCAAATTATACAGCATGGGATATGGTAGGCTTTTACCGGAATTTTTATCCACAGTTTCGGATCAAACTTTTTCATGAGCTGATGGAGCAATTTCATCTGGAGGAAAAAAGAAAAATATCTACTTTTTCCAAGGGAATGAAAAAGCAGCTGCTTGTCATCATCGGCGTGTGCGCAGCAACGAAATATCTGTTTTGTGATGAGACCTTTGACGGGCTGGATCCGGTAATGCGTCAGGCGGTGAAAAGTCTTTTTGCTGCGGAAATAATGAACCGGGAATTTACACCGGTGATTGCCTCTCATAATCTGAGGGAATTGGAGGATATCTGTGATCATGTAGGACTTCTTCATAAAGGGGGAATCCTTCTTTCGAAGGATCTGGAAGACATGAAATTCCACATCCATAAGATACAGTGTGTCCTTAGTGGACGTGATCAGGAGAAAGAGCTGGAGAAAGAACTTCAGGTATTAAAGGTGCAGCGTCAGGGTTCCCTTCTTATGATAACGGCCAGGGGAACCAGAAGTGCGATCATAGAGAAAATTCAGGCGAAAAATCCTCTTTTCATGGAGGTGCTTCCTCTGACTCTGGAGGAAATTTTTATCAGTGAAACGGAGGTTGCAGGTTATGAAATCAAAAATTTATTCTAGCAGGTATATGAAGGTTTCCTCAAAGGGGCTGACCTGGATTCCTGCATTTGTTACCGTGGGACTGTTGCTTGCATTTCCGGTGGCAGAGCTGATCCTGCTTGGAAACTGGTTTGGAATGGGCTACAGTACAGATCAGATAAGCCTTTTATATGAAAATCTGTGGCGGGATGGCTTTATGCTTACAGGTCTTGCGGTAGTGGGAATGGTAGCACTTTTTAACGGAATCAGCCAGTTCTGGTATTTATACTCCCCAAGGAAAATTGATTTCTATCATAGCCTTCCGGTGAAAAGATGCAGAGTATTCTGGTATAAAACGCTGCAATCACTTTTATTCTTTTTGCTTCCCTATCTGGCAATGGAGTTTTTCTCCATTTGCATTGGAGCAATGAGAGGATTCTTCAGCCTGCATCTTATGAAAATGGCATTTATTATGCTGGCATTTCATTTATTATTATATCTGCTGTTGTATTTCTCAGTGGTTCTGGTAATCTGCCTGACGGGACATTTTCTTATGGGTGCATTGTTGCTGGTGGCTGTGGTTGCCTATGGTCCCACTCTTTCCATATTGATACGGTTATACGAAGGTGCATTTTACTATACCTGTTACGACAGTTCTGTTTCTTACGGAATTACAAAAGCACTTACAGAGCTGACCTCGCCGGTTATGCTTGCCTACACGTTTTCTCAAAAATATGCAGAAGGAAGCTGCGGAAGTTTATTACTGTTTGTGATTTTATTAACAGCAGTTCTGGGGATTCTTGGATTTTACGCTTTTGTTTACAGGAAATCTGAAAAGACAGGTCAGGCATTTGTCTATAAACGGGCAGGTATGATCGTAAGATTTCTGGTGGTTGTTCCAACCGGATTGGGAGTGGGAATGATTTTTTATCTGCTTCCCACAGATACTTCCAGAATGATATGGTGGATCTTTGGAATGATTTTTGGAACCTTTCTTGCCAATGGAATTATGGGAATCCTCTATTACAGAGATTTTCGGAAATTCTTTTCCCATAAGCTTCAGTTTGTAATAAGCAGTGTTTGTGTGGCTGCATTGGCATGTATATTTAGTTTTGATCTGACAGGCTATGACAAATATATACCTTCCTATGATAAAATTGAAAATATTGCATTGGGAATTTCACAGATGGGTTATGAGACCTGGAACAATATTGAAATTAAAGAGGATGGAACGGTTACCCTGAAGGAGTCTGACGGTGCAGGCGGAAACGTAGTAAATGATAATATTGGTATTTCCCAGGGGATTTACGAAGTTATGGAAAGGATTGTAGATGAAAATGAAGATATCTGCAAATCGCTTTCGGATAATGTGGCGCTGAGCACAAATTTATGGGATAACAGTGGAAATACCATTCATATTCCGGTTCGTTATGATCTGAAATCCGGCAGCTCTGTTTATCGTTCTTATATGATCGACAGAGAAAATCTGAAAGCTTTACTGGAGAAAAGCTACGAGCAGGGAACCTTAAAAGAGGAACGTTATTCGATCTTGGGACTGGATAATAAATATCTGGAACAGGTGCAATGTGATTTTGTTAACGGAGAAACCATTTCTCTTTTCCAGGATAATAAGGCAAAAAGAGAGCAGTTGGTAGAAGCATTCAGGCAGGATGTGAAGGAAGCTGATGCCAAGGTGCTTACCGGAACGCCATGTGCAAATCTGATGATCACCTATGCAAATGTACCTTCTTTGGAAGAAGCTTCCGGAATGGTACCCGGTGCGGTGGGAGATTACTATTTTTCTTCCTGCTTTTATGTGTATCCTCAATTTAAACGTACAGTTGAAATTCTGAAGGAAACAGGGTATCCTTTATCTATGGAGGATGTAAAGCTTACCTCTGTGGAGGCAAGTTACTTTATGGATGAGAATGGAACAGATTATTCATCTCCTGTAGTTTACGATAAAGAAGAACAGCTTGAGGCATTGAAAAAAGTGCTGAAATGTTTTCAGATGGTGCCTCTCTGGGAGAAGCGTGAGACTGATATGTGGGGAAATCTGAAGGTAATGATAAATGGGCAGGAATCAGATGAATACTGGGTCATTCTGGAAAAGGATGTTCCTGAATTTATGAAAGAGGATTATGAGAGAGCACAGGCCTTTGAAGTTCTGGAGTAAATCAGAATAGTTTCAGGCCGGCTCCGGTTGTGAGGAGAAATTGAAATGGGAAAAGCAGTAAGACTGGATAAATTTCTGGCAGATGCAGGTGCCGGCACAAGAACGGAAGTAAAGAAGCTGATCCAGAAGGGGATGGTTCAGGTAAATGGTGAGAAAGCGAAGAAGCCGGAGCTGAAGGTGGATCCGGAGACCGACGTGGTGGAATATGGCGGAGAGCGGCTTGGCTCAGCTCCGGAATTCGTTTATTATCTGCTGCATAAACCAGCTGGGTATGTAAGTGCTACGGAAGATGCCAGAGAGAAAACAGTTCTGGAGCTGGTGCCGGGAGATGCCAGGAGAAATCTTTTTCCGGTAGGGCGGCTGGATAAGGATACAGAAGGGCTGCTTTTGATCACAGATGATGGTCAGCTGGCTCATCAGCTGCTTTCCCCAAAGAAGCATGTGGATAAGACTTATTTCGCAGTGACTGAGGGCAAGGTAGTGCCGGAGGATGTTGAGAAAATCCAGGCAGGTGTGGATATTGGTGATGAAGAACCGGCACTTCCCGGGAAACTTGAAATACTGCGCACCTGGAGGGAAGACAGAGAATCCGGGCTGTGGTACTCGGAAATTCTTCTCACAATTCACGAAGGACGTTTTCATCAGGTAAAAAGAATGATGGAGGCAGTTGGAAAGAAAGTAGTTTATCTGAAAAGGATTTCTATGGGATCATTAACACTGCCGGAGGATCTGCCTAAGGGCAAAGCCAGGGAATTGACAAAAGAGGAGCTGGCTGCACTGAAGGAAGGCAGATGACAGATCGCGAAGCGACTGCGTTCATGAGCAAGTAGCGAAGCGGACCTGGAATGTCCACTTTACTTCAGGATCTGGAAAAATATAGGCAAAATATAAAGGAAAAAATGCAAAAACCCTCTTTACACGGAGGGTTTTGTCATGTTATAATGCAAAAGTTGTAAACCATCAAACACGCATGGAGATTCCCAGGGATGGTGCCTGACGGTGTGAGGTTGGGTCCGAGAGGAAAAGGATCCGTGCGGAAGAATTTAACCAAAAGGAGAAAAGACATGAGCGTTATTTCAATGAAACAGCTTTTAGAGGCAGGTGTTCATTTCGGACATCAGACAAGAAGATGGAACCCTAAAATGGCTCCGTACATCTACACAGAGAGAAATGGTATCTATATCATCGACTTACAGCAATCTGTAGGAATGGTTGACGATGCTTACAATGCAATCGCTGATATCGTAGCTGATGGCGGAAGCATTCTTTTCGTTGGTACTAAGAAACAGGCTCAGGATGCTATCAAGACAGAGGCTGAGCGTTGCGGACAGTACTATGTAAACGAGAGATGGTTAGGTGGTATGCTTACCAACTTCAAGACTATCCAGAGCCGTATTGCTAAACTTAAAGAGATCGAGGCTATGGAAGCTGATGGAACATTCGATGTTCTGCCTAAGAAAGAAGTTATCGCTTTAAGAAAAGAATTAGACAAACTTCAGAAGAACCTTGGTGGTATCAAAGAGATGAAGAGACTCCCAGATGCTATCTTCGTAGTAGATCCTAAGAAAGAGAAGATCTGTATCCAGGAAGCTCATACACTTGGAATCCCGCTTATCGGAATCTGTGATACAAACTGTGATCCGGAAGAACTGGATTACGTAATTCCGGGTAACGATGACGCTATCCGTGCTGTAAAACTGATCGTTTCCAAGATGGCTGACGCAGTTATCGAAGC
>CAKRVL010000054.1 GCA_934408705.1 uncultured Blautia sp. | reverse complement strand
CAGCATCATAAGAACAGTTCCCACCGTACTCGCAATCATCCCCCAGCTGGAGGATACTTCAATATGATATTGCAATTCATGATATTCTTCATCTTCTGCATCCTGTATCTGGCTTCCCATTCTCTTCATCTTCCCAAAATGGATCTCACAGATCATAATACAGATTGCACCGCAGATACATTCCAACAGCACTGTATGATCACGTACAGCCAAAAGAAATGCATTCATTCCACGCCCAATAGCTGCTATAGAATTCTCCCCGCTGTATGATGTAACAAAACCAAAAATCCCTCCAACAACACCACCTGCCAGCATAAGCAGTACCATTTTTAAATAGGAATTCATTTTCTTCTTGGATTTTCCCTTATTCATCTTCTCCGTCCTCCGTATAAGTAAAAATATCTTCCACCGTCACCTGACAGATCTTCGCCAGCTTCAAAGCCAGCGTCACCGACGGCGAGTAGTCCCCTCTCTCGATCAGACTGATGGTCTGTCTGGACACTCCGGCCAACTTTCCCATATCAGCCTGGTTGATTCCAAGCCTGGCCCGATACTCCTTCAATCGATTCTCCAGCGCCATCTCAAAGGCTCCTTTCTTTCTCTTTCGTAGTATATTCATAGGATGACTTATTTCATTGTCATTATGACAAGTTTATTTGTCATCTTTTGATATTTGCATTCTAACATTGACAACTTTACTTGTCAATCTATTTTTTATTGTAAAGCAGATATTCCAGGTCCGCGTTCAAATTTTCTATATTTTCCATCTGTTCAACTGCACTCACAATTGATATAATGATTTCAACAAAAACTGGCAGCCGGGCTGGCTTGCCCCAAATGAAAGGAGATTAATAATGGCAGACGAAAAAAACCTTGATACCACAGAAGAAATTGAGATCATCACCCTGACTGATGAAAATGGTGAGGATATGGATTTCGAATTACTGGATGAAATCGATTATGAAGGAAAGCGTTATGCTGTTCTGCTCCCACCTATCGAAGACGTGGAAGACGATGAGGACAGTGAGGATGAGGAAGTTCTGATCCTTCAGATTGAAGATGATGGAAATGAAGAGGCTGAAAGCTTTGTTTTCGTTGATGACGATGACATTCTCACCGCTGTTTTTGACATTTTTAAAGAGAAATTCAAAGACGAATTTGACTTCACAGAAGAATAAATCTGTAGCGAAAAGGTACCTTGAGGCTCAGCTTCAGGGTACCTTTTTCTATCATTTTCATTCTCTTTTAAGACTTAAAATCACCTCTGATTTATGCCAGACACTCATCCAGAATTGATGCCATTTCATCAACATCCGCACTGGTGATCACAAGTGGCGGCACAATACGAAGCACATCGCTTCCAGCTGAAATAACCAGCAGTTTCTTCTCCAGTGCCTTCTTTACAACCTCCCCTACAGGACGTCCCTGGATTACGATTCCCTGCATAAATCCCATACCTCTTCTTGCAGCAGCGCACTCATGCTTTTCCACAAGTTCATCCAGTTTTTTCTCAAGATACGGAGTTAATTCCTGCACATGAGTAAGGATCATATCCTTCTCATAAATATCAAAAACTTTACTTACAGCAGCGCATACAAATGGATTTCCTCCATAGGTTGTACCATGATCTCCAGGCTTCAGAGATGCCTCAGCGACCTTCTTATTCAGCACAAAAGCGCCTACCGGAACACCACATCCAAGTGCTTTTGCACAGGTCATAATATCCGGCTGGACACCGTATGCCTGCCATGCAAAATAATATCCGGAGCGTCCCATTCCACACTGAATTTCATCCAGGATCAGGATAATATCCTTCTCATCACACAGGGTACGAACCCCTTCTAAGAACTCTTTTTCAGCAGGATAAATACCGCCTTCTCCCTGTATGGTTTCCATAATAATAGCACATGTTTTGTCTGTAATCTGAGCTTTCACACTATCCAGATCATTAAAATCTGCAAACCTTACACCGCCCATAAGAGGCTCAAATGGCTCACGATAATGGGCATTTCCGGTAACAGAAAGGGCTCCGATTGATCTTCCATGGAAGGAATGATTCATGGCAATAATCTCATGGTCAGCATGTCCATCACGCTCATAAGCATATTTTTTTGCCGCCTTTAAAGCACCCTCAATAGCCTCAGTTCCACTGTTTGTAAAGAATGCTTTGTCCATACGGCTTGCATTTACCAGCTTTGCACCAGCCGCAATAATAGGTTCATTATAGTACAGATTAGAAATATGTGTAAGCTTATCAATCTGTTCCTTCAGTGTCTCATCATATCCAGGATAATGATATCCAAGTGAATTTACAGCAATTCCTGCCGCAAAATCCAGATATTTCTCTCCTTCAGAATCGTATAAATGTACGCCTTCCCCTCGTTCAAAAACGACCGGAAATCGATTATATGTATGAAGAATACTAGCCTCAGCTTCTTCCATCTGATTATTCATGTTCATTGTTATATTTCTCTCCATCTTCTCTTAAAATAGCAGTTCCAATACCTTTGTTCGTAAAAATTTCCAGCAACAAACTGTGAGGAATTCTTCCATCAAGGATATGTACCCGGTTAACGCCATGCTCAATTGCTTCAATACAATTATTCAGCTTCGGAATCATTCCGCCTCCAACATATCCTTCTTCTATCAGCAGCTGCGCATCCTGAATATGGAGTTCAGAGATCAAAGAAGCCGGATCATCTTTATCCTTGTAAACTCCTTCAATATCGGAAAGGAATGCCAGTTTCTCCGCATGTACAGCCTCTGCAATTGCACATGCAGCATCATCAGCATTAATGTTATAGCTGTCATAATTATCGTCGAATCCAATTGGAAAAATAATAGGAAGGAAGTCTTTTTCCAGCAGATCATAAAGAATTTTCGGATTTACCTCTGTAATGTCACCCACAAATCCGATATCCTCTCCATTGGAATATTTCTTCTTACATTTTAATAATCCTCCATCCTTTCCGCTGATACCAACAGCCTGTACTCCAAGAGATTCCACATGGGTAACCAGCTCTTTATTTACCCTTGCAAGAACCATCTCCGCAATCTCCATTGTCGGGGCATCAGTTACGCGAAGACCATTGATAAACTTTGGCTCCATGCCCACTTTACCAACCCATTTACTGATTTCCTTGCCGCCTCCATGAACAATGATCGGCTTGAATCCAACCAGCTTCAGAAGAACAACATCCTTGATCACATTTGCCTTCAGCTCTTCATCCAGCATGGCACTTCCGCCATATTTCACCACCACGATTTTACGGTTAAAACGCTGTATATAAGGAAGTGCCTCAATAAGCACTTCTGCCTTATCAAGATATTTCTGATTTACCATCTTTTCTTCCCTTTCTTTTATGAACGATGATCTTATGAACGATAATCTGCATTAATCTTCACATAATCATAGGTAAGATCACATCCCCATGCAGTAGCTTTCGCATCGCCCATTTTCACATCCGCAATAGCTGTTACCTCATCCTCGGACAGAATTTTTGTCGCTTCCGCTTCATCATATCCTGTAGAAACACCATTCTCAATAATCTTTAATTTACCAGCGCAGCTCTCAAAATACAGGTCAACTTTCTCCGGATCAAACTGCACTCCGGAATATCCCATTGCACATAAAATACGGCCCCAGTTTGCATCATGACCATAAATAGCAGCCTTTGTAAGGGAGGATGTTACCACAGATTTACTAAGCGTAACTGCATCCTCTTTTGTCTTTGCGCCAATAATTTTTACTTCAAAAAGCGCTGTTGCGCCCTCTCCGTCACCAGCAATTTTTTTGGAAAGACAGGTATTGATATAGTTCAAAGCTTCCATAAATTTGTCAAAATCCGCACCCTCTTCTGTGATTTCCGGATTACCAGCCATACCATTTGCAAGAAGCAGAACAGTGTCATTTGTAGAGGTATCTCCGTCAACAGAAACCATATTAAACGTATCTTTAATATTAGTACTTAAAGCCTTCTGAAGCATTTCTTTGGAAATTGCCGCATCTGTTGTAACAAATCCAAGCATGGTACACATATTTGGATGTATCATTCCGGAACCCTTGCACATTCCTCCTACAGTTACTGTTTTTCCGCCTATTTCAATCTGAACAGCAACCTCTTTTTTCACAGTATCTGTCGTCATGATAGCTTTGGCCGCTTCTGTTCCTGCCTCCAGAGAGCCATCCAGCTTGGGTGCCATAGCTTTTACTCCGTTTACGATTCTGTCAATAGGGATCTGCATTCCAATAACACCTGTGGATGCAACCAGTACACTGTCTGCCGGAATTCCAAATATCTCAGAAGCAGCATCTGCAGTTGCCTTACAATAGCCATATCCTTCTGCTCCGGTACATGCGTTTGCGATACCACTGTTGCAGATCACAGCCTGAGCTTTCGGATGATTATAAACCACGTCCTGATCCCATTTTACAGGAGCTGCTTTTACCACATTTGTAGTAAAAGTACCTGCTGCAACACAGGGAATCTCACTGTAAATCATTGCCATATCTGTACGATCTTTGTATTTGATTTCTGCTGCTACCGCTGCTGCCTTAAACCCTTTTGCAGCAGTAACACCTCCTGTAATAATTTTCATATTAATACGCCTCCTCTTTTGTTTACGGATACATCGGAACCTGTAACAATCCCTCTGCCTCACTAAATCCAAACATCAGGTTCATATTCTGAACTGCCTGTCCGGCAGCACCTTTTACCAGATTATCAATTGCTCCCATCATAATAATTCTGTTTGTTCTCGGATCGATTTTAAAGTTAACATCCACATAATTACTGCCCTCTACCCACTTGGTCTGCGGGCATACATCCTTATCCAGCACCCGTACAAATGTCTCATTTTCATAGCATGCATCGTAAGCTGCTTTTACCTCTTCATAAGTCACATTCTTAGTCAGAGAAGCATATGCTGTAACCAGAATTCCTCTATTCATCGGAACAAGGTGAGGGGTAAAATTAATTGTCACATCCTGTCCACAGGCATAGCCAAGCTGATCTTCAATTTCAGGTGTATGTCTGTGTGTTGCAACACCATATGCCTTGATATTTTCATTTACTTCGCAGTAAAGATTATCAACCTTGGCTCCTCTTCCGGCACCTGTTGTTCCTGATTTTGCATCAATAATAATAGTATTCGGATCGATCATTCCAGCTTTTAAAAGCGGATAAATGGAAAGTGTGGAACATGTCGGATAACATCCCGGGTTAGCGATCAGACGTGCCTTTTTAATATCTTCGCGGTTAATCTCACATAATCCATAAACGGCCTCTTCAATAAACTGCGGTGATTTATGCTCAATTCCATACCATTTTTCATATTTCTTTACATCTTTAATACGGAAATCCGCACTTAAATCAATCACCTTAGCTCTGGAAAGAATACCCTCATTTACAAGAGAAGCACACAATCCCTGAGGAGTTGCTGTAAAAATAACATCCACCTCATCTGCAAGTGCTTCCATATTATCATCCATACAGCTGGCATCTACCAATTTGAAAAAGTTCTGATAAATCCCTGCATATTTTTTGTCAATATAACTTCTGGATCCAAACCAGGCTATTTCCACATCCTTATGTCCAAGAAGAAGACGTACGATCTCATTTCCAGCATAACCGGTTGCCCCAATAATTCCAGCTTTAATCATTTTTTTATTTCCTCCATGCCTCATCCAATTATTCATCCCCGGCTTTATCAGTCAAGTTGAATGGATTATACATCCTTCTTGCATATTATGCAATAGTCATTTTCCCATATTTTCCCTTATTTTTCCTTTGTTCTGTGCTTTTTATGCAGTTTTTATTACTTTTCCTTCTATATAAGGCAATTTTTATGCAAAGTTTTTTAAATTTTCTATTGCATATTTATAAATTATGTTGTATATTATTCTCTGTAATTAGCGCGACATCAGTATATCACGTTAATGTAATGAATATTTATTCAAAAATTAGAATTATAGCCCTATCTGTTTCAGAGGGATAAAAAGAAAAGAGGTTACTATTATGAAAGAAAAAGTTGTACTTGCATATTCAGGCGGACTGGACACTACAGCACTGATCCCGTGGCTGAAAGAAACTTTTAATTATGATGTTGTCTGCTGCTGTGTTAACTGCGGACAGGGAAATGAGCTGGATGGACTTGAAGAGAGAGCAAAGCTTTCCGGAGCTTCCAAATTATATATAGAGGACATTGTAGATGATTTCTGTGATAACTACATTATGCCATGTGTTGAAGCAGGCGCTGTATACGAGCACAAATATCTTCTTGGTACTTCCATGGCACGTCCTGCTATAGCGAAAAAACTGGTTGAGATTGCAAGAAAAGAAAATGCTGTTGCGATCTGTCACGGTGCAACCGGCAAAGGAAATGACCAGATTCGTTTCGAACTGGGAATCAAAGCCCTTGCTCCGGATATTAAAATCATCGCACCTTGGCGTATGACAGATGTCTGGACCATGCAGTCCCGTGAAGATGAGCTTGCATTCTGCCAGGCTCATGGAATCAATCTTCCATTTGACGCTAAGCATAGCTACAGCCGTGACCGTAACCTGTGGCACATCAGCCATGAAGGACTTGAGCTTGAAGATCCTTCACACGCTCCTAACTATGACGATATGCTTGTTCTCAGCGTAACACCTGAGAAGGCTCCTGATAAAGCCACAGAAGTTACCATGACATTTGAAGCAGGTGTTCCGAAGACCTTAAATGGAAAAGCAATGAAGGTTTCCGAAATCATTACAGAGCTGAATAAACTTGGCGGTGAGAACGGAATCGGAATTATCGATATTGTAGAAAATCGTGTTGTAGGTATGAAATCCCGTGGCGTTTATGAAACTCCTGGCGGAACTATTCTTATGGAAGCACATGAACAGCTTGAAGAACTGATTCTTGACCGCGAAACATTGGAAACAAAGAAAAAGCTTGGAAGCCAGCTGGCGCAGGTGGTTTACGAAGGAAAATGGTTCACACCTCTTCGTGAAGCAATCCAGGCATTCGTAGAATCCACTCAGAAATATGTAACAGGCGAGGTAAAATTCAAGCTCTACAAGGGCAACATCATCAAAGCCGGAACAACCTCCCCATACAGCCTGTACAACGAATCTCTTGCATCCTTCACAACAGGTGATATGTATGATCATCACGATGCAGATGGATTTATCACTTTATTCGGCCTTCCTCTGAAGGTTCGTGCAATGAAGCTGGCAGAAGTAGAAAGCCAGAAACAGACTAACAATTAACCCCATAAAAAATAAAAAGCAAAAAATATCTCCGGGAGTTTTCATAATGCTCCCGGAGATACTTTTTGCCAGTTTATGTTTTATGTAAACCATTAACTGATTTTCACATGTTTCTTATCCAGTCTCTCGTACACCCATTCCCTAAACAGTGCGTACAATACAGATACCAGAGGAATAAAAATAAGCATTCCTACAATTCCCATAAGATTACCACCCAGGGTTACTGCAACAAGTACCCAGATTGCCGGCAATCCCACAGAATTTCCAACTACATATGGATAAATCAGATTTCCCTCTATCTGCTGCAGAACCAAAAACAGTATAAGGAATGCGAAGGCCCTCAGCGGACTTACCATCAGGATCAGGAAAAATCCTACCCAGCATCCGATAATTCCTCCGAACACAGGAATCAGCGCCGTAAAACTGATCAGTACACCGATCAGCATTGCATACGGAAACCTTCCTATCGTCATGGTGATAAAAAACATGCTGCCCAGAATCACTGCCTCTATGCACTGGCCCGTAATAAAGCTTGCAAAAATCCTGCTTGCCAAAGTGCACACATGCCCCAGATATTCCACTGTTTTCACCGGCAGAATCGCATAAGCCGCCTTCAGCACCTGTTTTCCCAGCTTTTCCTTCTGCAAAAGCACATAACAGGCAAAAACAAAACCAATAGCAAAATTCATGGTCATGCTCACCAGTCCCATGGTGACATTAATCGTAGATGATACCAGATTATCCGCTCCATTCTTAAGCACGCTTACAATAGAATCAATGATCTTCTGAGGTGCAATTTCAACAGATGTTGCCCATTTCACAATCTCGGAATCACTCTGGAAGGTATCGGTCAGCCACTTCTGCACTAACGGTATATCTTCCTCTACCTTTTTCACTACACTTACCAGCGTTCTGCCAATCTCCGGTGCCACCACCAGCACCACGATCAGGACCACCAGCACCACCAATACGATAGACAGCACCAGACTTACCGGTCTAGCCATACGGTTAGCAGCTTTACCCGCCTTCCCGCCTTTCTCTTTGGCCTTACCAAAAAGGTGACGTTCAACAAACGCCATAGGCACGTTCAGCACAAAAGCCATTGCACAGCCAAGCACAAAGGGTAACAGTAATCCCCACAGGATTCTCACATACTTCAGAACAACTCCCAGATTCTGCACACCCACATACAAAAGTACAGCAAAAGCGATCAGCCATCTTATCTTCTTCAGATTTTCTTTATTCAGTTCCACTATTCTCCAGTCTCTTCCTTTCTGCCTTATTCCGCTTGCTCCAAAATGCTCTGTTCTATCCATCTTACCACGAAATCTGTCTTTTTACCAGTTATCCCTTTCCTTTTGTTTCCTCTTCTGTTAAAATTAATCCCACAGCAAAAAGGAGGCAACAGCAGATTATGTCCGTATTTTCAGATTTATTAAACCACTACATCAAAGAAAAAGAGATTAAGATTTACTCTCTTGCAGCAGCCTGCCAGATGGATCGCTCCATGCTCTACCGGATCATCAGCGGCAAACGCAATCCGCCCTCCCTGGAGGTTTTTCACAGAATGGCAGAGTATCTTCCGCTTACGCCGGCAGAATTCCAGAAGCTTAAGGATGCCTATGAGTTAACACGGCTGGGTGCCTCCATTTATTACAGACGAAAAAGTGTAGAAGAATTTTTCACCCATTTTCCCAGCCATATAACCTCAGAAAATATTCAGTTTCTATTCCATAAAGCCACTTTTTCTCCAGAGCTTCCATCTGATGAAACTGCCTGTATTCCCTTTTTTTCGCGAACTGAAATGGAATATTATGTGCACAGTCTTCTCCTTCTGGAGGCTGCCAGAGAAAACGGCACTGTCCAGATTCTTCTCCAGCCAGACTGTCCTTTTCTTTTCAGCACTCTTTCCAGTCTCCGTCTCAAAGGAGCCCTTACAGTTGAACATCTGATCTGTTTTAGCAAAACCGGGCAGGTCACCTCCCAGCGTCAGCTTTATAATCTGCATTGTCTGGAGGCCATGCTTCCCCTTTTCTTTACAAATATGGATTACCATCCCTACTATTTTTATGATGATGTGACCGCACATTACCAGAACTTTAACGGTTTTCCATGTATGCTGCTTACCTCAGAATATGCGCTTGTCTGTACTGCTGATTATCAAAAGGGTTTTCTCTACAAAGGGGCCAGTCATCTGCGGCTGCTCCAGGAGCTGTATTTCTCTTACCAGCAGCTTTGCAAGCCACTCTTCCAGGTAATCGACTACTTTCCTATGGATGGCACTCTACAACAGATGTACCACCTCACCCCCTCCTATGTGCTGCAGCCGGAAGCATGTATAACCCCGATAATTGATGCTGAGCTTCTGGATAAAGCAGTTTACCCACAGCTTCCTGAACGTGAAAAATTTATCAAACAGGCCTTAACTCTGCTGGATGAAAACCGCAGCCTTCTTTCCCAGAAAAAGGCCACCATCTTTTTTACGCTTTCAGGCTTACGGCAATTCCTTAATTCAGGGCGGGTTCATGAGATTCCTGATGAAATATACCGTCCTCTTACCCTGGATGAACGTAAACAGCTTATCACAGGCATGCTCCCTTATTGTGAAAAAGGGATTTACCGGCTTTTGAAGTATCCCCTTAACCAGCTTACAGAAAATCTTCATCTGGTCGTAAACCACTCTATGGGTTATCTGCTTTTTCAGGATATCCGCGGACATATTCTGTGCTTCACCTTTAATGAGCCCAGTCTTCTGGAGGCTTTTCTGGATTATATGCAAAACCTGGAGAACGGTTATCTCTACCCTTGTAAAGACGCAGCACAGTTAGTCCGGGAGCTGCTCAATGAATATTAATATTAATCCCCTGTTACGCAAAAATACCACCAGACAGTGATTGCGGATCTCGCAGCCTGTCGGTGGCATTCTATGCAGAATTGTCCAATTCCTCCCAAATATTGCATTGCTTCTTCCATTCATGGAATACCATTTTATTATAAAAATAATTATTTCATCTTTCAACTGTGGACAATTTTGTGGACACATTTTTCAACTTTTCTGAACACCTGTTTTTTTCTTAGCATTCGCAAATTTTGCCTCCCATTTGTTGACACTTCGTCGCGTTAACGTTATAATACTGATTAAATATCCTTTCCTCTGAGTCTATGAGGCTTGGAGATTTTTTTATAATTATATTGTTGGTTTTCACTGACTTGAACGCAGATAAGCATTCCCCCGCTTCAAGTGCGCGGAGCACTAAGCGGCGGATGAGGGGGATGCTTATGTCAGTGGGGAGCCTTCAGCTCCCGCTGACAAATCGCGAAGCGACTGCGTTCATGAGCAAGTAGCGAAGCGGATTGCGAATATCCGCTTGAAAAAGGAGGTAGCTTCACCACATGAAACAGATATCAGGCAATAAGCTGCTGGTAAAGGCACTGAAAGAAGAAGGTGTTGAGTACGTTTTCGGCTATCCCGGAGCATGTACTATTGATATCAGCGATGAATTATACAAGCAGGATGACATTACAGTAATTCTTCCCCGTCATGAGCAGGCGCTGGTCCATGCAGCCGATGCTTATGCCCGTACTACCGGCAAGGTTGGCGTATGTCTCGTTACAAGCGGTCCTGGTGCCACCAATCTGGTCACAGGTCTTGCTACAGCTAATTATGACAGTGTTCCCCTGGTATGCTTCACAGGACAGGTAGCACGTCATCTCATTGGAAATGACGCTTTCCAGGAGGTTGATATTGTAGGTATCACCCGCAGCATTACCAAATACGGCGTTACTGTGCAAAATCGTGAGGATCTTGGACGTATTATTAAAGAAGCCTTCTATATTGCACGCACAGGACGTCCCGGACCTGTTCTGATCGATCTGCCCAAAGATGTTATGGCAGAGCTTGGCAGCCCGGAATATCCAAAAAATGTAAACATCCGTGGTTATAAGCCGAATACAGGTGTCCATATCGGCCAGCTGAAACGCGCCATCAAAACCCTTTCCAAGGCGAAGAAGCCTCTTTTCCTTGCAGGCGGCGGAATTAATATTTCACGGGCTAATGAGGTCTTTCGTAAAGTTGTGGAAAAGACCGGTGTTCCAGTGGTAACTACCATCATGGGACGCGGAGCCATTCCCACTGATCATCCTCTTTTTATTGGCAACCTTGGCATGCACGGTGCCTATGCCGCTAATAAAGCAGTAAGCAATTGTGATGTGCTTTTCTCTATCGGAACACGTTTCAATGACCGTATCACAGGAAAGCTCCATGAGTTTGCCCCAAATGCCCAGATCATTCATATTGACATTGACACAGCTTCTATTTCCAGAAATATACATGTGGACATTCCTATTGTTGCAGATGCAAAAGAGGCTCTTGAGAAAATGTCTGAATATATATCTGACTGCACCAATCCTAAATGGATCAGCGAGATCAACGGCTGGAAGCAGGAGCATCCACTTGCAATGCGTCCAAATGACAGATTAAGTCCGGTTGACATAATAAACCAGATCAATCAGCAGTTCCAGAAAGCCATTATTGTCACAGATGTAGGACAGCACCAGATGCTGGTTTCCCAGTATGCCAAGATCACACCTGGCAAGCAGCTGGTCATGTCTGGTGGACTTGGTACCATGGGATATGGTTTTCCAGGCGGTGTAGGCGCCAAGATTGGAAATCCTGATACACCGGTCATCGTTATTTCCGGTGACGGCGGTATGCAGATGAACATCCAGGAATTTGCCACAGCTGTTCTGGAAGAGCTTCCTTTGATCCTCTGTGTATTCAACAATGAATACCTCGGCATGGTCCGTCAGTGGCAGAAGCTTTTCTATGGCAAGCGCTACAGTATGACTAATCTTCGTTCCGGTGCACTTTCCCGCCGTACTAATGGCGAGGAGTATCCGAAATACACACCGGATTTTGTAAAGCTTGCAGAGAGCTACGGTGCAAAGGGCATTCGCGTTTTCAACAAAAATGAAGTAGCTGCTGCATTTGAAGAAGCTAAGAGAAACACCAAGGTTCCTACCCTGATCGAGTTCATCATTGACCCGGAGGAAATGGTTTACCCGATGATAAAGCCTGGCGGAACACTGGAAGATCTGATTATGGATTGTTAAATATTTTTGAAATTCAGGAGGTTTATCCCATGGCAAATAAAGGCATGAAAAAAAGATGGATTTCCCTCTACGTTGAGAACCAGGTAGGTGTTTTGTCCAAGATTTCCGGACTTTTTTCCGGCAAATGTTATAACCTGGACAGCCTTACCGTAGGTACCACAGAGGATCCTACTGTTTCCCGAATGACCATTGCAACAGTAAGCGACGATGAGACCTTCGAACAGATCAAAAAGCAGCTGAACCGCATGGTAGAAGTTATTAAAGTCATCGATTTTACCAATACCTTTGTTCGTATGAAGGAAATCCTTTACATTAAGGTTTTCAATTGCTCTTCTGAAGATAAGGTCGAGCTGTTCCAGATTGCGGAGACCTTCAAGGCCAGAGTTATTGATTACGGCAAGGACAGTCTGCTTCTGGAATTTGTACAGACAGCCACCAAAAACGATGCCGTTGTGAAGCTGATCAAGGAAGAATTCGGCCGCATCGAAGTCGTCCGTGGCGGAAGTGTGGGAATTGAATCCATCAGCATGATGGAACGATAAAATAATGTCCCTCCTGTTATGGGAGGGCATTTTTATGAATTTTATGAGGAGAATCATACACTATGAAAAAGCAACAGATACCATTAAAAAACTCGCTGCTGCTTCTGCTGACGGCTGCAATCTGGGGAATTGCCTTTGTAGCCCAAAGTGAAGGCGGCAACGCTGTGGGACCGCTTACCTTCAACGCCACCCGAAATATCATCGGTGCTCTGGTGTTAATCCCCGTCATCTTTTTGATAAATAAGATCAATCCCCAGCCATCTGCCGATTCTGCCAAGGCTTCCCCAGATGCACACCCCGGCAGCACCAAAACCCTGATCCTGGGAGGAATTGCCTGTGGCATCTGCCTGTGCCTTGCTTCTAACTTCCAGCAGTTTGGAATCCAGTATACCTCTGTTGGAAAAGCAGGCTTCCTTACCGCGTGCTATATTATCATCGTCCCCATTCTGGGACTTTTTATGAAAAAGAAATGCAGCCCTTTTATCTGGATCGCAGTTGCCATGGCTCTGGTCGGCCTTTATCTGCTGTGCATCACAGATGGCTTCTCTATGGGAAAAGGAGATATCCTTGTCCTGATCTGTGCAGTTCTGTTTTCCCTGCACATTCTGGTCATTGACTATTTCTCCCCCAAGGCAGACGGCGTGAAAATGTCCTGCATCCAGTTTCTGGTCTGCGGGCTCCTCACCGCCATCCCCGCTGCCATTCTGGAGCATCCACAGCTTTCCTCTTTCGCCGGAGCCTGGGGCTCTATTCTCTATGCCGGTGTCATGTCCTGTGGTGTAGCCTACACCCTCCAGATCATAGGTCAGAAAAATATGAATCCTACCGTAGCCTCCCTGATCCTCAGCCTGGAATCCTGCATTTCCGTTCTCGCCGGCTGGATCATCCTCGGACAGCGTCTGAGCACCCGTGAGATCATCGGCTGTGTAGTAATGTTTGGCGCTATCGTTCTTGCACAGCTGCCACAAAAAGAAGCATAAACTGCAAAAAGTAAGAGGTAAAGTCCATTTTCCGGCTTTACCTCTTACTTTTTTATTTATCCATTATACAGCTGATAATATTTACCCTTCTGGGCAATCAATTCCTCATGGGAACCTCTCTCTATCACTCGGCCCTGCTCAAGGACCATAATACAGTCACTGTTCCTTACTGTGGAAAGCCTGTGTGCAATAGCAAATGTGGTTCTTCCCTCCATTAGCTTGTCCATACCGTTCTGTACCAGCTTCTCTGTACGGGTATCAATAGAGCTTGTTGCTTCATCCAGGATCAGCACCGGCGGATCTGCCACTGCTGCTCTTGCAATTGCCAGAAGCTGTCTCTGTCCCTGGCTTAAGTTGGCTCCATTATTACGAAGCATGGTATTATATCCCTCCGGCAGTCTTCGGATAAATCCATCTGCATTTGCCAGCCGGGCAGCCGCAATAACCTCTTCGTCTGTGGCATCCAGCTTACCATAACGGATATTCTCCATAACAGTAGCTGTAAAAAGGTTTGTATCCTGTAGTACAATGCCCATAGAACGTCTCAGATCACCCTTTTTGATCTTATTTACATTGATTCCGTCATAACGGATTTTTCCATCCTGAATATCATAGAAGCGGTTCAAAAGGTTCGTGATTGTCGTTTTGCCGGCTCCTGTAGAACCAACAAAAGCAATCTTCTGTCCCGGCTTCGCATACATCTTAACATCGTGAAGAACAATCTTATCATCCCGGTATCCAAAATCCACACCATCCAGAACAATATCACCCTTCAGCTCAATATAATCTGTTTTTCCGGTAGCCTTATGAAAATGCTTCCAGGCCCACCGTCCTGTACGCTTTTCTGATTCCACCAGCTTACCGTTTTCCTCTTTCACATTTACCAGAGTGACATATCCCTCATCCACCTCCGGCTTCTCGTCCAAAAGATCAAAAATACGTTTCGCACCGGCAAGAGCCATAACAATACTGTTAAACTGCTGGCTTACCTGATTGATTGGCTGACTGAAGCTTTTGTTGAAGGTAAGAAAGCTTGCCAGACCTCCCAGGGTAAATCCGCCTATGCCATTTACAGCCAGCACACCGCCCACAATGGCACACAGCACATAGCTGATGTTTCCAATCTGCGCACAGGTGGGCATCAGCACATTTGCGAACTTGTTTGCATTGTTGGCGCTTTCAAACAGCTGATCATTCAGCTCATTAAACTTCTCAAGGCTCTCTTCCTCATGACAAAAAACCTTCACAACCTTCTGGCCTTCCATCATTTCCTCAATATAACCATTCACTGTACCAAGATTCTTCTGCTGTTCCATGAAATACTTACCGCTGAGGCCTGCAAGATTCTTACTTGCAAAAAGCATGACACCTACCATGAACAAGGTTACAACCGTAAGAGGGATATTCAGAATGATCATACTTACCAGCACACTGACAATGGTGATCACACTGGAAATCAGCTGAGGGATACTCTGACTGATCATCTGGCGCAGTGTATCGATATCATTTGTGTAGATTGACATAATATCCCCATGTGCATGTGTGTCAAAATATTTTACAGGCAGAGTCTCCATGCGCTCAAACATTTCATTTCGAAGATTGCGCAGGGTTCCCTGGCTCACGTAGATCATCAGACGATTGTAGGTATATGTACAGGCCACACCTATGGCATAAAAACAGGCTACCCGAAGGATTGCCATTGCCAGAGGATGAAAATCCGGAGCTTCAGATTTCAGAAGAGGCATAATATACTGGTCAATAAGCGTCTTCATAAACATGGTTCCCTGCACATTTGCAAGAACGCTGACTACAATTCCGATCACAACTACAATAATGTGAATCCTGTAATTTTTATAAATATAGCCCATCAGCCTGCCAAGCATTTTACCAGGGTTCTCAACCATTTGGCCGGTACGAAAAGCAGCACCGCCGCGTCCCGGACCCTTTATGGGTTTATTGTTACTCATGCCTGATCACCTCCTCTGTTCTCGTCAAAATCTCCTCCACCTTTTATCTGGGAATTGTAAACATCCTGATAAATGGTATTGGTTCTCATCAATTCCTCATGTGTTCCAAATCCGCTGATACGTCCTTCATCCATAACGATAATGCGGTCAGCATTCTGGATACTGGAAATACGCTGTGCAATGATCAGCTTGGTAGTCTCCGGGATCTCCTCTGCAAAAGCCTTACGGATACGTGCATCTGTGGCAGTATCTACTGCGCTTGTGGAATCATCCAGGATCAGCACCTTCGGCTTCTTAAGAAGGGCTCTGGCAATGCAAAGACGCTGCTTCTGTCCTCCCGAAACATTGGTTCCGCCCTGTTCAATATAGGTATTATATTTGTCCGGCATTTTTTCAATAAAATCATCTGCACAGGCAAGCTTACATACACGGCGGCACTCCTCCTCAGAGGCCTCTTTGTTTCCCCAACGCAGATTATCCAGAATCGTGCCGGAAAACAATACATTTTTCTGAAGCACAACTGCCACCTGGTTTCGCAGACTATCCATGTGATACTCACGGACATCCACCCCACCAACCTTCACAGAACCGCTGCTTACATCATAAAGACGGCTGATCAGATTTACCAGACTGGACTTGGCACTTCCCGTTCCACCGATAATACCGATGGTTTCCCCGGCGCTGATTGATAGATTAATATCCTTTAACACCGGTTCCCGGCTATCCTTCTTATAACTGAAATCAACATGATCAAATACAATACTTCCATCCGCAACCTCCATTATAGGATTCTGCGGATCACAAAGATCTGCTGTCTCATTAATAACCTCACTTACACGCTCCGCACTTGCCGCACTCATGGTAATCATAACAAACACCATGGAAAGCATCATAAGGCTCATCAGAATATTCATACAATATGTGAGAAGACTCATCAACTCACCTGTAGTCAGACTGCCTCCGACGATCATATTTGCGCCAAGCCAGCTGATTCCAAGAATGCAGGCATATACTGTAAACTGCATAACCGGCATATTCATGACTACCAGCTTCTCAGCTCTTACAAACATTTCATAAACCTTATTGCATGCCTTCTGGAACTTAGTGGTCTCATAATTCTCACGAACATAGGCTTTCACAACACGCACTGCATTGATATTCTCCTGTACACTGGCATTTAAGTCGTCATACTTCTTAAATACCTCCTGGAAATATCTGGTAGCTTTCTTCATAATAAACACAAGGAAGCAGCCCAGGAAAATAACCGCAATAAGATAAATGCTGGCAATTCTTGCATTAATCATAAATGCCATCGTCATGGCGCAGATCAGACTGGCCGGAGCGCGGGTACACATACGCAGGATCATCTGGTATGCATTCTGCAGGTTGGTCACATCTGTAGTCAGTCGTGTGATCAAACTTGCAGTACTGAATTTGTCAATGTTTGAAAATGAAAATGTCTGAATATTGGTGTACATTGCTTTACGCAGATTGCGGGCAAAACCGGAGGATGCATATGCTCCGTATTTTCCACCCAGAATACCTGTAACAAGTCCTGCAACAGCAAGAAGCGCCATGATGGCACCCTTTCTGTAAAGATAACTGATATTACCGGCTTCCACACCGTTGTCGATCATATCTGCCATTACAAGAGGAATCATTGTCTCCACCACAACCTCCAGTATCATGAATACCGGAGTGAGGAAGGAGGCCTTCTTAAACTCTTTTACCTGGGCAAGTAATGTCTTTATCATCAGGTTCTCCCCTTTCTTTTT
>CAKRVL010000053.1 GCA_934408705.1 uncultured Blautia sp. | reverse complement strand
CCCTGCTCAGACTGTAGGTTACTTTATCGTCTCCGATTGTTCCGCTTACAACTGCTGTCAGCTTCGGATCTGCTTCTCCATAGACCTTACTCTTATTCTCTGCTGTTACTGTCACGGCCTTCGGGGTTACTGTCAGTGTATATCTACCTTCTGCAGTCTCATAATTCGGGTTTTCTGCCTTTACTGTAACTTCCTTGCTTCCCACATCTTTGATTGTCGGTACTTCTTCTGTCCACTTACCGTCTTCTCCGACTTTATAGGAAACCTTTGTTCCCTCTGTTACATTTACTGATGCAGCTGTTCCATGTACTTTTGCATCGTATTCATTATTATAAGAGGTTCCCGTTACAGCCAGGGTTCCGTTTTTGGTGATCGTCAGGGTTCCTGGACTATAAGTCACTGTGTAGTTACCCTGCTCTGCTTCACCGCTTGCTGTGATCACATAATCACCAACTGCTTCTCCTTTGGCCCTGCTCAGACTGTAGGCTACTTTATCGTCTCCGATTGTTCCGCTTACAGCTGCCGTCAGCTCCGGATCTTTCTCTCCATAAACCTTACTCTTATTATCTGCTGTTACTGTCACGGCCTTCGGGGTTACTGTCAGTGTAACATCTTTTCTAAGCTCAATATAACCCGCTTTTCTCGCAATTACTGTTACTGTTTTTGTTCCTGCATTAGTAATCGCAATAGCATCTGCACTTACATACTCATTTCCATCCACCACATAAGCAATAGTATAACCTGCTACGTCACCGTCAACCTTGACATTGCTTACAGTATGCGAACTTCCATCATATGGCCATTCACCACCATCAGCGCTTAGCTTAGCCCACTGTGCTGTTATTGTGTTTCCTGAATTTGTATTCACATCCACATAAAGTTTATCTCCGGCTTTTGCAACAGCTGGCTGTCCTTCTGCATTGGTATAACTCCATCCTACAAATGTGAAATTTTCCTTTGTGAATCCAAGTTCTTCAACACTCTTTGCAGTTACTTCTGCATTATTTTCTACTGTGACTGATGTTACATCACCGCTTCCTGTTCCAGGATCATACGCCAGTGTTGTTTTCTTTTCCTCTCCCCACTGTGCTACAAATTCCACATTTTCCGTTTTTATAAGATATTTATCTCCTGGATAATATATCCTGTTATCAGTTTCAGATTTCCATCCCTGAAAATATGGTTTTCCTGTTGGAGGTGTTAAGCCTGCTGCACTCTTTAATTCTGCCTGTGCACCCTCTGCATAGCTTAATAGATCTGAAACTGTTCCTGATCCACCTTCGCCAGCACTGTAGGTAACGCTAAATGCTTTATTGGAAGTCCAGTATGGAACCAGTTTAATATCTCCATGAATTTCTGTGTCAGAATTATAAGCTTGAGTTCTCTGTCCGTTTTCATACAAATACCATCCACGGAATATATATCCTTCTGGTACAGTTACCTGTAAATCGCCTTCTGATAATTTCTCTCCCAAACTCTTTCGAATAACAATTGGCGTATCAGATGCATCAACAGTATTGTAAATATCTATGTTATAAGTCGGGGCTACCCATTTCGCATATACAGTAATACCATTAGCAGGCATTCTTTTTCCTTCAAATGAATATTCTGTACCTTCTCCTTCAGGATTGTCATACCATCCTGCAAATTCGTAATTTTCCTTTCCTGCCGGTGGAGTTAAATTTTCACCACATGTAACACCAGTTAAGGATTCCTCATAATATTTCTCTAAAGTTTTAATCGTATTGCCACCGCTTATAAATGCGATTGGATATTTGTTACGGGTATAATAGAATTCAGCTCCATCATAACGTTTTCCATCTTCTGTGCTGATGGACGGCTGATTCGTAAAACCAATCAGGCCATAACGATCCTCCTTTGTAACACTAAGGTCTTGTCCATATGCGGTATCACTATGATGCAATTTATATTTAGTATTACCGATGGTTTTTTCACCACTTTCATTCGGTAATGTCTGAACATAGTAATAGGCGGTATTTGTACCATAGGCACTATATTTGTAAAATTCAGCACCACCGTTCGGCATAACAAATAAATTTGCCTGCCGTGTTCTTGAGTCTTCACTTACCTTCCAAGTTCCTCCTGGCCATTTTCTACTTACATCTGCACCATACTTTGCCGTAATGCGTAATGATGAATCTTCCACCCACTTCTTAAACAGCAAGCCTCCCTCTTTTTTCATAAACTTCACAGTGAATGTTTTGCGATCCAGATACACATTAACTACTGTAGAGCCATCACCGGCAATAGTCTGCTGCTCAATTCCTTTCAGTGTAAATCCTTCAGGCGCTATGCCCTTCCAACCTCTTACATTTGTCTGCGTACCAGTTTTTCCTGTTTTAGTTTCAGATGCTGCATAACTGTATTGTTCTTTATCTCGCTCACTTTCATCCAGATACACATTATTATAGTTGGCATTTTCCTGCCAATACATGACAAGATATGTGGTATCTATTGCTTCCCATACTGCATGAAGTGTTAAGTCAGCTGTTAATTCTTTGCCAAACTGATATTCAAATCCATTTTGCGCTTCAGACCAGTATTTAAATTTATATCCTGGACGTGTGGGGGCTGTTGGAGCAACTGTTGATGTTGCAGGAGGAACAAATACAGGAGCCGTATAGCTTCCGCCTTCACTTTCATAAGTGATATGATATCCCACTTCTACCTTTGGATACAGAATAACATTACTATTATTCAATTCAACATTCGTTACTTTAGATGTAAGTGCACTATCTGTATACCAACCAGTAATGCCCTCATTAGCTAATACCGGAAACGTTACATCATCCGTGCTAATAATGTCTCCATTTTTTCCTGTCTTAGTATTAATTACTACTCCAGCTTCATTTGTAAAGAACACATAATATGCATCCTCATATCCTGCAACCACCTTTATGGTTCTAGATGAGGAAACGGATACTGGTCCAAAACTAAGTGGTGTAGCACTGCCTTCTACAAACCATCCTGTGAAATATTGTCCTTCGTATTCCGGTGCTGCTGGTTCTACAAGAACTTCGCCATCTTTCACTCTTTGGCTATTCAGCTTTGATGTTCCATCTTTATCATAGAACTCATACGTAGCAATTGCAGGAGTATTCTCACCTGTAATTACATAAATAGAAAAATGCTCTGCTTCAAAGCTTGCATTATTTCCGTTTGCAATATCTGCAATCTTATCAACCGATGCTCCATCTACATGATAAACAGCATTTTCTTCACCATCTACAGCTGCATTTCTAATAGAAACTTTTACACTGTCATCTGGCTGAATTGCTGTGCCATCTGGTCCAATGATTGTGATATCGTATGCTTTATAGCTGTTCAGTTCTTTTCCAGCTGGTTCCAAAGCATTTTCCAAAGCGGACTCAATAGCTTTTGACTCAATTACTTCTACTACTACAGCTGAACCTTCCGGAAGAGCTCCCTCCGGTGCGTTTACTGTAATTCTTGCACCATCTGCTGCTGTTGCAGTAAGTTTCTGAGCTGGTTTCTCAGGGCTGATCTCTTCATTCGGTTCCTCTGCCGGTTCTTCTTCAACCGGCTCTATAGCCTTCGTTGTGATTACGACACTTGTTGTCTCAGAAATACCTTCTGTAATATAATCATTTACTTCTTCTGTAGCTTCATTGAATCTTGCCGGAAGGTTTGGATCGTTGTCTATCAGAATGCTTACGATCTCGTAATCGTTGTTCGGAATAATGGTATAAACGATAGTTCCATCTTTTGCCATTGCGCTTCCGTTCGTAACATCAACACCATCTACAATTACAGCTGCGCCGCCGTCTGTAATAAAGTCTACTTCATTTTCTCTGACTCCCTCAGATGGCTCTTCTACTTTCGGTTCTTCTGCTGCCGGAGGCTCCGGTTCAGCAACTGGCTCCTGGGGAAGCTCTCTGTATGTAACTAAAACTCTTTCATCCTTGGTCACTGCCGGGATCTCGTAGAAGCATTCTGCGTTTTTGCCAAGCTCTGCGCCGTTTGCTTCAAGAGTAACTCTCTCTACTTCGAATCCCTGTGCTGCTGTAATGGAAAATTCAAATTTCTCGTTTTCCTTTACTTCTTTGTTATAGGAAGCAACATCTGCCGGAGCAGCCTCACCTTTTACCTGAATTGTTCCGTGAGCTGCCGCATCTCCTGCGAAAGTCACATGCCAGGTTGCTGTAGGTGCTTCTTCCTGTGGCTGTGCATTATCCTGTGTATTATCCTGTGCGTTCTCTGTGTCTGCATCAGAATCTGCCTCACCCTGAGTTGTCTCTGTGTCTGCACCAGAGCTTTCATTATTAATTGCCTCTGTGCTTTCTTCTGGTTTCTCAACCTGGGTATCCGCGGACTGATTATCAACAGCTGTTGTCTCTGACTGTGCTTCTACAGGTGTTTCTGCAGGCACTTCAGCCACACTTGCAGCTGAATCTGTCTGTGGTACTTCAACATTCTCTGTCTGTGGCGCTTCTTCCACAGGCTGAATATCTGCTGTCTGCTGTTCTGTTTCCTGGACAGTCTGCTCCTGTACCGCTGCGTCTGTATTCAAAACATCTTCAGCTGATACAACATAACTGCAGTTCTGACCGATCATCGCGACTGCCAGAATGGCCGCCATTGCCTTTTTAAAACGTGTCCGGTTAAATTTCGTCATATAGATCCCTCCTTTTTGGTTCTAAGCCCTTCCTTTATAACGATTCTCTTTCTGAATTTTAATTTATTATATCAATGCGGTTGTTTCGTAAACTCTTTCTTCGTCTGATATTTTCAGTTTTTTCATAAAAAAAACAGCCCATTTATATCATAAGCTGTTTTTTAACCACAAATATTATCAATCTGAAATGTTTAACTTAAGGGGTGCGGCGTTCCGGCACAAGCCCTTCAGCATCACATACCTCACCCACAGATGCCACGTAGAAGTCCACCTGAGGATATTTCTTCTCTTTAGAATATTTTCTGAATGCTTTAGAAATTCGTTTGGAAACAATAGGACAATTCTCCTGATTGATTCCCACAAGCATAACTATGTACTGCCTTGTATTATATCTGGTGTAGAAATCTCCCTTTCGAATGGAGGACTGTATAGCTGCTTTCAATGCCTTAGACATAACCTGCTCTTTCTCTTCGGTAGCGCCACTGCCATGATAATCCAAAGTACAAAGCATAACAGATACCGACAATCCCGCACGTTCTGTCATACGGCAGAATACATGGTATATGTCCACAAAGCTTGGAAACGGACAGTAGTAAGCACCTACTGCTGCATCCTTTTCCCTGAGTCTTTCTTTAATGTCCTCAATAGCACCGGCAGCCTGGGAGGTTCTCTCTCCCATCAGCTGAAACTGCTCCAGCATTCGTGCGGAAGGAGCAACGCCCAGCTCTTCAAACATACGACGCTCTGTATCTTTATAAACCTCCAGTCCTTCTTTGAACCGGGACATTGCAATCAGACTGTCGATTTCCCATATCTGCCACTCATCAAAAGGATAAATTTCTGCGGTTCTGTGAGAAATCCGATGAAGCTCTTCATAATGCTCCTTTGCCTTCAGCCATTTACACATATCGGTAGTAATACGTGTATATTCTTCCTTACAGCGGACATTCTCCACCGCAGCCCAGTTCTCACCTATCATATCCGGAAGAAATTCTCCCTGATAAATCTTCCAGATTTTGATCCACAGCTGAAGCCGCTCGTCTTCTCTTTTTTCCACCCGAACCTGCTCCAGCAGCTTATCAAATTCACAGACATCTACCTGAACCTGAATATTCTCATCCCAGCAGCACATTCCGGACTCAATCTTAATATACTTACTCTCCGGAAGTCCCATGTCCCTCAGCTGCTTCCGCAATCGGAAAATAGTGTTATTCAGACTGGCATTCTTATTCTCTACATCTCCTCTTCCGTAAAGTGCTTCTATAATGGCAGTCTTCGAAATCCCACCATCTCTTGTATGGAGCATGAGCAGCTGGAAAAGCTGAGTCGTCTTAGAAATCTTATTACGGTCCAGCACTATTTCTCTTCCCCCATATTCCATCTTAAACGATCCCAGCATACAAACCTTTAGTATATTTTTATTCATATGATCACCTCCATAAGTGAAGCGCGTTGCAAAAGAAGCAACGCTGATGAATCACACTTCCGTTCTTACATCGGGCATCTGCCTCTCACCGGCATATCCTCTCCCTTTATATATCTTGTATTAAATTCCATATTGATCTGACGCAATTCCTTCTTGCCATCAATATATTCCTGATACATCTCAGCAAGCCCTGCCATACAGCCATCACAGCTTGCTTCAATATAGCCCAGCGAATCTGCAACAATTTTTTCCCTTTCTTCCCGGGTTGTTTCAGAAATTAAATATCCTGCCATTTCCATTCCTCTTCTTTCTTAAGGCTTTATATTATTATATCTTACTCCATCGAAAAATCAAACTGTTTATTTCCCTTCCAATATGTTATGATATGAATGTCCAAAAACTTTTGGCATTTTATTTAAGGAGGAATTTATGGATAAGAAACGAGTAGGTGTGATCACCTTCCATAATTATGATAACTATGGTGCCATTCTCCAGAGCTATGGGCTCCAGAAGAAGCTGCGGGAGCTTGGTACATACCCTGAGATCATTGATTACCGCTGTGACTATATCAGCAATCCTTTCCGTCTTGTAAATCTGAAGAAGAAGGGACTTTTCAATTATATTTACGGCGTGATCGGCCATATCTGCTATATCCCGCGCCGTTTCCGCTGTAACAAATTCCGTAAGCATATGCGTTACAGTCAGCCGGTTACCAGAGATAACATGCAGCCTGTAGAGAATAAATATGACATCTACATCGCAGGAAGCGATCAGGTATGGGATTATAAGCTTACCAATTTTGATACTACCTATTTCCTTGATTTTGTCAAAGAGGGCCGGAAGAAATGCAGCTATGCTGCCAGTATCGGTGAAAATCTTCCTCCGGAGGACTATCAGGAGAAATATAAGGGACTTCTTTCTGATTTCGATGAGATTCTTGTCCGGGAGGATTACGGTGCTGACATTGTAGAGAATCTTACCTGGAAGCGCCCTGAAGTAGTCTGTGATCCCACTTTGCTTCTTACCGCAGAGGAATGGGACAAGCTGCTTGTGGAGCCGAAATATAAGGATAAGTACATTCTGGTCTATCAGCTTGGAATCAACAAGGAGATCGTAGAGTTTGCACGCCGCCTTCATAAGAAGACCGGCTACCGTATTGTTTATATTCCTTTCCCTCTGGTAGGTCTTCTGAAGTGTGCCTGCAAGATTGCTGTGGGACCAGCAGAATGGATGGGACTTTTCAAAAATGCAGAATATGTAATTTCTGATTCCTTCCATGGTGTTGTTTTTGCCCTTATTTTTAACCGCAAATTCTTTGCCAAGGTAAACGGTCATCACATGAACCGCCGTGTACAGCAGCTTCTTTCCATGGTGAAGCTCTCAGACAGAACTATGGATGATGTATCCGATCAGAAGCTTACAGAAGAGATTGATTTCACTTTTGCAAACGAACAGCTTGCCCGCTTCCGCCAGCACTCTATGGAACAGCTGCGCCAGATGGTTTCTGAAGATTAACCGGTAAGCACCGGACAAATGGAGATTTTTAACAAATGAATAAAGAAAAAAATGTAAAAAAAGCCTTTTTATGGAATATGATAGGAAGCACCTGTTACTCAGGCTCCTCCTTTCTGTATCTCCTTGTGGTGACACGTATCTGTGGTGCCCAGCTGGCGGGATTCTATTCCTTAAGCTACGCTACTGCCCAGCTGCTTCTGCAGGTTGGACGCTACGGTGTCCGCACCTATCAGGCCACAGACCTGGAGCATAAATATCTTTTTTCCGAATATAAGGCTTCCCGCTGTATCACCTGTGCACTGATGATGCTATTCGGAATCATCTACAGCTCCTTCAGCTTCAAGGGCGAATATATCATCATTAGTACCTTCATTATTATGATGAAAATGATCGATGCTGTGGAGGACGTTTTCCACGGAAATCTTCAGCAGAAGTATCACGTAGAACAGATGGGAAAAATGCTGGCAGCGCGAAATCTGTATTCTGCAGTTTTTTTCACTGTTGTCCTCATTATCACAAAGAGCCTGTACCTCACCTGTGTTGCCACTCCTGTAACCTCTCTCGTCCTGTGTCTTCTCATTAATTCACAGATGACCAGGAAATGCGCCGGTCATGAGGAGGATGGACGCAAGCTTCAGATGGCTCATGTGTGGGAGCTGCTTAGAACCTGCACACCTATGTTTATAGGTACCTTCCTCTCACTTTTGCTTTACAACATTCCGAAATATGCAATGGCGGGAGTTATGACAGATGAATATCAGACCTATTACAGCATTCTGTTCATGCCGTCCTTTGTTATTTCTTTGATGTGCGAATTCGTATTCAAGCCTACCATCACTACCATTGCAGAGTTATGGTGGGAAAATAATGTTAAAAAGTTCACACTGTACATACTTCGTATCATCGGGATTATCCTGGTCTGCTGTGCCGGTGTTGTGGCTGGCGGTCACCTGATCGGACGTACTTTACTGGAAATCATTTACGGTGTGGATCTTTCTCCGTACAAGCTGCATTTCGTTGTACTGCTTATCGGTGGCGGCATCAGTGCTGAGGTTTACATGATCTACAATATCCTCATTGCTATCCGCTGGGGAAAATGCCTGCTTCCGGTTTATTCTGTCACCGCAGTTATCACCATCGCCGCTGCCCGGATCATGGTGCGACAGTGGGGAATTATGGGTGCGGCACTGAATTATGTGCTGTCCTGTTCGATTTTATTTATCTTATTTACAGGGATTTTGATTTTCGTTGTTTCAAAGAAAGGGAAAGAAAAAGCAGCATAAAGCTGCCTGATAAATGTATATTTCATAAACGGGATGCCTGCATCGGCATCCCGTTAGTATTTTTCTTTATTTACGGCTGCCACTTGGCAGCTGATATTTTTTTATTTCTTTGTATCCGGATAATGCAAGAAGCAGAAGCAGATCTCTCTGCGGTCCCCTCCAGGCTTCTGCAGGCTCATACCACTCATGAATCGTATGCTCTCCTCCGCCTTTTCCGCCCCAGCCTACTGTGATGGCTGGAATCCCAAGGCTGATAGGGATGTTGGCATCTGTGCTGGCAGCGCCAATGTATAAGGTTTCCATACCCATAGCCTGATTAGCTGCGTTAGCTGTCTGTACGATCTGGCAGGATTTCTCCTGAGTCCCCGCAGGCCGCTTGCCTTTTTCCTCAAAGGTAACTGTGATATGGTCATCTTCTCCTGCAGTCCAACGGGCATTTTCCTCTCGAACTGCCTCTTCCACTGCCTGATGGAATTTCGCAGACAGCGCCTCAAGCTCTCCGGCATCCACTGAGCGCATATCCACCAGCATAGAACATTCCGCTGCGATTACATTTACGGAGGTTCCGCCGTTTACTATACCCACACTAAATGTAGTTCTCGGATCTCCGGGTGTCTGAAAATCACTGATTTTCCCAATGGCTCTTCCCATTGCATGAATAGGATTGGGGATTCCGAAATCTGTAAAGCTGTGACCGCCGGTTCCACGGAAGGTTACAAGATAACGTTCACTGCCTACAGCCTGATAAATAATACCGGAGGTGTTTTTATCATCAATAGAAACAAAGCCGTCATAATGATTCTCCACATCTTTAAAAGCATGCTTTGTTCCTCTCAGGTTTCCAAGCCCTTCCTCGCACACATTTGCGCAGAAGACAATATCTCCATCTCCACGGATTCCTGTAGCATTTAAAACTCTGGCAAGACTAAGCAACTCTGCTACCGCCCTGGTATCATCCCCGATTCCCGGACAGCTGTAACGATTTCCTTCTTTTTTCAATGTAAGGTCTGTCTCTCTTGGAAAAACAGTGTCTGTATGTGCTGCAGCCATGATCCGCGGACCATTTCCGGTTCCCTTCCAGGTTCCCAGCACATTTCCCACCTTATCAATATGCACATCCGAAAGCCCGGCATCCTGCATTTTTGCCCGGACATATTCTGCTTTTTCCCCTTCTTCATAAGAAGGTGCCGGAATCTGGCACATCTCCAGATGCTCCTGCAGGGTTCTTTCATCATCCTTCTGCAGAAGCTTCAATGCTTCCTGTATTTCCTTACATTTCAGCAATTCATCCATAGCTTTCACCTCTTAACCACTTTCACCAGATACTATAGCCTCTCCAGCAGCCGCTCCAGATCCTCATAACTGCTAATATTATTGGATTCCCTCCGAAGCCCTGCACTATGAGGCATTCCCGCTGTATACCATGCTACATGCTTACGCATTTCCCGGATTCCGATAAACTCGCCCTTTATCTCAATCTGGGCTCTGGCATGCTTCAGGATCATCTCCTTCACTTCTGCCAGTGATGGTCTCGCCAATTCCTCTCCGGTTGCAAAATAATGATTCATCTCCCGGAAAATCCAGGGATTGCCTTCCACTGCACGGCCGATCATCACTGCATCGCAGCCGGTCTGGCGGAACATAGCCTCTGCCTTTTTCGGGGAGTCCACATCCCCGTTTCCAATAACCGGAATAGAAACTGCCTCCTTAATCCGGGCAATTGCCTCCCAGTCTGCTGTCCCAGAATAATATTGCTGCCGTGTCCGTCCGTGGACTGCAATTGCCGCAGCTCCTGCATCCTCCACACGCCTGGCTATCTCTACAATATCAATAGGTTCATTCTCAAACCCGATACGAACCTTTACTGTAAGAGGCTTTTTAATAGCGGTTGACACATTTTTCACAATATCCACGATCAAATCCGGATTTTTCAAAAGGGCTGAGCCCTCCCCGTTATTAACTACCTTTGGTACCGGACATCCCATGTTGATATCCAGAATGTCAAAAGGCTCCTCTTCTATCTCCTTCGCGACCTCCGCCATCAGCTGGGGCTCACTTCCAAAAAGCTGCATGGAAATCGGATGCTCCACAGGATCGATCTCCATCAACGCCCTTGTATTCTTGTTCTTATAGGAAATAGCTTTGGCACTTATCATCTCCATACAGAGAAGTCCTGCGCCCTGCTCCTTACACAGTCTGCGGAAGGCCAGATCTGTAACTCCCGCCATAGGTGCAAGAACAAACCGGTTTGGAATCTCTACATTTCCGATTTTCCACATTGCTTACTCTCCCAGACGCTCTTTATCCACATCTTCCCCAAGGAAGAATACGCGATAATACATTTCCAGAGATTCCAGAAGCTCTGCTTTCTCCACACGCAGCTGTTTGATTTTCAGTGCACCACCGATATCATCGTAAAATCCGTCTGCTTCGGTAGCCTCAGTTTTAAATTGCAGGCTTCCATGATCGTCAAACTCCAATGTGAAAATCCCGCCAATCTCCTCTGTAAAAAGAACGCACATGATCTGCAGCTCCTTTTTCACATGATCCGGCAGTGAATCAAAATCTTTATTAAAATAATATTTCTGCTCATAGGCGCTGGCGCCACATAAGACTACGTTTTCCTGATACATCCAAGTACACCTTTCTATTTATATTCATATTGCCACGCTATTTACACATAGCTGTACAAGCCACGCACAGAAACCTCTCCTGCGCTGACAATTGCCAGGGTTCCATCCTCTTTTTCCACAAGCAGCTCCCCGCCATCTGTGATTCCTCTGGCAATTCCCTCATAAGGCTCCTTCGCCAGCACACGGACAGGCTGGTTATAATTGGCAAGGATGCTCTCATACTCATCCTTCAGGCCGCTTAGATCACAGGTCGCTGCAAATTTCTCATAATATTCTTCAAAGGCTTCCATCACCAGCCCCGGGATCCGGCTTCTGTCAAATTCCTGTCCGGCTTCCAGATAAAGAGAGGTGGCCTTATCCGCCATCTCCTCCGGGAATTCTCTGATATTTACATTGATCCCCACTCCGATGACCGCATAATCGATTTTTCCATCGCGGACTCCCATTTCTGTAAGGATTCCGCATATTTTTTTGTGGGAAACCACCACATCGTTAGGCCATTTAATGCTTACATCAAAGCCCAGGTTCTTCACGGCCTTTGCCACTGCCATCCCCATTACAAGAGTAAGAGTCGGCGCATACTGCGGCTCAAATTCAGGTCTCAGAAGAATACTCATCATGACAGAGGTTCCTTCCGGCACTTCCCAGGAGCGGCCAAGACGCCCTCTTCCTGCTGACTGGAATTCTGCCACAGCAAGGGTTCCCTCAGGAGCACCCTCCTTCGCCAGACGCTTTATCCACAAATTAGTAGAATCTGTTTCTCTTGCAAAATGGACGGTTTTGCCCGCCCATTTTGTATGCATTTCATTTGAAATTGTATGTTCGTTATAGGCGCTGCCATCTGCAGCGCCTTCACGTAATTCTTTACCGGAAATCATTTCTCTGGTTCTCCTAATGTAGCAACCATAACCGCTTTGATCGTATGCATACGGTTCTCAGCCTCATCAAATACCTTGGAAGCCGGAGACTCGAATACTTCATCTGTTACTTCCATGTCAGTAAGATTAAAGCGCTCGCCCATCTCTTTACCGATCTTTGTCTTCAGGTCATGGAATGCAGGCAGACAGTGAAGGAAGATTGCCTTCTCTCCTGCGTTCTTCATAACTGCTGAGGTTACCTTGTATGGGGTAAGGTCATGGATTCGTTCTTCCCATACAGCATCCGGCTCTCCCATAGATACCCACACATCTGTATAGATAACGTCTGCGTCCTTAGTTCCTGCTTCTACATCCTCAGTAAGGGTGATTGTGGCACCGGACTGGGCAGCGTATTCTTTACACTGGGCAACAAGTTCATCATTGGGGAAATATTTCTTGCTTGTGCAGGCTACGAAATCCATGCCAAGCTTAGAGCAGGCTACCATCAGGGAGTTACCCATGTTATAACGGGCATCACCCATGTATACCAGCTTGATTCCTTTCAGATGGCCAAACTGCTCACGGATAGTAAGCATATCTGCCAGCATCTGTGTAGGATGATACTCATTTGTCAGACCGTTCCAAACGGGAACTCCTGCGTATTTACCAAGGTCTTCCACAATTTCCTGGCCAAATCCACGATACTCAATACCATCATACATTCTTCCCAGAACTCTTGCTGTGTCTGCAATACTCTCTTTCTTACCAATCTGAGAGCCGGCAGGATCCAGGTAGGTGGTTCCCATTCCAAGATCATGGGCAGCAACCTCGAAAGAACAACGTGTTCTGGTGCTGGTTTTCTCAAAAATCAGGGCAATATTTTTTCCCTTATAATACTCAGTAAGCTCACCAGCTTTTTTCTTAGCCTTTAAATCAGCGGATAAATCAAGAAGATACAGAATTTCCTCTGGTGTAAAGTCTTTTAATGTCAAAAAATTTCTGCCTTTTAAACTCATAATGATCCTCCTCTTATACAGCTTGAAACTATTTCTCCTCTGTGCTATCCTCCGCTACAACCTCCTTCAGAGACGCTGCAAGACCTGCAAGGTTCTGAATCTCGGACGGAATAATGATCTTGGTAGACTTGCCATCTGCCACCTTCGCAAGAGCCTCAAAGCTCTTCAATGTAAGAACCGCGTTGTCTGCACCGGCCTCCTTGATCATTCGAAGACCTTCTGCATTAGCCTTCTGAACCTTCAGAACAGCCTCGGCCTGACCTTCTGCCTCTTTGATCATACGCTCTTTCTGCGCTTCAGCACGAAGGATGGCTGCCTGCTTCTCAGCCTCAGCATCAAGGATTGCAGATTCTTTTTTACCCTCTGCAACAAGAATGGTGGATTTCTTCTCTCCTTCCGCGATCAGGATAGCCTCACGTCTCTCACGCTCAGCCTTCATCTGCTTCTCCATTGCTTCCTGGATAGCAGCCGGAGGAATAATATTCTTAAGCTCTACACGGTTTACCTTGATTCCCCATGGATCAGTTGCCACATCAAGGGAGGCACGCATCTTGGTATTGATCACCTCACGGGAAGTCAGAGTCTCATCCAGCTCCATATCACCGATAATATTACGCAGTGTGGTAGCGGAAAGATTCTCAATTGCCATGATCGGATTCTCAACACCATATGCGTAAAGCTTCGGATCTGTGATCTGGAAAAATACAACTGTATCGATCTGCATTGTTACGTTATCCTTGGTGATAACCGGCTGAGGCGGAAAATCTACAACCTGCTCTTTCAGATTGACCTTTCTTGCCACGCGCTCAACAAACGGAAGTTTAAAATGTACGCCGGTTCCCCATGTTGCCTGATAAGCGCCTAAGCGCTCAAGTACGATCGCATATGCCTGAGGTACAATGCGGATGCAGGATGCCAGGATCCATAACACCAGAACAATAACGATCAGTAAAACTAACACACTTCCCATATTTACGCCTCCTGTTTTTAGTTGATTTTACAGCTTTACTTCTGAACTGTCAGTACTTGGAGCAACTGACCTTACGATCAGTTTCACCCCGTGGACTGCTTCAATCACCACCACAGTCCCTTCCGGAATTATTACGCTGTCATCGGATGTCCGGGCCATCCATTCAATATCATTGATACGGACCTGACCGGTCTGGGCCAGATTGTTGATCTGCTGGATAACAACAGCATTTTTACCCAGAAGACCATCTACATTTGTTTTCTCCGTGTTCCTGCTCATAAGCTTCAAGGCTGCCGGTCTTGTAAAAAACAGCAATACCAGTGAAACACAGAAAAACAGAAGAAGCTGCGGCACGATTCCCATTCCAAGACCTGCGGCAATGGCTGCTGCCAGCGCACCGCCTGCAAACCATATAGTGGTAAGCGCCGTCGTAAGCCCTTCAATAACCAGAAGCATAGCCAGGATTCCCAGCCATATGATCGGTTCCATAAGACTCCCCCTTTCCGACAGGCAGGTTACAGCCCGTGGTTTCTACCGTCTCTGCCTTGCTGCCTCGTACATGAGAATCCCTGCAGCCATAGCTGCATTCAGGGATTCTACCTGTCCACACATAGGAATCCGGATAAGACAGTCAGCTGCTTCCGCGGCTTCTTCTGTCAGACCGTTTCCTTCATTTCCAATAAGAAATGCTGTGCCACCCTGATAGGACTCCTGATCATAGGAATTCTTTCCCTTCAGGTGGGCAGCAAAGGTACGGATACCTTTTTGCTCCAGTTCTGTTTTTAATGATACCACATCCTCCACGTATAGAAAAGGCATTCTGTAAATAGAGCCCATTGTGGACCGGATCACCTTTGGGTTGGTAATATCTACGCAGGTCTTTGTAAGAAAAACTCCGGAAACTCCGGCGCCCTCGCCAGTCCGGAAAATAGTTCCTGCATTTCCCGGATCCTGAAGATCCTCCAGAACCATTACCAACGGCGAATCTCCTTTCAGAATGTCTTCTTCTGTCCACACCGGCTTCTTCAGAACTGTAAGAACGCCCTGGGGAGTCTTGGTATCACACATCTGACGGAAAACATTGTCTGCCACAATTTCTCTTTTTTCTTCCGGAAGCGCCATTATCTGCTCCATCAGGGACTCATCACCGATCAGCGACTCTGTCACATACACCTTGGATATCCATTCTTCCGGAGCTTCCCTGAACATCTTCCGGCCCTCTGCCACAAACAATCCCTGCTCTCTGCGGGCTTTGGCTTTCTGATTTAACTGTATGATATTCTTTACCTGTGTATTATTTGCACTGGTTATCATAAATCTCCTCCCGTTACAACGGCTTTCTGAATTGGTTCAGGTCCTCATTCCTGCCTACTGCAACCAGAATACAGCCTGCTTCCAGCTTCTCTGCAGGATTCAGATTCACATTCACCATATCCCCCTGTTTCACGGCAACTACGTTGATATGATATTTTTCACGGGCTCTGGTCTCTGCCAGGCTCTTACCAATCCACTCTGCCGGAACATGGAACTCTGCCATACTAAATTCCGTAGACAGTTCAAAAACATCCTCAAAACCGCTGGCAGTAAAATTACGGGCAACACGGACACCCATTGAGCGCTCCGGATAAATCACCTGATCTGCACCGATCTTACCCAGGATCCTGCCGTGAAGAGAATTCATGGCCTTGGCCAGAACCAGCCTGACTCCCAGATCCTTTGCCTGCATAGTGGCAGTGATACTGGCTTCCATATTCTCCGCTACTGCGATAATCGCAACATCTACATTCTGTACACCCAGGGATTTCAGTATTCCCGGCTCCCGCACATCTGCACGTACTGCATATGTGACAATATCTGCAACTTCCTGAATATTTTCATCTTTATCATCAATTGCCAAAACATCGTAATCTGCACTTGCCAGTTCTTTTGCCAGTGTCATTCCAAACTGCCCAAGACCAATAATTGCAAAGGATTTTCCACTCATTGTAATCTCCTTTTTGCTTCCGGCTCTGCCAGGGTAAGCCCTGCGCCGGTTTTATCCTTTCATCCTATCATTATATTCTCTTCTGCCAGATGTACATCCTTTGTACGCTTCTGCGCACGGGATACAACAGCTGCGCCCAGCGTCAGTGGGCCGATTCTTCCCAGATACATGGTAAAAATCACGATCCACTTGGCAGGTGTATTCAAGGCTGAGGTCAGTCCTCTGGATAAGCCTACAGTTCCTACCGCGGAAGTAATCTCATATAATACATCCACAAAAGGTGCTTCCGGCATAACTGCAAAAAGAGCCAGCACGGAAATAAACAACACACTTACTGCCATCCCGGCAACAACCACAGCCGAACGGACGTAGCTGGTGCGGATTTTTCTTCCATAAGCCTCTACATCCTTTTTTCCACGAAGATTGGTAATAATGCTCAGAACCAGCACTGCAAGCGTGGTGGTTTTCACACCGCCCGCAGTTCCCATTGGGGAGCCGCCTACTACCATCAAAAACAGACAGATGATAATGCTTCCACTGGTCAGTGCTGCCTGGTTAACTGTAAAAAATCCGGCAGTTCTTGTGGTCACAGACTGAAATGCTGCAGCCATCAGTTTCTGTCCAAAGGACAGTTTCCCCAAAGTATCCGGATTATTATACTCAAAAAGAAGGATAAAAACTGTTCCTCCTGCCAGCAAAATCGCAGTTGTGGTCAATACCAGCTTGCTCTGCAGGCGAAGTGTCCTGAAAATTCTTCCAAAAGAAAGCTTCTTCTGAAAAACCATTTTCATTCTTTTTCCAAGATCCCACCACACATTAAAGCCAAGTCCGGAAGCAATGATCAGGCCCATAGTGGTGAAATTCAGCAGAGGGTTTGTGACGTAATCAGCCAGACTGTTCTCTCCCAGAAGATCAATTCCTGCATTACAAAATGCCGAAATTGCAGTAAAGACAGACTGTGCCAGTCCTTTCACAAATCCGAATCTGGGAACAAAGCAGAAGGCATAACAAAAAGCTCCGATTCCTTCTGCGGCAAATACACAGATTACCACCTTTCGTACCACAGTTACCAGACCGGACATCTGCTCCAGGTTATAAGATTCCTGAATCATCCGACGGTTTCTCAGACTGATCTTCTTATTCAGCGAAATAAAAATAATGCTGGCAAGAGCGATCAGGCCAATTCCGCCAATCTGTATAAGCAAAAGGATCACAAGCTTACCGATCAGGCTCCAGTGAGCTGCTGTAACCACTGTCACAAGACCGGTTACACACACGCAGGTGGTTGCTGTAAACATAGCATCTGAGAACGAAGTGGTCTGCCCTGCTGCTGCACAAAAGGGCATCCACAAAATTAGTCCTCCTACAAAAATTACCCCCGCAAAGCTGAGGGTAATTATTTGCGCTGTATTCAGTTTATGCAATTTATATTGCAGATTTTGAATAAACATAGCATTCCTTTATGTTTGTTTTGCCTGTATAATGGTTGCTTTATTTCTTATAATTATGGGAAAGGGATTCACAAACCTCCCACATATATGGTGTTACGCATTTCTCCATTGCCAGAGCCTCGTTGATATCGAAATCAACGAAATCACCATGACGGTATCCAACAACACGGCTCTTCTTTCCCTGAAGAAGAAGGTCTACTGCCATAGCACCCATCATAGATGCATATACACGGTCCTTACATGTAGGGCTTCCACCACGCTG
>CAKRVL010000052.1 GCA_934408705.1 uncultured Blautia sp. | reverse complement strand
TATGCCGGACGGAACCGCAGATATTATAAGCTGACGGAGAAAGGGCAGGCACAGCTGAATTTGTACAAGATTGAGTGGAAGAATTATTCCACGAAGATAAGCAGTATGTTTGAGGCTTCTGACCAGAATGTGGACAGCAGCCGAAAAAGGGAGGAGAATTAGCAGATATGGACAGAGCACAGTTTATGGAACAGCTGGAGAGGCTGCTGTCTGATATTTCGGAAGCGGAGCGTCAGGAGGCGCTAGCTTATTACAACAGTTATTTTGACGAAGCCGGACCTGAGAAGGAAGCTTCCGTAATCAGAGAGCTGGGAAGTCCGGGAAAGGTGGCCGCCATTATAAAGGCTGACCTGGACGAGAGTAATGACAGTTATGCACAGTACACTGAGAAGGGATATGAGGATCTGCGGAATTCTGGGAATTCATATGTGCCGGAGGTTCTGGATGGTTTTTCAGAGAATGAAAGTTATTATGAAGAAAAGGGTAATAAAGGAAAATCCAGGCGTGCCCGGGAGGGTTATCACCCAAAGGAAAAAGGAACGAACAGCAGATTTATTTTGCTTCTCATCGCCCTGGTATTCCTTTCCCCATTTCTAATAACCGCAGCCAGCGGCGTGTTCAGTGTTCTGCTGGTGGTGGTTCTGCTTCCATTTCTAGCCATTTTTGTGTCAGGAGTGACAGCATTTGCACTGATCGTGGCTGGCTGCGCCTGCATTGGCGGAGGAGTCGGGCTTTTGTTTAGTAATGTGGCGGTAGGCCTGTTGGTGATGGGAATTGGTGGAATTTCCATGGCAATTGGAATTTTGTTCTGTATCTTGACCGGATGGCTGGGTTCCACAATTTTCCCATGGATCCTTCGCAAGGTGACAGATTTTTTCCAGAAAATCCTGTATCGGAATAAAAAGGAGGAGCGGGCATGAAAAAAGGAACAAAGGGAATGCTGATCGCAGCTGGTGTGTTTGCTGTGGCGGGAATTGGCCTGTGCATTGGTGGAATTTCTGTAGCCGCAGTGGAGAACAGGGGAAACGTATTTGACCTGGCTGATGAGGTTATTCGGAATCACGCTTATCCCCTGGCAGGGCTGATCCATTTCGGAAAAAGTGTCCGGACTTTGGATACGGACTGGAATATCACAGATGGTGACACTGTGGAACTGGAGTTTGCCAGTGATCTGGAAATCAGTCTGAAATATGATGAGCTTCTTTTTCAGGAATATGACGGCGATAAGATCCGGGTGGAGATCGCAAATGACACGAAGCAGGATGTTGTAGTGAACAAGTCTTCAGGGAAAATCACTATCACAGATACCCACAGCGGCACCAGTAGAAAGCAGAAGCAGATCAAGGTCAGTGTACCTTCCGGGAAAAAGTTTGGCAGCGTAGTGATGGGCATTGATGCTGGAACTATTGAGCTGAACTGTGACTTGCAGGCAGAGGATTTTTCACTGGAGGTAGGAGCTGGAGAGTTCAGCAGCTGTGGCGTGGTTACGGCAAAGAGCTGTGCCCTTCAGGTAGGAGCAGGAACCCTTGACATTGACATGCTTGATACCCCGGATCTCAGTGCAGACTGCGGCACAGGTGAGATTTCTCTGATCATGGCTGGCAAAGAGAAGGATTACGATTATGAGCTAACCTGCGGAATCGGCGAGATCGATCTGGGAGATTCTGAGTACAGCGGATTTGGCATTGAGAAAACCATTTCCAACGATGGTGCCAGCAGAAATATGGTGCTGGAGTGTGGAATGGGAGAGATTGATGTGGAGTTTGACGGGGAAGACTAAGTTTATAAGATTGGAGAAATCAATTATGAGCAATAAACGTTTATATAAATCAACTGTAAATTGTATGCTGTGCGGTGTCTGCGGTGGTATTGCTGAGTACTTCGACATCGACCCTACCCTGGTGCGTCTCGCCTGGGTAATACTCACCTGCTTCGGCGGCGCCGGGATCTGGGCGTACATTATCGCCGCGATTATCATTCCGAAGGCATAAGAATAATAGTAATTGCGTTCGTTTGGTATAAACTTTCTGTATTTTGTCCATACTCCTTATATACATGATACCAGTGTCAAAAGGTCAAAAAGCTGTTCGTGCTTGCACGATAAGGCTTTTGAACTTGGGACACGCCAAATATGAGAAAGTAGCGATTTACGAAGTAAATCAGCGGATTTCGAATATTTGGAGGATTGCGGGAGCAGCGTAGCTGCGTAGCAATCCGGGTATGATATGAGTGTCAAAAGACCTTTTGACACTCATATCATATACATCCAAACACCGTAAAAAAGGAGCATAGACATATGAACAAAGACAAAGAAGTAGAAGCCTACAAATCGGGCAAGCTCACCCCTGAAGAACAGACAAAATACGAAATCGCCCAGGAACTGGGTATATTAGATAAGGTTTTAGAGGGAGGCTGGAAAAGCCTCTCCGCCAAAGAAACCGGCCGCATCGGCGGCATGATGGCACGCAAGAAACCAATAAATAACAACCACTAAAATATGTATGTGAAGATTCTGTGTAATGAAAGATCCCGGATTGATTTCCGGGATTTTTCTGTTATGATGAAAACAGAAGAAATTTGCCATAAAAACGGAGGACAACTATGCGTATTCTGATTGCGGAAGATGAGGTGGAAATTGCACGCGCGCTGAAGGTTCTACTGGAGAAAAACAAGTGCGCGACGGACATTGTACACAATGGAAAAGATGCCTGGGACTTTGTCAGCCAGGGAAACTATGATGTGATTGTGTTGGACATTATGATGCCGGAAATGGACGGCTTAGAGGTACTTAGAAGAGCCAGAGAAAATCATATTTCTACGCCAGTGATGCTGCTGACTGCAAAGTCCGAAATCGAAGACCGGGTAGCTGGGTTGAATGCAGGGGCAGATGACTATCTGCCTAAACCCTTTGCAGTAAGCGAATTTATTGCCAGGGTGAAGGCGCTTGGCAGAAGAAGTACCAGTTACACGGAGTGCCTTCTATGTCTTGGAAATACCACTTTGGACTGTAACCGGTTTGAATTATCAGTGGAGGACGAAAGCATTCGGCTGAACAATAAGGAATTTCAGTTGATGGAATTATTCATGAAACATCCTAAATTTGTATTTTCCACAGAACACATTATGGAAAAAATCTGGGAGCAGGACGGTACGGCCGGAATGGATGTGGTGTGGACCTATATCGGTTTTCTGCGGAAAAAATTAAAACAGCTGGGCGCGACTGTGGAAATCAAAACTGTCCGCGGGGCCGGTTATTCCCTGGAGGAACCTATATGCTGAAAAAGATGCGCTGGCACTTTATTCTGGCGGCTATGCTGGCGGTGTTTATTATGCTGGTGACGGTGCTGGCTGGGGTCAATGTGTGGAATTACTATACTACTGCTGCGAGAGCGGATCAGAGGATACAGGAAATTTATCATTTTGAAGTTGGCAGAGTAAATGCAGATCAAGAAAATCCGAAAACGCAAAATGCTGCAGAACAGTCTGCAGAAGGCATTACTGACAGCAAAAATCAGAATTCTGAATTTGTCGTAAATTCAGCGACAACTGAAAAGCCCGCGCCTCCAGATATCTTCAACCGCCCTGAGGACTACGATCCGGAGGCTCCCTACACCACCCGCTTTTTTATAGTCCGCCTGGATGCAGAGCAAAATGTAACCGATGTTTCCACTGATTTTATCGCCTCTGTCACCCAGAAAGAAGCCGAAGAACTCGCACGCAATGTACTAAATGGAAAAAGAGAACAAGGTTATTATAAAAACTATAGGTTTCGGATTATAACAGAACAAAATAATAATATTGTTATATTTCTGAACTCCACAATGGAGCTTCACTCTGCCAGAAATGTGCTCTTTATTTCCTGCCTTGCAGGAGCAGCCTGCTTCCTGGCCGTATTCCTTCTGGTAATCCTTCTTTCCAAGAAAGCCATGAAGCCTTACATTCAGAATATAGAACGTCAGAAACGTTTCATCACCGATGCCAGCCATGAGATCAAAACACCTCTTACGTCCATTGCAACCAGTGTGGATGTGATCGCCATGGAACACGGAGAAGATGAGTGGACGAAGAACATTCACAGCCAGACCGCGAAAATGTCCAGAATGGTATCGGATCTTGTAACACTGTCCCGTCTGGATGAGGAAAATCCTTTTCCGGATAAGACAAAGTTTTCATTAAGTGATGCGGCCTGGGAGGTGGCAGAACCCTTCGCTTCTCTTGCAAAAGTCCAGGGCAAAACCTATTCCCAGAGAATTGAAGAGGATCTGACGTTATGCGGAAATCCAGATGTTACAAGGCAGATGATATCTGTCCTCCTTGATAATGCCCTGAAGTATTCGGATGAAAATGGAACCATCCGTCTGGATGTATATCAGGAGCATGGAAGAGTGAAGATTGAAGTTTTCAACACCTGTATGTTGGAAAATACAGGAAATCTTTCCCGGCTGTTCGATCGCTTTTACCGTCCGGATAATTCCCGTTCCAGAAAGACCGGAGGCAGCGGAATCGGCTTGTCTATTGCACAGGCAGTGGCCGAAGCCTACGGTGGCAAAATTAAAGTCAGCAGTACGGATGGGAAGTCAATTTTGTTTCAGGTTACAATATAAAAACATAACTGATCTTGAAAAAAATATAAATATTGGATATTTATAATACCTGGCTATAGAATAAACCTATAGCCAGGTATTATTTTTACATATTGGACAGATAATTCCCAGTATGTTACTATGCATTCATCAACAAAAACAAAGCAACAACAAAGAATGATATCAAAAACAATAACAAAACTAACATTTATCAAATGCGATGAAAAATAGCAAACATACGGAGGAAAGAAAAATGGCAGATATCAGAGATTCTAAAAATTGGGGATTTGAAACAAAACAGTTACACATTGGACAGGAGAAAGCAGATCCGGTAACAGATGCAAGGGCGGTTCCGATTTACGCTTCTACATCTTATGTTTTCCATAACTCACAGCATGCAGCAGATCGTTTCGGACTGCGCGATGCCGGAAATATTTATGGAAGACTTACCAACCCAACAGAAGATGTTTTCGAGCAGAGAATCGCTGCTCTTGAAGGCGGAGTTGCAGCACTTGCAGTTGCTTCCGGTGCAGCAGCTATCAATTATACATTCCAGGCACTGGCAAAAACAGGTGAGCACATTGTAGCTTCCAAGACCATCTACGGTGGAACCTACAACCTTCTTGCTCATACACTTCCACAGACCAGCGGTATCACCGCAACATTTGTAGATCCGGATGTAGAAGGCTCTTTCGAAGCTGCAATTCAGGAAAACACAAAGGCAATCTTTATTGAGACTCTTGGAAATCCTAATTCTAACCTGATCGATATTGAAGAAGTTGCAAAAATTGCGCATAAACATAACATTCCTCTTGTAGTTGATTCTACATTTGCAACTCCTTACCTGGTTCGTCCTATTGAATATGGCGCAGACATCGTCGTTCATTCTGCTACCAAATTCATCGGCGGTCATGGAACTGCAATCGGTGGAGTGATCGTAGACAGTGGTAACTTTGACTGGAAAGCATCCGGTAAATTCCCGTGGATTTCTGAGCCGAACCCAAGCTACCATGGAATTTCCTTTGCAGAGGCAACTGCTCCGGCTGCGTTTGTAACTTACATCCGTGCTATTATTCTTCGTGATACAGGAGCAACCCTTTCTCCATTCCACGCATTTATGTTCTTACAGGGACTGGAAACTCTTTCCCTTAGAGTTGAACGTCATGTAAGCAATGCACTGAAAATCGTAGATTACCTGTCTAAGCATCCACAGGTAGAAGCAGTTCATCATCCATCCCTGGAGAGTGAGCCAAGCCATCATCTCTATAAGAAATATCTTCCAAACGGTGGCGGTTCCATCTTTACCTTCGAAATCAAGGGTGACGCACAGACTGCCCAGAAATTTATTGATCACCTTGCAATCTTCTCACTGCTTGCAAACGTTGCAGATGTAAAATCACTTGTCATCCATCCTGCAACAACTACACACAGCCAGTGCACAGAGGAAGAGCTTCTTGACCAGGGTATCAAACCAAACACAATCCGTCTTTCCATTGGTATTGAGAAAGTAGACGACCTGATTGCAGCTCTGGATGCAGCATTCGATGCAGTAAAATAATCTGAAAGATAATATATAAAGCCTCATGCTATAAAGCCTCATGCTATAAAGCGTGGGGCTTTTCTTACGTCTACGTCTTAAAGTTTCGCAGAATGGTCACATACTTTTTTAAGTACATTTCAGGTTCAGTCTCTATAATTCAGAACAGGACGGACTTTTGTTCCGGGAAGGGAGGTAAATTTAAATGGAAGAAAAAGGACACTATCGCCATGAACTGAAATATACAATCACCTATTGGCAGTACCTGCAGCTTCGAAGCCGTTTTCGCAAGGTGATGAAGAGGGATCCATACACTAGAACAGACGGAACCTACAGCATTCGGAGCATTTATTTTGACAATGTCCAGGATAAGGCACTTCGGGAAAAAGTAAATGGTGTGGCCAAAAGAGAAAAATTTCGAATCCGTTACTACAATGATAATTTCCAACGGATTGCACTGGAAAAGAAGATAAAGGATAATAATCTTTGCATGAAAATAAGCGCCAGGCTTTCTGAAGAAGAGTGCAGAATGCTTCTTGCCGGTAATCTGGACTGGATGAAAACACATGCTTCTTCTTTGGTTCAGGAGCTTTATGGAAAAATGAAGTATCAGCAGTTAAAGCCAAGGGTGTTGGTTTCCTACACAAGAGAGCCCTATATTTATACAGCAGGAAATGTGCGGATTACCTTTGACTGGAGTGTGCGGACTACCATGTATCATGGAAAATTTCTGGAAGAAAAAGTGTACGACGTGGAAAACGGATTGCAGTGCCCTGGAGAGATGATCATGGAAGTAAAGTATGATGCTTTTCTGCCCAGGGTGATACAGGATATGATCCAGATGGATGGAGTCAGACAGGAGTCTTTTTCTAAGTATGCAGCATGCAGAAATTATGGATAAAAAACAGGAGTATAACAATTATGACATTTAATGATATTTTTAAATCTAGTTTTCTGGAAAATATAACAGAATTCTCAGCAATTGACACCTTGATTGCTATGGCAGCAGCCTTGATCATTGGGATGTTTATTTTTATGGTTTACAAGAAAACGTTTAATAGCGTGATGTATTCCACGGGTTTTGCCATGACACTTGTGGGGATGACCATGGTGACTACACTGGTCATCCTGGCGGTAACCTCAAACGTTGTTTTGTCACTTGGTATGGTGGGAGCGCTTTCCATTGTTCGTTTTCGTGCGGCAATTAAAGAGCCGATGGAGATTGTATACCTGTTCTGGGCAGTGGCTGTGGGAATTGTAATCGGTGCCGGAATGCTGCCGTTGGCAGTGATCGGCTCCGCTGTTATTGGCGTTATCCTTATTCTTTTTGCAAACAAAAAGGTACATGACAATCCGTATCTGCTGATACTTACCTGTCAGGATGAGAATGCGGAAAATGCAGCTGCCTTTCTCATGAAAGAAGCCGTGAAAAAGTATGCTGTGAAATCGAAAACTGTGAATGCACAGGGAATTGAGTTTACAGCAGAAATTCGAATGAAAGACGGGGAGACTGCTTTCGTGAACCGTCTGAACGAAATCGCAGGCGTGGAAAATGCAACTCTTGTAAGCTATAACGGAGAATATATGTCCTGATAGATTTTTCGGAGCATGATGAGAAAAACCTGACAGGAGGAACAGACATATGGTTACCAATAAATATATAACAAAAATCATTTCTGCACTTATGGTGCTGGCAGTGATTCTCTGTCTTGTGGCCTCTGCCTTTTCCCAGCAGCTTCAGGCTGTCTATGGAAAAAGTACAGTGACGATGGAATACGAAAGTAAGCTGTTTGATACAGAGCAGATCATGGATATTAATATTCTCATGGATGAGGATGACTGGAATGACATGCTTGAAAATGCTATTTCAGAGGAGTATTATTCCTGCAATGTGGTGGTGAACGGAAAGACTTTCTATTCTGTTGGAATCCGTCCAAAAGGAAATACCAGTCTTTCTTCTATTGCCAATGATCCGGACACAGAACGTTATAGCTTCAAATTAGAGTTTGATCATTATATAGAAGGGCAGACCTGCTACGGATTAGATAAGTTAATTTTGAATAACAATTATGCGGATGCCACGAATATGAAGGAAGCTATTGTTTACGATATGTATCAGTATCTGGGGGTGGATGCCTCTCTATATAATTATGCAAAAATCTGTGTAAATGGAGAGTACCGGGGTGTGTATCTGGCACTGGAAGCTGTGGAAGACAGCTTCATGCTGCGCAATTATGGAACAGAGGATGGGAATCTGTATAAACCGGAGAGTATGGGTGTTGGCGGCGGAGATAAAGAGAAAGCCGGAGAAGATTCAAATGATCCGTCAGAAAATACAGCTGCTTCAGATACAGCAGAGAGTGAGAATTCTGAGAAGAAAATACCGCAGATGGGTGGTCCGGGTGGAGCATCAAAGATGGGAAATATGCCAGAAGGCGTAGAGTTTCCGGAAAATGGAGAAATGCCAGAAGGTGCGGATTTAAACTACACAGATGATGACCTGGACAGCTACTCCACCATCTGGGAGGGAGAAGTAACGGATTCAGGAAAAAAAGATCATAAGCGGGTAGTAGAAGCTATGAAGAACATCAGTGAAGGTACAGATCTGGAGACTTGTATGGATGTGGACAACATTTTAAAGTACATGGCAGTCCATACCTTTGTGGTAAACGATGACAGTCTTTCTGGTACAATGGCTCATAATTATTACCTTTATGAGTACAGTGGAAAACTCAATATCCTGCCTTGGGATTATAACCTTTCCTTCGGCGGAATGTCCATGGGAGGCGGAATGGGTGGTTCATCTTCTGGTGCCACCTCTGTGATAAATGATGCCATTGACACTCCATTTTCCTGCACAAACTTCTTTGATGCATTGCTGGAAAATGAAGAATACCTGGCGAAATACCATGAGTACTTAAATGAGCTTGTAGAGAAATATGTAAATGGCGGTGAATTCCAGAAAACTTATGAGCGGATCCGCAGTCAAATCAATGAGCTTGTGGCAGAAGATCCCACTGCATTTTACAGCTATGAAGAGTATGAGGCAGCTGTCAAAATGCTGTATGAAGTAATAAATCTCCGTGGGGAAAGTGTAAGCGGCCAGTTGGACGGCACAATTCCTTCCACAGATGATGGACAGAAGGCGGACTCATCCACTCTTATAGATGGTTCGGACATTGAGCTTAGTGTGATGGGAACCATGTCTGGTGGTGGTTCTAATGGAAGTCAAATGTTCTTTGGCAACTGGCAAAAGAGGGGAAATGAGGCATTACAAAAAGCAGAGCCGGATGATGTACAATAAAAAAAATGAAGCGATTTTTTTAGAAAATTGTATGAAGGGGGATTTTTCTATGACAAAAAGGCTGAAGATTTGTATGCCCATTCTTGCCATCGCAGCGCTGGCTCTTTCGGTTTCTGGGAATGTACAGGAAGCAGAAGCTTCCAGTAATACTTATCGTGTAAATGTTGCCACTGGCTATCTGGCGCTTCGGACAGACACAGCTTTTGAGAGCGGTAATGAGATTGGCGAGCTTTACACAGGTGACTTGGTAGAAGTTATGGATTACACAGGCGCTACGGGTTACTGGTACGTATATTCTCCCAAGTATGATAATTTCGGATATGTAAACAATGACTATCTGGATTCGGTTAACTCTTCCGTATCGTCTTATGACGCCATGTGGACGGTAAGTGTATCCACCGGTTATCTGGCTCTTCGTAATGCACCGGATTATGATGCTTCCAATGAGATTGGCGAGCTTTATTCCGGAGATACGGTGTGGGTTTCTGACAGCAGCAATGGCCAGTATTGGTATGTGTATTCACCGAAGCTGAACTGCTATGGATATGTCAATCAGGAATATCTGTACCGGGAGGAGAGCCTGGATTCTGATTCCAGCTATTTTGGTGAGACAAGAACCGTGAAGGTGTCCAAGGGTTATCTGGCCCTTCGTAATATGAAGGCTTACGATGCTTCTAATGAGATTGGTGAGTTATATTCCGGTGATGTGGTGCAGCTTTTGGAAACCAGTGATCCCAAGTACTGGTATGTATATTCCCCGAAATATGATGCCAATGGATTTGTAAATAAGGATTATCTGGTAGGCGGAACTTCCTATATGACTATGTCTGTGAAGGTGTCCAGGGGATATCTGGCACTGCGTTCCTCCATGTCTTATGACGAATCCAACGAGATTGGTGAACTGAATACCGGAGACAATGTAATAGTGATCGACTCCAGTGGATCGAAGTACTGGTATGTGTACGCTCCACGCCTTATGGAATATGGATATGTAGATAATGGGTATTTATATTAGACCAGATAGATAAAGCAGTACGAAAGTGTAGCCCTTGATTTTCAAGATGAAAATCAGGGGCTGTTTCCTTATATTTATAGAAATTTCATATTTTCCACAATTGAACAAAAAATAATGGAATGTTATACTAAAAATAACAGACCAATAATAGGAGCGTGATAAATTGCAGGATACCATTGAAAATTATATTCACCTTGAAAAAGTATCTAAGATTTATGGAACCAAGGAAGTAAAGATTATTGCAGTAGATGAGATCAGTTTTAATATATCAAAGGGCGAGTTTGCCGTGATCGTAGGTCCAAGTGGTGCCGGTAAGACTACAGTGCTGAATATTCTGGGGGGAATGGATACCGCTACCAGCGGACAGATCTGGGTAGATGGTAAAAATATAGCCAAATATAATAACCGTCAGCTTACCAGCTATCGCAGGGATGATATTGGATTTGTTTTCCAGTTTTATAATCTGGTTCCTAATCTGACAGCGTTGGAGAATGTGGAGCTGGCAAGTCAGATTTGTAAAAATCCTATGGATCCCAGAAGTGTTTTGGAGGAGGTTGGATTGAAGGACAGGCTTGGGAATTTTCCGGCCCAGTTATCTGGTGGAGAACAGCAGAGAGTTTCCATTGCAAGGGCACTGGCTAAGAATCCTAAGATGCTTCTTTGCGATGAGCCTACAGGTGCCCTTGATTATCAGACTGGTAAGGCAATTCTGAAGCTTTTACAGGATATGTGCCGTCAGAAGGGGATGACAGTAGTAGTCATCACTCATAATTCTGCCCTTACTCCTATGGCAGACCGCGTGATTAGGATCAAGAATGGCAAGGTGGCGCAGATGACCTTAAATGATCATCCGACTCCTGTAGAAGAAATTGAGTGGTAGGTGAGAGATGAAAGCACTAAGAAAAGAATTCTGGATGGAGATCAAAAAAAGTAAATCCAGGTTTATCTCCATTCTTCTGATCGTGGCTCTCGGAGTGGCCTTTTTTTCCGGAATTCAAGCTTCCTCGCCTGATATGCGCTATTCCGGGGATGCTTATTATGATGAAAACAATCTGATGGATATTAAGGTCGTGGGTACCATGGGGCTGACTGCAGATGATGTTTCCTCTATAGAAGAGGTTGACGGTATAGAATCAGCAGAAGGTGCCTGGTCCACAGATGTAACCTGCGGAGAAGGGCAGAAGCAGAAGGTTCTTCATATAGAGTCCTTGAATCACAATGTGAATAAGCTGTCTGTGCAGGAGGGACATCTTCCGGAAAAAAGTGGTGAGATTTTCCTGGATAGCACATTTGCCAATGCTAATGAGTATAAAGTGGGGGATAAAGTGACCCTTCGGGAGGGCGGAGATAATTCTCTGCTTGTTACTACAGAATATACGATAGTGGGAATTGGAAGAAGTCCTCTTTATATTTCTTTTAACAGAGGAAACAGTACCTTGGGAACGGGTGAAGTCAATGGCTTCGGCTATGTGCTTCCTGCGGATTTTGACCAGGAGCTGTACACACAGATTTATGTTACAGTCCATGGGGCAAAAGAGCTTACAAGCTATACAGATGGATACGAGAATCTTATCGCCAGGATCACAGAACGTGTTGAGAGTATAGCAGATCAGCGTTGTGAAATTCGTCTTGCTGATGTGAAGGCAGATGCCCAAGAGGAAATCAATGACGCTCAGAAGAAGCTGGATGATGGAAAAAAAGAGGCTGACGAGAAGCTTGCTGATGCGAAAGAGGAGCTGGACAAGGGCGAGAAGGAGTTAGAAGACGGTAAGAAGGAATATGAAGATGGAAAATCCCAGCTTGCCGATGCAAAAAGTGAGCTTGAAGATGGAAGACAACAGCTTGCCGATGGAAAAAAGCAGCTTGCTGATGGCAGAAGCCAGCTGGAAGCGGCAAAGGAAGAGCTGAATTCCAGTAAAACCAAGCTTGATAACGCCAGAAGCCAGCTGGATGATGGCTGGAATGAAGTGGATTCGGCAAAAGCCAGGCTCGCTGATGGAATGTCCCAGCTTGAGGATGCCCAGAAGAAGGTGGACAGCGGTCTTGCAGAGTTAGAGGCAAACCAGCAAAAAATAGATGAAAATGCTGCTAAGCTTGCAGATGGAAAAGCCCAGCTGGAGGCTGGCGAACAGCAGTTAGAAGCGGCGAAGCAAGAGCTGACTGCCAGACAGAGTGAGCTGGATCAGTCAAAGGCCCAGCTTACAGAAGGACAACAGCAGCTTGAGAGTACCAAAACCCAGTTGAATGAGCAGAGGCAGCAGATTACAGATGGATTAGCCCAGGTGGCAGAAGGCGAGGCTAAACTGCAGGAAGGGGAAAATGCCCTGGAGAGCGGGAAGGCTCAGCTGTCAGGTCTTCAGAGCCAGCTGGAGGCAGTCAGGGGACAGTATAATGCAGCTCTTGAAAATCCAGGTGTTTCCCAGGAAGAGCTGGATGCCCTGGCTTCTCAGATCACAGTCATGGAGAATCAGGAGGCTGCCTTAAGTGAACAGCTTCAGGCAAGCGAGGCGCAGCTGGAGGAACAGAAATCCCAGCTGTCCGCTTCCAGAAGCCAGCTGGAGACCTCTCTTGGAGCTGTGGAGGAAGGACTTTCCCAGCTTTCCCAGAAAGAAACTGAGTTAAATACAGGGCTTAGCCAGATTACTGAAGGTCAGGCCCAGATTGACGCAGGCTGGGTACAGCTGCAGGAGCAGGAGAAAATTCTTGCTGCTTCCAGAACCGAGCTGGAAGCAGGTGAGCAGGAGCTTGCAGAGGGACAGAAGCAGCTGAAGAAGGCAAGAAAGAAGCTGAATAAAGCCCAGAAGGAAATTGATTCCAATTCTAAAACACTGGAAGATGGCCAGGCAGAGCTGGATGCCAATATAGCGAAGCTGAATGACAGTGAACAGCAATATGCATCAGGTCTTGCCCAGTATAATTCCGGAGCCGGACAGATTGCAGAAAATGAGGAAAAGCTGGTTTCCGGTGAGCAGGAGATCATAGAAAATGAGAAGAAGCTTAAGGATGGCGAAAAGGAGATCGCAGATAACGAGAAGAAGCTTGAAGACGCAGCCAATGATCTGAAAAAGGGCGAGGAGGAGCTTGCTGACGGCAAAAAGAAATACCAGGATTCCCAGAAAGAGGCAGAGGACGAAATTGCCCGGAACCAGCAGAAGCTGGATGATGCCAAGGGGGAACTGGAGAAGCTGGAAATGCCTGAATGGATGGTTACAGATCGGGAGGATCTTCCGGAATACAGTGACTATGGCGATAATGCAGACCGACTTAGGAATATCGGCCAGGTTTTTCCTGTTATCTTTTTCCTGGTAGCAGCGCTGATCAGTCTTACCACCATGACACGTATGGTGGAGGAACAGCGTACTCAGATCGGTACATTGAAGGCATTGGGATATAAGAAGAATTCCATTGCAGCCAAATATATATGCTATGCTTTCCTGGCTACTGTTTTGGGATGTATTTTGGGAATGCTTATCGGTGAAAAAATCATCCCATATGTTATCATCACTGCGTATGGAATCATGTATCATAATGTTTCAAACAGTATATATATTGAGTATCAGTTCAGCTTTGCACTGATCGCTTCCTGTGCGTCTATTGTATGCACAGTTGGAGCTACCTTTTTTGCCTGCGGAAAGGAATTGCAGGAGACTCCGGCTTCACTGATGCGTCCGCCTGCACCGAAGGAAGGTAAGCGTGTTCTTCTGGAGAGGATCACGTTTATATGGAAGTATTTAAGCTTTTCCTGGAAGTCTACTATCCGGAATCTTTTCCGGTACAAAAAACGTCTGGTCATGACTATATTTGGAATTGCCGGAAGTATGGGACTTATGCTTGTAGGATTTGGAATCCAGGATTCTGTAAGTGATATTGCCACTATCCAGTACCGGGATCTGCAGCATTATGAAGGAATGATCATTGAGGACAGCGATGCTACAGAGGAAGAAAGAGAAGAGCTGCTGGAATACATGAAGGGCAATGAAAAAATTGCCCACTGCAACCGGGTACAGATGACCAAGATCAGTGCACCGAAGGGTGGGACAAGCATAAGCGTTTATCTGTTTGTACCGGAGAAGCTGGATGAATTTGCCAAGGATGTAACACTGCAGAATCGTATTACTAAAGAAAAATATGAGCTTACCGATGAGGGGGCTGCGATTTCAGAGAAAACGTCACGGCTTCTTGGACTTAAGGTGGGCGATAATATTACTTTAGAAAAAGCAGATAAGCAGTATACAGTGAGGGTAGCTGTGATCACTGAGAATTATATGAGCCATTATCTTTATATGACACCGGCAGTCTACGAGCAGACCTTCGGAGAAGAACCGGATTATCAGGATATTGTATTTACCCTGAAGGATGAATATAAGGATGCTTCAGATAGTGTTGGAACAGAAATCCTTACGCATCCCGGTGCCTTAAGCATCAGTTATACAAGCAGCCTTTCTGCGCAGGTTGACCGTATGCTGAGTACCCTGGATGTGGTAATCCTGGTGCTGATCGTTTCAGCAGGCTTGCTGGCTTTTGTGGTATTATACAACCTGAATAATATTAATATTACAGAACGTCAGAGAGAGCTGGCTACCTTAAAGGTACTGGGCTTCTACGATGGCGAGGTTTCCCAGTATGTGCTCCGCGAAAATGTGATCCTTACTGCGCTTGGCATTTTGTTTGGAGCGGTATTTGGAATTTTACTCCACAGATATGTTATTACCACAGTTGAGGTGGATGCTGTTATGTTCGGAAGAAATATTAAGCCGCTTAGCTTTTTATACAGCGGAGTTCTGACCAGTGTATTTTCTGTTGTGGTAAATGGTGTTATGCACTTTAAATTGAAAGCTATAGATATGGTGGAGTCCTTGAAGAGTGTAGAATAGTAAGAAAAACGAGGCATATTCCAGGAATATGTGAACTTTTTTAAATTAGCTTGACAAGCCGGAGGATTACAATTATAGTAATATCCATAAAAAGCAGCGGCTTTTCCAGGTGATGAACCAGGTAATTGCATGCTGCAGCGAAAGGCATTGAAGAAGAGGAGTAAGCGTATGTCCTCCCAGAGAGAAATGTCCGGGGATTTCCCCGTGCTGGAAGACATTTTGAGATCCGCATCCGCTGAAGGTAGCTTTGGAGCCGGGGAACTGAACACACAGAAGGATAGATCATTTTGTAGTAAGTTTTCACGCAATTCCAGCGTTATGGGAGAGAGATGTGTGCATAGCAATTTCAGATGCACATAATGAAGGTGGTACCGCGTTAATTTCGCCCTTCACACGATTTGTGTGAGGGGCGCTTTTTATGTAACAGGAAATTACCTTGTAATATTCCTGCTACAAAGCGGGATTTTTATATTAGGAGGAAAATCATGAGCAAAGAACTTGCAAAGACCTATGATCCGAAGGGAATCGAGGAACGTCTTTACCAGAAATGGATGGACAACGGATATTTTCATGCAAAAGTAAACCCAGATAAGAAACCATTTACCATTGTTATGCCGCCACCGAATGTTACCGGTCAGCTGCATATGGGACATGCACTTGATGAGACTATGCAGGATATTCTCATCCGCTTCAAGAGAATGCAGGGCTATGAAGCATTATGGCAGCCGGGAACAGACCACGCTGCTATTGCTACAGAGGTTAAGGTTACTGAGAAGCTGAAAAAAGAAGGCATTGATAAGGCAGAAATCGGCCGTGAGAAATTCCTGGAATATGCCTGGGAATGGAAAGAAGAGTATGGCGGAAAGATCATTAACCAGCTGAAGAAGCTTGGTGCTTCCGCAGACTGGGAGAGAGAGCGCTTTACAATGGATGAGGGCTGTTCCAAGGCTGTACAGGAAGTTTTCATCAAATTATATGAAAAAGGTTATATTTACAAGGGATCCCGTATCATTAACTGGTGTCCGGTATGCCAGACTTCTATTTCTGATGCAGAGGTTGAGCATGAGGATCAGGACGGATTTTTCTGGCACATTAATTATCCAGTAGTTGGAGAAGAAGGAAAATTCGTGGAAATTGCAACAACTCGTCCAGAAACACTTCTTGGAGATACTGCAGTTGCAGTTAACCCAGATGATGACCGTTATAAGGATATCGTTGGTAAAATGCTGAAGCTTCCTCTTACAGACAGAGAGATTCCGGTTATTGCCGATGAGTATGTTGATAAGGAATTTGGTACCGGATGTGTAAAGATCACACCGGCGCATGATCCTAATGACTTTGAAGTTGGAAAGAGACATAATCTTCCGGAAATCAATATCATGAATGATGATGCTACCATCAACGAGCTTGGCGGAAAATACGCAGGTATGGACCGTTATGAAGCAAGAAAAGCAATGGTAGAGGATCTTGATAAGCTTGGTCTTCTGGTAAAGGTTGTTCCGCACAATCACAGTGTAGGAATACATGACCGCTGCCATTCAACTGTAGAGCCAATGATCAAGCCTCAGTGGTTTGTAAAGATGGACGAGATGGCAAAGGCTGCGATCAAGACTCTTGAGGACGGTGATCTGAAGTTTGTTCCGGAGCGTTTTGATAAGACCTATCTTCACTGGCTTGAGAATATCCGTGACTGGTGTATTTCCCGTCAGTTATGGTGGGGACACAGAATTCCTGCTTATTACTGTGATGAGTGCGGTGAGACTATTGTTGCGAGAGAGATGCCGGAGAAATGTCCGAAGTGTGGATGCACACATCTTCGTCAGGACGAGGATACTCTGGATACCTGGTTCAGTTCAGCACTGTGGCCATTCTCCACACTTGGCTGGCCGGATAAGACACCGGAATTAGAATACTTCTATCCGACAGATGTACTGGTAACCGGATACGATATTATTTTCTTCTGGGTTATCCGTATGGTATTCTCTGCCCTTGAGCAGACTGGTCAGACACCGTTCCACCACGTACTGATCCATGGTCTGGTAAGAGATTCCCAGGGACGCAAGATGAGTAAATCACTTGGAAACGGTATTGATCCGCTGGAGGTTATTGACAAGTATGGTGCTGATGCCCTTCGTCTTACTCTGATGACAGGTAACGCACCTGGTAATGATATGCGTTTCTATTGGGAGCGTGTTGAGTCCAGCCGTAACTTTGCAAATAAGATCTGGAATGCATCCCGTTTCGTTCTTATGAACCTGGAAGGCAAGTCTGTAACAGAGCCGGAAATCGCTTCTCTTTGCTATGAGGATAAGTGGATCCTTTCCAGATTGAATAATGTGATCAAAGAAGTTACAGATAACATGGAAAAATATGAGCTGGGTATTGCAGTTCAGAAGATTTACGATTTCCTGTGGGATGAGCTCTGCGACTGGTATATTGAGATCGCCAAGGTTCGCCTGTGGAAAGCTGAGGAGGATCCGGAGGCTGCAAATGCGGCTCTGTGGACACTTCGTACAGCACTGACTCAGGGTCTGAAGCTGCTTCATCCGTTTATGCCATTTATTACAGAAGAAATTTACTGTACATTGCTTCCAGAGGAAGATTCCATTATGATTTCTGAATGGCCGGTATATAAGGATGAATGGAATTCTCCTGAAGCTGAGCTTGCCATCGGAAGTTTCCAGGAGGTTGTACGTGGAATCCGTAATACAAGAACAAGTATGAATGTTCCTCAGAACAGAAAGACTCATCTGATCATTGTGGGAAAAGATGCAGAGATTTGTGAGATGTATGAGAAGAGCAAGAAATCCTTCGTAAATCTTGCATTTGCAAAAGAAATCCATGTTCAGCAGGATAAGTCCGGCATCGGTGAGGATGCAGTTTCTGTTGTTGTCTCCAATGCGGTTGTTTATATGCCTCTTGAGGATCTTGTTGATAGAGAAAAAGAACTTGAGAGACTGACGAAAGAGCTTGAGAGACTGACTAAGGAAATTGCCCGCTGCGAAGGTATGCTGAATAATCCGAACTTCGTAAACAAGGCTCCGGCTGCAAAGGTTGATGCAGAGAAGGAGAAGCTTGCGAAGTACAAAGAGATGAAAGATAAGGTAGGCACACAGCTTGAGCAGCTTAAGAGATAAAAAGGAGAATTTGCATGAAGCTGAGCAAATTTTGCAATAAGATTTCC
>CAKRVL010000051.1 GCA_934408705.1 uncultured Blautia sp. | reverse complement strand
ATATTCACAATATACATTTTGCCATCTGTGTCATGAAATACAGATGGATCAAAGCCTGAGCTGTTCAGATAAACCGGCTCAGACCAGCCGCCACGGATGTCCTTAGATTTCACAAGGTAATTATGGGTGTTAAAAAGTCCTCCGGTACGGGTTTTCACATCCGTATAAATCAGCCAGAAGTATTCCCCGTCCCAGGAAATATCCGGTGCCCATACGCCACAGGAATCGCCTTCGCCTACCATATTCAGCTGGCTCATTCTGGTCAGAGGTGACGGCAGCTGTTCATAATGTTTCAAATCCTTGGAGTGATAAATCTTCACTCCAGGCCACCATTCAAAGCTTGAATTTGCTATATAATAATCTTCACCAACACGTACAATACTTGGATCCGGGCAAAATCCCGGAAGAATCGGGTTCTGAATCATGTTTTTGCTCCTTTATCTGTTTCATTTTACAAAATAAACTTAAAACACATTCTAAGTATAAGCTTTTTGAGTTTTTTTGTACACACTTTGTTTCAGAAAGATGCTTTTTACCGGTCAAACCAAAAAAGGACTGCAAAATTCCACGTATTCTGCAATCCTTTTCCTGTATTTACTTACCTCACAGCAGAAAAATCTTATTATAACGATTGCTTTTCTGCCTGTTTTTCCAGCAATTCCGGCAGACACATTGGTTTCTTTCCTTCCAGTTCATCTGCCATATTCAGCGCCAATACATTCCAGTTAATAAAACCGCCATTCATAACCGGCTCTCCATTAAATGGATTGTAGTACTCATGAAGACTGCCTGTTTTTTCCAGGTCTTCGCCCAGAAGCCTCATGGTGCGCTTATACATAATCTCCGCCTCCATGCGGTATCCGTAGTTCATAAGTCCACGGAACACCACATAGTTTGCAACCAGCCAGATCGGGCCAAGCCAGTTAGACGGATTATTGGTAACAGACAGGTCAAACATTTTTTCATCCTTTGAAAGCGTAGTCAGACCGAAGTCTGAACCAAAGGTATCAGGATCAAAAATATGCTTCACCATGTCTGCCGCCTGCTCCTTGGTAGCAATTCCTGCATACATGGGAATAAAGCCGGACCATACGCGGATCTTGATAGGTAGTGTTTTCCAGAAAACACCAAGTCCCTGATGGAACCAGTCATATTTTCTGGTCTTGATATCCACATCAACAGAGTAGAAGAAACGGTCACGCTTATCCCAGCATTCACGCTGGATTGCCTCAATCAGTGCCTGGCGTTTATCCAGAAGCTTCTTAGCAGCATCCTCTTTGCCAAGCTGTCTGTATAACCTGGCACCAGCCTCCAGTTCTACACACATAAAGCTGTTCAGATAAATATTGGCAGTTGAAAATGGCGGACGGCCAAATGTAGCCGGATCATTGTCCATGCCAATCATAATATCATCTCTCCATACATACAGCCCACTATTTTCATGAAAATAATAGTGATCATAGCATTCAAAATATTTTGCCACACCGGGAAGGAACTCCTCTGCCCATGCGTAATCACTGATATAATCACTGATCAGGCATATCTGGCTGCAAAGGAAGGGCTTATGCATATTCATAAGCTTGCCTTCTTTGTGCCTCATGTTCAGATAAGGCTCCGGCCAGTCTGCAACCTCGATCATCATTGGAATATATCCATCCTCAAGCTGATGATCAAAGAAATTGCGGATATTTCCCTGTGCATGCTCTATGATTCTTGGCTTCACAGATTCATCCTCATAGGAATCTGCCAGATTCAGGAAGCCATATACGGACCAGTAGGTATCCCAGTCCCATACATTTCCATCGTAGATAGAACCAGGATCGATAAAAGGAAAACGAATAAAGCTCCGAGGATTTTTAAGCACATCCTCTGTGTGTGACATTACAAATTTTTTCAGCTCCTGTCTGTACTGCTCTGTCTTTTTATCTTCCATAATATCAGCCCTTTACAGCTCCTGCTGTCATACCTTCCATCAGCTTCTTGTTCAATGCCATATACAGGATCAGAAGCGGGAATACACTCATAGATACAGAAGCAAAGATCGCGCCCCAGTTCTTGGATCCGAATTCATCAGAGAAATACAGAAGTCCTGTCTGAACAGTCTTCAATGCAGAGTCGCTGATAAATGTCATGGAAAACAGAAGGTCATTCCATTTGAAGAAGAACTGAAGAACCAGAACTGTTACAATAGAGTTCTTCATAAGGGGAGTTACAATATGCCACATCAGTCTGTAGATACCGCATCCGTCAATAACTGCTGCTTCCATAATATCATCCGGGAAGGAACGAAGATATCCCTGCACCAGATAGATTGACAGCGACAAACCAAATGCTATGTAGGTAATGATCAGACATGTTCTGGTATTTAAAAGATTGGTTCTGCTGTAAATCTGAAACAGCGGAATCAAAGCAATTGCAACCGGAATCATGATACCGAAACGGAAATACTGTGCAACTGCATTTCTGAATTTCCATTTCATCTTAGTTACTGCGAAACCAACGGTTACTGAGAAAAATACAATAAATACAAGTGCTACTAATGTAGTGATCAAACTGTTCTTAAAGAAAGTGGACATATGTCCTCTTGTCCACGCATCAGAGTAGTTCTGGAAATAGAAGCCATCATTTAATGCATATGCCGGCTTCTCACTCCACTCAGCCTGTTTCTTAAAGGAAGCAGTTAACATCCAGAATAAAGGATAAATCTCGACTATGCAAAGAAGGAAAATTACAATTCCCCGAAAAACTGATTTTACTTTTTTCATAATATTTCCTCCTTTCAGTCTTTTACATCAAATTTATTGATAACAAGAGAACCAACAACACAGATCAGGAAGATTACGATCGCAATAACGCTGGCATAACCCACCTTATTATAAGTAAATGCAACATCATACATGTACATGGACAAGGACTTTGTTGCACTTCCCGGACCACCCTTGGTAAGAGCCATTGCAGACTCGAACATCTTTACAGTTCCGGAGAAGCTGAATACAAGGCTGGTGATCACCATTGGACGAAGAAGCGGGAGAAGGATGTTTTTGAATAACTGCCATCCGCCGCAGCCGTCAATTCTGGCTGCTTCCAGAATATCATCTGAGATATCAAGAAGTGCGCCATAAAAAATTACAGAATAGAAGCCCATGGCAACCCAGATATCCATTACACATAATGCCCAGAGAGCTGTACTGGACTGGCCGATCCATGGCTGAACAAGGTTGGTAAAGCCAAGTGAATCCAGTAAAGAGTTTAACAGACCATAATTTGGCTGGATCTCATAAATCTTTGCAAACAGCTGGCCTACAGCAACTGTAGGAAGCACTACCGGGAAGAAAACCAGAGTTCTTACGATAGTTTTGCATCTTCTCAACCAGAATTTAAACATCAGGGAAAGTAAAAGTCCCATTCCAACCTGGCCAACCGTTACAACCAATACATATTTACAGTTTACTGTTAATGCGTTCAAAAAGTTCTTATCTCTGAAAAGTCTTGCATAGTTATCAAGGCCTGCAAATTCCCACTGAAGTCCCGGGCTGCCACTGAAAAATGAATAATACAGTGACCAGATAACCGGTACCATTACAATAATGGTGTAAACAATCAATGCCGGAACTACGAAAAGGGATATCGCTTTCTTATTACCTAATACCTTATTCATATAATTCCTTCCTTTCTGTATTGAAAAAACCTGTTTTTTGAATAAAAAGGGGAGTGTCTGCTGGCAAACACTCCCTATAACATTGCCTAAGCTGTTACTTACTGCATGTCATATACATCCTGAATGGACTGCATATATTCTTCGCCGGTCATTTCGCCGTTCAGCAGAGGCTGTACATTTTCCTGAGCTGTCTTGGAGATTTCGCTAGGCATTTTTGCTTCCCACCAAGCAAATCCTTCTGTGGATTTGTCGATCTCGTCAAGAACAAGCTGTGTATAACCATCCATATCTTCTGCTGCTACGTCATATGTGTAACCTTTAACAGTTCCCTGATCTTCCATAGCTACATTTCCGATGTTCTCCATGAAGTATTTCAGGAACCAGCCAGTAGCCTCATCATACTTATCATTGTCAAGAGCAAGGATATTACCACAGTTCATAGAATAAGAAGTAGCGGAGCTGATGGACTCATCTGCAACTGGAATATTGAAGAATCCAATTCCGTCCTCGCCTGCCGGGTTCTGGGAATCATCTGTCAGGTTCTGTGTAAACCAGGAACCATTGTAGAAGATAGCAGCTTTACCACTCATCAGCATGGAACCTGCTGTGTTCATATCAACTGTTGTGATACCTTCTCCGAAGTATCCTTTCTCTGCCCACTCTGCAATCTTATCAGCTGCTGCAACAAGCTTCTCATCTGTATAAGGAACTTCACCATCAGCTGCTTTTGTCATAATATCGTTTCCTGCTGTTCTTACTGCGTAAGCATTGATCAGACGGGTTGCACCCCATTTGTCAGATCCACCTGTTGTAAGAGGCTGGATACCTGCATCGGAAAGTTTCTGAAGAACCTCTTCAAACTCATCCCATGTAGTAGGAACTTCGCATCCTGCCTGCTCGAACAGAGCTTTGTTGTACCAGAAGCCTTCTACATTCAGTCCAAGTGGAAGGTCATACAGATCGTCTGTTCCGGATAATCCTTTCAGAAGCTCAACAGCACCGCTGTTTAAGTAATCTGCTGTTCCCAGCTCTTCAACTGCTTCAGAAATATTTTTAACCTTATTAGAATCGATGAGAACGCTGAGTGGAGCACCTGCTTCGTAAGCGAACAGATCCGGAAGGTCATTGGATGCTGCAAGTGTAGCGATCTTCTGCTGAAGGTTATCAGAAGCAACCATCTCATATTCCCATGTGAAATTCGGGTTTACGTTTTTCTGATATTCTTCACAGATCTTATTTAATAACATACCATTATCATTATCTTCTGCCCAGATTGTAAGGATTTTGATGTTTTTCTCAAGCTGCGGATCCTCTCCTGAATAATCTGCTGCAAATGTAGGAACTGCAAACATGGTAGTTGCGGTTAATGCTGCCATTAAAATAGCTAATGCTTTCTTTTTCATTATGAATTCCTCCGAATTTTCAATTTTGAATTTTATTGCAATCTCATTTGCAATACTTTAATCAGTTACTTTTTAGTCTCATTTTCGTGTCTCTTCGTATCCCCGGGAAATATCTTATGGTTATATAATATCATTTGGATGTTTTTTTACCAGTGCCTAATTTTTATGGTAATGTACGTTTTTTTTAGACTCTTATGATTTCCACACATTTCCCTTATATTCATTGGGTGTCATCCCTTCATGCTTCTTAAAAATATCGCAAAAATAGCGGTAATTATTATATCCGATCATTTCACTGACTTCATTAACCTTATATCCATCTTGCAGAAGCTTCTTCGCCTTTTTAATACGGAGTTCTGTCAAATATTTCACATATGAGGTGCCTACTTCTGTTTTAAAAAGCACACTTAAGTATGCTGTACTCATTCCAACTCTGTCCGCCAGCTCACTAAGTCCGATATCCTGATCATAATGCTCATCCAGATATGTGAGCAGCTCCAGGATGACTCTGTGCTTGCTTCCTGTCTGGTCTGCTGTAAGATGCTTGCTGATATCCGACAACACCCTTTCACCATAAATCTGTATTGCTTCTATGCTGTCACACTTCTCCATCTCCTGAAAAGAGACAAGTGTCCCGCGTTCCACCTGCTTCTGGCTCTCGATCAGAACGTCACTCAGAACACACAGATGCTTGTAAAACTCCCTTCGAAAGTCCTGCATTTCCGGGTAAAGCTCACGCAGGCACAGAATATCCTGTCTGCACCATTCCCGAAAAGCACCTGCATCACACCCGGTAATGCTTTTAACACAGTTATCAAAGATTTTTTCCAGCTCCAGAAATTTCTCTCTGTTTGCCTGAACCTTGCGATTATCCTCATGCCTGGTTTTCGCCCATTCTCGCTCCACCCTGTTAAGAGCATTTTTCAGTTTTTCCGCAGTAACCGGTTTATCGATATAATCCTTTACCCCAAGAGTAAGGGCGCGCTGGGCATAAACAAATTCAGAATATCCGCTGATCACGATAAAATATGTATCAGGACATTCTTCTTTCGCAGATTCGATCACGGACAATCCATCCAGTCCCGGAATGCGGATATCTGTGATCACCACATCAGGCTTATTCGCCCGGATGGTTTCCAGTCCATGGATTCCGTCATAAGCAGCTCCAACTACTTCATAATCCAGCTTTAATCTGGAAATCAATGCCTTGATTCCCTGGACAACTATATATTCATCATCAATAACTACTAAGCGGTACATGAAATTCCTCCCTACCTTACCGGAACAACAATGGTTACCTTCGTTCCTTTTCCCGGATGACTCTCAAACGTCACACCGTATTTTTCTCCGTAATTAAGCTTAATACGCTCGATTACATTACGCACTCCGTAACCATTTTCCAGTCTGGACATATCGTCTATTCCTACACCATCATCCTCAATGGTAAAAATCATGTTATTCTGCTCCTGCCAGCCCCTGAGGGAAATTTTTCCCTTTCCAAGCTTCGGTTCCAGTCCATGATACATTGCATTCTCAATAAAAGGCTGGAAAATAAAAGTGATTGTTTCACGCTGAAGTATCTCGCGGCTGATATCCACGAACAGTTCAAAACGATTATTATACCGCATATTCTGCAGCTTCATATAGCCTTGCATCCATTTCACGGAATCTATAACTTTAATATATTTGCTTCCATTATTCAGGGCAAGCTTGAAATTATCAGAAAGAGCCTCCACCATTTCTGCCATCTGATCATCTCCATGCATGATGGCAACAAAATACAGCGAATCCAATGTATTATAAAGAAAGTGAGGATTAATCTGAGATTGCAAGAGTAAAAGCTCTGCCTCACGTTCATTCAGCTTCACAGCCATCAGATGCTCAGACAGCTCCAGATTGGTATTTACCATCTCCTTAAATTTCTGTCCGATCCTGCCCACTTCACTATAATCAAACTCTTCTGTAATATGACGCTTGCCTTCTCCCACCTGTGCAATGGTATTCTCCAGCTGTTTCAGAGGATGACTGATGGTTCTGGAAATAATTCTCGCCATTATAAAGCCCACCAAAAGAACGCAGCCTGCCACCCAGAAGGATACAAAACGGACATTTTTACTTTCTTCACTAAGCTCATTTTTTTCAACTACATTTACAATATTCCAGCCTGTAGTATAATTCGTTACAGAAGAAAACAGATAAAGCTGGTCTGCCTCCTGCTGTGCAAAGGCTTTCATAATAGTATTTTCCTGATCTTCATTTCCTGCAAAATAAACAAGCCGGTTATTTTCGTCCATGATCATAAAATTACTGGATTCGAAGCTTTCATTTCCCATAACGAAGGAATTTCCAAGCAGCTTCTGGCTCAGACCTACGATCATGTATCCCATTCCCTGACCGTTAGAGGGATTGATCATATATTTTGCATAGGAAAATCCGGTCTGGGTACCTGCACTTAAAATGCTGTCCCTGAAAAATACTTCCTTTCCTCTTGCTTCCTCTGCCTTCTTCACCCAGTCCTCTTCCAGAATGTCTTTATCCTCATAATAAGTATAAAAATCATAGGTACCCTGATTCAGATTGTTCAGCTGATAAACACGCCCGTAAAGATCTGCGAACACAATGTAATTTACCCAAACCTGCTGACTGGCCATTTCATTGGCCACTGTGCGAAGCTTTACACGGTCCTTGGAGGAGAACTTATTTCCGTCATACTCCTTTTTGGTTTCAAGAACCTGCTGAAGTGATTCATCATTCAGGAAGCTTCGTCCCACATCTACAATATTCTTCAGGTTCATATCCATGACACGGCTGGAATTTTTTAATGTTGACTGATAGGATGCCCTGTAGTTCTGCTCAATTGCAGCAACGGAAGTATTGTATACAATATTCATCAGAATTCCCACACCTAAAAGGGTGATGAGAAACATGGAAAGAAAAATCTGATTCTGGATACTCAGCTGCCTCCATGCCTTCTGTATTCCTAAAACCCTTTTCTTCTTTTCCATATTTCCATCACCCTTTCACATCCATATCATTTTATATTTTCTACATTGAACACCCTGCTTACTGTTCAAAGACAATATGGTATGTACCGCTTCCGGCTTCACAGGTCATATAATCCTCAGCCGGGGTAAAGTTAAGTCCGTCATTCTCTATAACTGTCTTCGCCTGATCCAATCGGATTTCTGCTGTAGTGTTTACCGGAATATGTACTGTCAATGCAATTTGTTTTCCTTTGACTTCCCATTTTACACCAACATCGCCATAAATGCTATGATATTTTCCTTCTGTATATTTCAGGCTGCCGCCGATTCTCGGATAAAGAATGGCATGCTTAAAGCCCGGATTCTCCGGATCAGCCTCAATTCCTGCCATTGCACGGTACATCCACTCACCGATTGCCCCATACGCATAATGATTAAAGGAGTTCATATCAGCACTCCACATACTTCCGTCTTCCTTCAGACCATCCCAATGCTCCCAGATCGTAGTTGCACCTTTCTTTACCTGATACAGCCAGGATGGGAAATCCTCCTTCAGCAGAAGGTCATATGCTTCCTTCAGACAGTGATTCTGACTGAGTGCATGACAGAAGTAAGGTGTTCCCACAAACCCTGTAACCAGATGTCCATTTTCTTTATCCAGCAGCTTTTTAAGCCCTTGTACTGTTTTCTCAATATATTTCTTCGGAGTCAGCTGGAAATACAGTGCTACAATATGGGCAGTCTGTGTCTGGGCTGTCATATTTCCATCTTTATCAAAGAAGGTTTTCTGGAATTTATCCACAATTTTGTTATAAAGAGCTTCGTATTCTGCTGCCACAGCCTCTTTTCCAAGGGCGCGTGCCATTCTTACAAAAAGTCCTGTAGAATATGCATAATATGCAGTACAGGTCAGATCGTTAGGTGTAGCGCCAAAATAGCTTCCCTCTTCTGCATCAAGTGCCACCCAGTCACCGAACTGCAGCTTATAATTCCAGATGTAGTCCACTGCATGTGCACGCATGAAATCGATCCAGCCCTTCATACTGTTATACTGTTTTTTCAGAATGTCCTTATCGCCATACATCAGATACATCGTCCAGGGATTGATGATCGCGGCATCAGCCCAGGCTGCTGCTGAGTGCGGTCCCTGACTGAGAAGCCAGTTTCCGTCAGTACGTCCTTCCTCAATATTAGGAACAACGTGGGGAACTCCGCCTTCGGAAGTCTGATCTACCTCCAGATCCCGAAGCCATTTCTTATAGAATGTATATGTATTCATCAGATAAGTAGCGGTACGACAGAAAATCTGGGCGTCACCGGTCCAGCCCAGACGCTCATCTCGCTGAGGACAATCTGTGGGAACATCCAGGAAATTACTCTTCAAGCCCCAGAGGAAGTTATGGTGAAGCTGGTTTAACAACGGATTAGAGCACTCCAGACTTCCGTTAGGAGCCATATCAGAATGCATTGTGCAGGCTGTAAAGTTCTCAGGTTCAGGCTCTCCCGGATAGGAAACGATCAACGCATACTGAAATCCCATATAAGTAAATGTAGGATGCCAGGTAACAGTGCCTTCTTTTGCAAAGGTATATTTCATTGTTGCCTTTGCAGCGCGAAGGTTATCCAGGTAAACATTTCCATCTTTATCAAGAACCTCAAAGCAGTGAAGCTGAATCACATCTCCAGGCTTACCTGTTGCGGTTACTTCAATCCTTCCTGCCATATTCTGGGCAAAATCAATAACTGTATCTCCTGCCGGAGTTTTGAAAATACGCTTTGCAGGAATTCTGTCTGCTACACGTACCTTTGCCCCGTACTGAGCGCGCATAACCTGTGTATCAAAAAACACCAGTTTTACCGGTTTCCAGTTACCCTCCGGCTGTCCGGCCTTTGACCAGTCCGGAATTTCCAAAGCTGCGTCATAGGTTTCACCATCATAAATTTCAGCAAAAACAACCGGTGAATCACAGCCTGTCCAGGATGAATCTGTGCAAACAGACTCTGTGGTTCCATCTGTGTAACGAATAAGGATTTCCATTGTAAATGCAGTCTGGTCGCCATAGTTGTTACGAGCCTTTGTCAGCCCCATAATACCCTTATACCAGCCCGGTGCCAGCATTGCACCGGCGCCGTTTGTGCCCTTTTGCAGATACTCAGTTACATCATAGGTCTGGTAAAGAAGATGCCTTCTGTAAGAGGTCCAGCCTGGTGTCATTTCATCCTCGCCTACCTTCTGACCGTTCAGATAAAACTGATACAAGCCAAGAGCAGTTGTAAAGGCATACGCTTCTTTTACTTCTTTTTTGATCTCAAAGGTTCCTCTTACATAGGTTCCTTTGGAAACACTTTTATAAGAATCATCTGTTTCAGCGGATACGAAGGCTGCCTTCCATGCAGGTGCCCCCTCTTCCCACTCTCCATTCTCTCCTGCCAGAGCTGTTACAAAAGCAGCAGTTTCGCTCCAGGCAGTCTCTTCCTGCCCGTCACTGACCTTCACGTGGACAAAATAACGTCTGCCATTTTCCAGGGAAGCTCCCTCTGCATAAATATGAGCAGATTCTTCTGACTTGATTTTACCACTGTTATAAATCAGATCTGTGAAACCAGCATCCTTTGCGATCTGCAATTCATAGGATTCCTGCTTAACATTTTTTTTATCACTTGTAAGCTCCCATGCAAACTGGGGCATATGAGAAACGCCCACCGGGGCAGTTTCATAATCCATATATATTGTTTTGACTGTCAGCATTTTAGTTTCCCCTTTCAGCGTTTTCTTAAATTCAGCATCTGTCTTGCTTCATCTGGTGTGGCAGGTTCCAGCCCCATTGCACGGATCAGGTTCACCAGCTTCTCAACCACCTGCCAGTTATACTCTGCCTCCACACCTTCACTCAGATAATGGCTGTCCTCAAAGCCTACCCGTACCACAGTTGCTCCCATAGCGATGGCTGCTGCCAGAAAAGTCCAGTTATCTCTTCCGAAGTGGGTAACACCCCAAAGTGCATCAGATGGAACGAAGGAACGGAAGGCTGCTAACATTTCCGGTGTAGGCTGCATGCCGCCTTTGTGTCCAAATACCAGATTAAAGAGCATAGGATCTGCAAATGGCTGCTCTGATTTTACAATTGCCATGTTATGCAGCATTCCAATATCAAAAACCTCTGTTTCCGGAAGGATTCCTCTTTTATAAACTGCATCTGCGCAGTAGCGGATATCATCAAAGGAGTTGATATATACCGCCTCGCCCAGGTTTGTACTTCCACCATTAAGGGATGCGCTCTCTACCTTCGGGTAATCAAGTGGATTACAGCGCTCCTGAATATTCATATCAGAAACACCGCCTGTAGATGCCTGTACCACCACATCAGTACGTTTCAGGATTTCATCAAAGCATTCAGACATATAAGAAATATCCGGTGTAAGGCTTCCATCTGGTTTTCTGCAGTGAAGATGACACATTGCAGCACCAAGCTTTACACTTTTTTCTACGTCCTCGGCAAGCTTTACTGCATCAACACCGGTTCCGGCCTGTACAGGAGCCAGGGATATAATTACTTTTCGCATTTTATACGCCTCCTAATTTAAGTGAATCGCTTTATAAACAGACACATCTTTGTTCTACAGCAATTCTTCTACAATTTCCTTCAGGGTACTCACTTCCCCTACATTGCCTGGAAAAATAATATACGGCATTCCTGGAAATTTGCTTTCTTCGCCGGTCATCCATACAGGTATTCCCTTTTTCACCTGTCCCATAACACGGGCTTTCTTCACATGAAGGGCTTTGGTTCCTACGTCAGACGAAGTGATTCCGCCTTTCGCAATGATAAATTTCGGTTTCACAGAAAGCTTTCCGATAATGCTGGTCACTGCATTGGAAATCTTTACAGAAATCTGCAGCTTTTCCTCCGGTGTCATATTCTCCGGTGCCAGAAGCTGTCTGCTTGTATAAATTACAACAGTTCTGCCGGAAAGAAGCTTCTCTTCTGCCGCTTTCACGGTTCTCTCTACTTCTTTTTCCAAACCATTCTCTTCAAATACAGTGTTTACCTGAAATTCCATAAAATCTATCTGACCATCAAGCTCCTTCAGGCAGTTCAGCTGATCTGTAGTCTTCTTCACATGGGAGCCGATCAGGACAATGCCACCATTTACGCCGGTGGTTCCGGAAGCTTCATTTTCGCTGCTTCCAACCTCCAGCTGTTCTTTTCCCAGCAACGGCTGATCACTTATCCTGCCAATTACTTTAGTAAAGGCTGCTGCTGTTCTGGCAAGATATCTTTTTCCTTCTTTCATTGCAAGTACCAAAGCTGCACAGAATACCTTCAGATCAGCATACGATACTGCATTTACAATAATCTTTGTCATATCCTGCGCAGACATAAGTCTGGTTTTTATTTCCTGCACATTTAATGCGTTCAGTTCTTCCAGGGAAACAGTAATACAGTCCTGTTTATTGTACTTTCCTTCTGTTTTTTCCTCTACATATTCAGTCAGATCAGATGATTTATAACCAAAGGTTTTGTCCTTAGCAAACTCTGTCATTCCGGCAGGGATCAGTTTATCCTGTTCTTTTACATAATGAATATTGTCCATTGTGTAACGGCCGCCTTCCGGAAAAAACGGACAGATTATTTCACCGTCAATTGCATTGTGTGTAAGATTTCCGGACAGACCGTCTGCCAGAATCTGTGTTTCCAGAGGATAATGTCCTCGCAGCGTAGAATCTCCACGGGAAATGATCATGAAATCCTGTCCCAGCTCTTCGGCCACTTTACATACCCGGCTTGCAATATCCTGGTGTACTCTTGTGGTTTTCTCCACAGAAAAGCTGCGGGAATTGGTAAGTATAAAGAACATGGATTCTTTTTCTTCAAAGCCCTTGCGGATGGATTCCTCTTCCCAGTCCGTATAAACGGACACATCATGAACCGTTTGTACACCTGTCGGATCATCATCCAGCACTACAAGTTTTTTATGAAACCCTTCCATTGCCTGGGAAAGAAGAGCTTCTGCCTTATCCGGATCAGTTTTTGTCCTCTCCTCTATGACCTGGAAAGGAATGATTTTATGTTCCATATTAATTTTCTCCATCATACTGTATAGGCAATTGGGAACCAGATACGCATCTCGCCGTAATCACGGTTATCCCACGCATAATATGGGATCAGACGTACATGCTTCTTACCCATACCGTGATATTTCAAGGACTGATACAGGGCATTTCTGTCAAATTCAGAACGGTCAATGGTATATTCTTCCGTTTCCAGTGCTGTCATTTTTCTTCCCTGGATTTCAAACTCCACCGGAGTAAATTCTGCATTCAGATCCAGATAAATATCATCCAGAGTAGGCGCCTGAGTATCCACACTCTCGCAGCAATAAACCAGTGGTCCTCGCTCAATTGCAGCCTGCCCCACATTTTCCTCTACCATATTATTAGCTACTGTATAGCGAACCTCCATGTTTAAATCCAGTGTAATATCCATACTGCCAGGATTCTCCACCTGGATTGTCAGATAGGTTCCTGCATCCTTTTCTGTCAGTTCACGAGACACGCCATTTTTACTTCCGGCAGCTTTGATGGAACCACCGGTCACCCAGCCCGGAATACGTAATTTTAAATAAACAGTAGCGTTTTTCTTTACATCCTTTGTACTAAAATGGATCCTTCCGTCAAATGGATAATCTGTACTCTGGACCAGTGTAAATTCACCACCATTTTCAAGCTTTACCTGTGCCTCACTTGCACCATACATACCGGTCCATATGCTGTTATCTGATGTAAGATATGCATATTCACTGGACTGGGCAATAGTTCTTGCCAGATTCGGAGGACAGCAATAACTAAGAATATACTCGCTTCTGGTAAGTGGCCAGATCAGCTTGTAATCAAGCTCTTTGGCCCGTCTTAGCATGTTTTCATAGAAAAATCTTTTTCCATCCAGACTAAGCGCTGCCAGATTGGTATTCAGCATCATACGCTCAAGAATGTCAAAATACTCTGCTTTTGGCTCCAGCTGGAACATACGGTATGCCCAGAAAACACTTCCAAGAGATGCGCAGGTTTCATTATATGCAGTGATATTCGGAAGCTGATACTCATAACCATACGCCTGATGCACAAGCTGATGGTCAAAGAAGTAGCCATAGGGGGAAGCGCCGTTATACAGTGCTCCACATCCCCCTGTAATATAAAGCTTTTTATCCACAAGACTTCTCCATACCTTGTGGAGAACCTCAATGTAATCCTGGTCTTCCTCTTCCAGACAAAGGTCAGCCACACCTGCATAGAGATAGTTGGCACGTACTGCATGTCCAAGAATCTTTTCATGCTTCTTTAACGGAATTTTATCCTGGTTGTCATCCAGACCGTTTTTCACACTGTCACGAAGAGCAATCGCCTGTTTCGCAAGCTTCAGATAGCGGTTATCTCCAGTGGTACGGTACATCTCCACAAGTCCCATATAGTGAGACGGGCAGACTGCGGTCTGTACCTCACCGGTACGCTCTGCCTCTTCGTAAAGATGCTCCAGGTAATCTGCTGTTCTGGCCGCTATTGCAATGAAATTATCCTTTCCCGTAATTCTCTTATGCACGCAGGCTGCAGTAAACATATGTCCAAAATTATAAACCTCAAAATCATTGATGTCTCCCATTCTGGAGACTCCGTTTCCTGTTCTTTCCCCAATGATCTGCTTGGTAGAAAGATAACCATCCGGTTGCTGCGCCCTGCCGATCAGGTCTATGTAATTCTCAATTTCTTCCTTCAGCAACTCATTATTGGTCTGATATGCAGTATAGATGGCAGATTCCATCCATTTATAAAAATCTCCGTCACCAAAAACAGTTCCGTCAAAATCTCCCTGGGCATCTCCTGCACAGATTTTAAAATTCTCTACTACGTGACTGATATCCTTGTCATCAAACATGTGCTTCAGCTGGGGAACTGTACTGCTGGCACAGGTGTCAAAGCGTTCCTTCCAAAGGCCTCCTGTCCACTTCACCTTCATTCCATCCAGTGCATGAACCTTCGCATATGGGGATCTGGTTGTATCTGTAAGCATTGTTGTTCTCCTTTTAGATTTTTATAAGCCTTTCGCTTTCAGCGCAGCTGCCAGTGCCTCTGCACCAAAGCGTGGGCTGGAAAGCACCGGTTTACCGATTTTCTCATGTATTGCGTCCTCTGCATAAGCCATTGAGCCCTGTGCCAGAAGGATCACATCCACCTGTTCTGAAATTTCATCCGCCTTTGCGCAAAGAAGCGCCTTAAATTTATCCTGGTCAGCACCAAACGCATCTACCAGACCATCCACCAGCTCTACATGACGGTTCATCTCTCTTGCCACACGGGAAACTGTATTCTTAGTGGGTTCCAGTGTGGTGGGCAACGTAGCCAGAACGCCCACTCTCTTGCCAAGACGGGCTGCTTCGCGGCACATTTCCTCATCAATGCGAACAATAGGAATACCTGTATAACGGCCAATATTCTGAGCCGCATCCGCAACCTCTCCAACGGAAGAACAGCAATTTAAGATTGCATCTGCTCCGTCAGAAACGGCCTGCATATACATTCCTACCAAACGTGCAGCCGCACCTGCGGTAACATAACCGTGTTCTCTCACTTCTGCAAGAATTGACGGATCCTGATAATTCAGGATTTCCGGTGTATCCCCAAGATTTTTTCTGATTTCTTCATTGACACACTGGATCAATTCCGGTGTGGTACTTGTATAAACAATTCCTAATTTCATTTTCTCAATCTCCTTGTAAATTATGTCCTGTCAACTAACCAAACTGCTCCTATTTTCTTATAGTCTATACAAAAATTTTACGATTATGAAGCCGCCACCGCAAGTCCAATTTCTTTATTTACTGTCATCTTTCTTTATCATAAAAGCTCCACGAACACTGTATAGTTCCCGAAAGAATGGGACTGTTCATGGAGCTTATTACTATATCTGTAATAGATGATGTCAGGGACAAAAATCCCAACATTATTTATTTGTGATCACAGAAGTAACTGCCTTCTTCCATCCTGCATATTTCTGCTCCCGTTTTTCCGCTTCCATATCCGGTTTATAGGACACACGGTTTAATTTTCCGAAAATACTTTCATCCCACACGCCAAGCTGCAATCCTGCGGCATAAGCCGGTCCGATAGCGGAAAGCTCCTCGGAATCCGGTACCAATACTCCGGCATCTGCAATGTTGCTCTGGAACTGCATCAGATAATCATTGCGGGTAGGGCCGCCGTCTACACGAAGCTCCTTCACAGGAACCCCTGCATCCTCAGACATAGCCTGTACAACATCTGTAATCTGATAGGCGATACATTCAAGAGCCGCCCTTACAAACTCTGCCTTGCGGGTAGTACGGCTCATTCCCACAACAGAAGCTCTTGCCTCACTGTCCCAATAAGGCGCGCCCAGACCGCTGAATGCAGGAACCAGATACAGGCTGTCCTCCTGAATAGCCTCTTTCGCCAGCTTTCCCGTTTCTCCCGGAGAAGAAATGATCTGCAGATCATCCTTCAGCCATGTAATAACAGCACCTGTATAGTTCAGATTTCCCTCAAGTACATAGTTTACCTTGCCGCCGATTTTCCATGCAAGGGACGTAACAACACCGTGAGTACTGAGAATAGGCTTTTCGCCAATATTCATCATAATAGAAGAACCGGTTCCATAGGTGGATTTGATCATACCTGGCTGCAGACAGCCCTGACCAAAAAGAGAGCCATGGGAATCGCCCAATACACCATGAATCGGAACCTTATGAGGAAGCAGGCCTGCAAAATCTGTCTCGCCAAAGCAGGCGTCGGAATCTGTGATCTCTGCCATATTTGCCGGATCAATGCCAAACAGTTTGCAGATTTCCTCATCCCATTTCAGGTCAAAAATATTAAAAAGCTGTGTTCTTGATGCATTGGAATAATCTGTTCTGTATTCTTTTCCATCAGTCAGCTTATACACCAGCCAGCTGTCAATGGTGCCATGGCAGATTTCATGGCGATCTGCCGCTTCCCTGGCACCTTCTTCATTTTCCAGAAGCCATGCGATCTTAGATGCTGGAAAATATGGTGAAAGGTTCATTCCTGTTTTCTGGCGGATCATCTCTGCTGCTCCAGCCTTCTCTACACGGCCACAGATATCCACTGCACGGGCGCACTGCCATACAACTGCATTTCCATAGGGCCTGCCTGTAATGCGGTTCCATGCAAGAGATGTTTCACGCTGGTTGCTGATTCCAACGCCAACTACGCACTCCTTCTCTACTCCCTCCAGAAGCTCCTTCACAACCTCCAGAACATTACTGTAAATTTCCTCCGGATCATGGGAAACCCAGCCCTTTTCATTAATGATTTGTTTATGGGGACGGTCAGTCCGGCGCATAATGCTTCCTGTCTCGTCAAAAAGAAGGGCTTTTGTACCCTGGGTACTCTGATCTATACTGATAATATATTTTGCCATTTTGTTATCCTCTTAAATTTCAAAAATTGCTGGGCCAGAGCTTACAAGTCCCTGAGCGTTTTCGCAGATAAGCAATAAGCGTGCCTGACCGGATCTGCATTTTTGCAATCTGTCAGTCACGCTTCGCTTTATTTCCTATTTCGTTTTATTTCAAAGCTTCCACAGCCTTCTTTGCAATACCCTCGGCATTTAATCCATAATAATCAAATACCTCCTGAGAGTTACCTGTGATAACCGGAGCATCCGGGAGTGCCATATTCAGCACTTTCTTCGGACAGTTAGCGCCAACTACCTGAGCAACCATAGAGCCAAGTCCGCCAAATGGTGCATGCTCTTCAACTGTGATCACTGCTTTTGCATTCTTGGCAGCCTTTACAACACCTTCAGCGTCAAGAGGCTTCACGCAGTACATATCCAGTACAGTTGCAAAGATTCCCTGAGCCTCCAGTAATTTTGCAGCCTCATAAGCCGGACGTACCATCTCGCCGCAGGCAATGATTGCCACATCTGTTCCTTCTTTCAAAACAGTTGCCTTGTCCATTTCAAATGGGCAGTTATCTTCTGTATAAATATCCTCAACCGGATTTCTTCCTACACGGATATAAGACGGTTTCTCATCCTTTAACAGAGCCTCGATCAGATGCTTTGTCTGATGACGGTCGCTTGGAAGGTAAACTCTCATATTCGGGATTGCAGACATAGCTGCAATATCCTGTGCAGAGTGATGGCTCATTCCAAGTGCACCGTAGCTGATGCCACCGCTGATACCGATAAGAGTAACATTTGTATTGGAATATGCCACATCAACCTTGGCCTGCTCATAGCTTCTTGTAGATAAGAAGCAAGCCGGTGAACACGCAAATGGCTTCTTTCCACATTTTGCAAGACCTGCGGAAATACTTACCAGGTTCTGCTCCGCGATACCAGTTTCAACGAACTGTTCCGGAAAATTATCAGCAAATGGTGTCATGGATGCAGATCCTCTGGAATCACTGCAAAGCACCATAATATCTTTATCTTCTTTTGCCTTATCCATCAAAACTTCACAGATAGCCTGTCTGTTTGGAATCTTATTCATGAAGAGCGGCCTCCTTTCTTGCTGCAAAATCCGCGATGATCTGATCATATT
>CAKRVL010000050.1 GCA_934408705.1 uncultured Blautia sp. | reverse complement strand
TCGATCTGGTTGGACTGTGTAGCCTGGTCATTAGCACCATCCTGGATTGTGATGTTATCTTTAGAGAATCCAAGCTCTACCAGATAGTTCTCAAGCTCAGTACGGAACAGTGTCATGAAGTTATCAGAGAACTGATAAATACAGATACCAACTCTTTTGTCAGATAAATCAACATCAGCTGCAGCCTCTTCTGTTGCTGCATCGTCAGCTGCGAATACAGGCATTGCCATCATGGATGTGGTCATTGCTGCTGCAAGTACTAAGCTTACTAATTTTCTTTTCATTGTGAAAATCCTCCTTAAATATACATTTGAGTTTTTTAGGTTTGTTTCAATATGTGCATATTATAGCAGTATTTTTTTTGAGAAACTATACAAAATTCTTCTTTTATTCTTGAAAATCCTTCGTTTTTTATGCAATATAGCAAAGTTTTTTCTAGGAATTTCTATTCTAATGGCTGTCCACAATACTCACAATTAGTTAAGCGTCCCTGAATAATCTGATTCTTTCCGCCACAGCAAGGACAGGTAACTGTAATATAGGTGTGCTTCTTTACCTGGTGGTTCGGTGCGGTAATTGTGATAAAACTTCGTTCTTTATCAATCTGAAGATTCTTAAGATAGCCTTTTGACAGAAGTCGCTGTATATTTTTCACAGCTCCGGGCTTCATCTCTGTTTCCAGCTTGCTAAAGGTAATGGTACTCTCCGCATAAGCAGAAAACCACTGGGCGACTTTCCCCGCCTGTCCGGAAAGAATTCCTTTCTGTATCTCCCGAAAAGTGGGATAGAGAAGAAGCAATCCGATCACCCACTCTATGGCCATCATGTTCCATCTTTTTTCGGAAATAAATTCATATCCGGCAGCAAAAGCTGCCAATGACATAAATGCAGCGATTCCACATAAGGTCCGCTTTATGGCTCCGCTCTTTTTCCCTTTTTCCGTTAAAAATTCGTTCATATCATTCCTCCTTTTCCCTTACATCCATAGACAATTTATCGCTCCATTATTGTCAATTGGTTTTATACACATTATATAGTATATTTGTTGAGAAAGATATGATAAAAGAAAAATTTAATCAAGTTCAATAACCTGATCATTTACCTGCGTAAACTTGCCCCCATCCATGTTTTTACGAACAAAAGGCACCCCCTGCCTTACATAAAAAACATTGTCTTCAAGCAATGCGTCCGGATTCTCCGAAGGGCTGATCGTTCCCCCAAGATCATCATAGCTGACATTATTGCGAAAAGTATTATGAATTGCCTCCTGCAAACAGAACATTACACATCCGCCCTCGTTCTGTCTGCTGTAATTATATTCATAAACCGTTCCGTCACCGGAATCCGCATCATACGCCATGCCATCCTGATTCAGTCTTGTATCTGCAACCTCATTATAACGGAAAAGTGCGTCCTTACATTTCCACGGCCAGATACCTGCTGCCACCTTCCCCATTCTGACACCAGGCTCACAGTAGATCCTGTCATTAATTTCACAAGCAATGGAATCTGCCATATTATGTTCCACCAGCGGACGCAGCGCATACATTGCTGTAATACCGTCACCGCCTGCTGCTTTCACATAATTATCCCGGATCTGCATATTCTCATGCCCGTATTTCAGAAAGCTCTCCTCGCTAAGCTCAGCTCCCTGGAATTTATCATGCGCATAAGTGTATCCTGCTGCAATCCCCCAACGGCTTACCTGATACACAAAACAGCCTTCTATCGTAACATCCTTATAGCGTGCCACCCCCGTAGCCTCTTCACATTCCGGTCGAAGAGCTGTCATATAAATACCACCATTGTTCATATGTTTATCATACACATTGCCATTTACATCATGTATCAACAGATTTCGCAGTATAATACCGTGCCGCACACCCTTGTCCTTCGCAATAACTGCAACACCGGTACGATTCATTTTATCCCCAAGTGAATAACGTTCTCCAATAATTTCATTGCCTGCATTGGTGATCTCCAGATCTTCCACAATAATGTATTCTGCGTCATATAACAAAACTGCAGAAGATACATAGCCATGATAGACATGCACCGGTGAATCCAGCTGATTTCCATAATCCTGATACCAGACTCCCTGTCCACAGGCTTCAATACGCGGCGCATCTCCTTCTCCATATGCCCCGAGCATAATCGGCGCTTCCTTACTGCCGCTATCTGTTATCTGAAGATACTGTCCATAAAACACACTGCCGCGTTCCAGCAAAACCCGATCTCCCGGCTGCAGGCTTCTGTGATTGATTGCAAAAAGACTGGCAAAAGCGTTTCCCTCTGTCAGTCCATCGTTCGAATCATTTCCCGTTTTCGAACTCACGTAATACGTTCTCGATAAGCTCGTCATACGCATCCTCCCGTAACCGTTTCTCGATGATCTGCGCTACCTCTTCATAAGTAAAGAAATCACCGTGGTATCGTCCGAACAAATCCATGTTTTGTTCATAAAAAGCTCTTTTTTCCTGCTCAGTAAAATCCGGACATAAACCGGTTTTCCTGACAGCCTCACTGGGCTGAACAAAATCCAGCTTCAGACGCGTCAGTTCATACTGCAGATAAGCTGGTGCGGAATAATAATGAGGTCCATAGAACTTCTCATTCTTCTGTTCCTTCACCTGCAGCATTTCATTATGCTTCTGCCGTCTTGCTTCCAGACCTTCCATAGAAGGATCCTCCAGAAGTCCAAGCTTTTTTGCCAAAAGGAAGGCTCCCTGCGCCTTCCTTAAGCTTTCTGGTTTCATACAATAGTTCTGCATTATTTTACTGCTCCTGTGATTCCGTTTGCAAAGCTCTTCTGTAAACAGAGGAAGATTACTGCAGTAGGAAGTGTACAAATCAATACACCCAGCATCAGCATACCATAGTCAACGCTGTAACCACTTTTCAGGTTTGCTACAAGCATTGGCATTGTAATGGCTTTGCTGTCCTGCAAAATAATAGTTGGCCACAAATAGTTATTCCATGCATTCATAAAGGTTACTGTCATTGCAGCTCCGTAAGTGGATTTCATGATCGGAATAAACATTCTGAAGAAAATCTGGATTTCGCTTAATCCCTCAAGTCTTGCCGCCTCAATAATATCAAATGGGAAAGAACGGGCTGCCTGACGGAACAGCATAATCATAAACGGAGTGGAAATAGATGGAAGGGCAAGTGCGATCCATGTATTAGCCAGTCCCCATGAAGTAAGCATTTTGAACAGCGGAATCATGATTGCTACGAATGGAAGCATCATTGCAAGGAGCAGAATGCTCATCAGGAAATCCTTCCCTTTATCATGGTAGATCTCAAATCCATATCCGGCAATTGAGCACACAAGCAGTGTTATAAGTGTGATCACAGTTGCATTACGGAAGGAGTTGAACATTGCACGTCCAAGATCCTGCATGCCAATCAGCGTCTTAAAGTTTTCGATCAGATAAGTACCTGGAAACAGGTGTCCTCTGACAACATCAATACTGGCATTTGTTGCTCCACAAATCATGTAGTATAACGGGAATGCAGACAAAAGGCTTGCCAGAATCAGAACTGTATATGCGATTATTTTTTTCGTTTTAGTCACGTTTGTCACCTACTTTCATCTGAATTGCAGACAGAATTGCTACCATTACAAGAATGCACACAGACAAAGCTGCTGCATAATTAAATTTCGGTGTCTCAACAAAAGAAATATTATAAATATAATGTGCCAATGTCATTGTTGATTTACCCGGTCCTCCGGCTGTCAGGTTCATAGACTCATCAAACAACTGCAGAGTTCCTGAGGTTGACATAATTGCAGTCATAAGGATTGTCGGTTTCAAAAGCGGAATTGTAATTTTTACAAACTGCTGAAATGGTGTTGCTCCATCAATGTAACTTGCCTCATATACGGAATAATCAATATTCTGTAATCCGGCAATATAAAATACCATATTATAACCTGTCCATCTCCAGATCAGGGCGATAACAATTACCCAGCGTGCCGGCCAGGTACTCTGGAACCAGTCAACAGAGGATAAGCCAATTGCAACCAGCGCGCGATTCACAACTCCATCCGGAGCAAACAAAGACTTGAAGATCATGGAATAAGATACAAGTGATGTTGCACAAGGAAGGAAGATCAATGTACGGAAAAGGCCTTTGAATCTGATTGACGGATTATTCAAAAGCTGTGCCAGGATCAAAGCCAGGAGCAGCATGATCGGCACCTGGATCAAAAAGTAAAAGAATGTATTAAACAAACACTGCTGAAATGTTTTATCTTTCAGAATTCTGAGATAATTGGATGCACCGGTAAATGTTCCTCCGGATTTTTTAAAGGAAAGCATGATTGCCTGCGCCATCGGATAAAAACAAAATACAAATATCAAAATTGATGCTGGGAGCAGAAATGCCCATCCAGTAAGATTATGCTTTTTCTCTAAACTCAATTTCTTTTTTCCCATGTTTCTCCTTTACAGAAGTACCGGGGACGCAATACTGCATCCCCGGTACCGTCCTGTCTAAAAAACTCTGTTTATTATTCGCTGATATTAAACTCTACTGTATCCTGTGCATTCTGGATCTCACTGTCAATGTCTGCACCGTTCTGTACAACATTTGTGATAGCATCTGTTAATGCACTTCTGATATCAGAGTAGAATGCGCCATAGTCGATTCCAGGAACCTGACCTGCGAACTCTACGATATCTTTGTATACAGCCTGTCCGCCATAGAAATCAGATGTCTCATTGTAAACATCAGACTCTGCTGCCGGTAAGTAACTTGCGATTGCTCCAGCGTTTGGAAGAAGGTCATCATATAACTCTACACTTCCGCCAAATGTTGTTTTAAGGAAGTCAAATGCAAGATCTGTGTTCTCACAGTTAGAAGATACAGCCCAGCTTGCTCCACCACAGTTTGCATAGTTAGTAGCACCTTCAACATCATCTAACTTAGGCATGTTAACAACTGCCCATTTGCCAGCCTGATCCTCTGCAGCCTGGATAGAGGACATGATCCAGCATCCCTGGATAACACCAGCAGCTGATCCTTTGTTCATGGAAGCAATGTACTGATCCCAGTCAGTGAAGTCAGCCATGATTCCCTCATCGATAAGCTGTTTGTATGTTTCGATTGCTTTCTTAAGAGCCTTGTTATCAACTAAGGAAACCTCTCCGTCTACCATTGGAGAAGCACCTGCAGACTGAAGCATCTCGATTACGATCTCAGAACCACCGGAGCATGTAAGCATCGGAACGTCGTTTGCTTCTACTACTTTTTTAGCTTTTTCCATGAAATCTGACCATGTTGTATCTTTGAAATCATCTACTGTAAGGCCAGCATTCTCAACCATATCTGTACGGATTGCCATGATTGTAGCACCGTTATCGAATGGTACACCGTAGTTTTTGTCCTCTACTGTGGAATCTGCTAATTTACCAGTAGCAAACTGTGTGAAATCAATTCCGGAATCTGTTAACTCAGTAAAGATTTCAGGATAGTTTGTTACGTTCTTATGGAATGAGTAATCCTGCATTAAGAAGATATCCGGTAATGTGCTGTAATCTCCAGCCTCTGCAGCTGTGATCAGTGCAGTCTCGATATCAGAATATACCTTTTCCTGGATATCAAGCTTGAAATTCGGATGATCCTTCTGATAAATCTTCTCAGCCTGCTGCATAGCATAAACGTTAAAGTTCGGATCCCAGCACCATACGCTGAGTGTTTCGTCCTGTGACTCAGCATGTACTACAGCCTGTGTTGCAAACATAGATGTTGCCATTGCCGCTACTAAAAGTACTCCTACAACTTTCTTTTTCATGATTTTCCTCCTTGTTCTTCTGGAAACTTTTGTTATAAGGAATATAACAGTTTTGACATATAATATCAATTTTATTGTTGCTTGTTTTGTTATATTTTTTGCTTTTTCGTTATTAAAACGCTGTATTTTTTATAAATTTTTATGTATAATATTATTTATGAAACAACCTTATTTTGATATTTTTGGGTTTTTGTATGGACTTTAAGTGATTCAGAAAATTGTATGATAATCATTAAGAGGATATTTATTTATGAGCAATGATTTTATTAATCTTGACTTCGCCAATAACAGCCATGAGGACTTTCGCCTTCGCTATATCTCCATCTCTAAATACGAAGGTGACTGGCATTCCCATCCCCATACCCATCAATTTTCGGAGCTTTTTTATATTCTTCGTGGCGAAGGTGTATTTTATATAGAAAATAACAAAATTTCTGTAAAAACCGATGATCTGATAATTATCAATCCAAACGTAGAGCACACAGAGAAAACTCTTCCTAATAACCCGATGGAGTATATTGTATTTGGCGTTGATGGACTGGCTTTTTCTTTTGCTGATCCGGATCAGGAAGACATTAAGGGATACAGCTTCTACAGTTATGGCTCCGATAAGAATCAGTTTATTAATTTTGCCCAATTGATGATGCGGGAATTTCATGAGCAGAAACCCGGTTTCGAAAAAGTGTGCCACGGATTGCTTCAGGTTCTTCTGGTATACATTTCCAGGAAACAGAATCTGTCTGTCATTTCAGACTCTTCCTTCCAGCTTTCCAAGGAGTGTGCTCTTGCCAAGCGTTATATTGATGTAAATTATTCCAAAAATATCACCTTGGATTCTTTGGCAGAGATCACACATATTAATAAATTTTATCTGGCTCATTCTTTTACTGAATGCATGGGGCAATCTCCTATTAATTACCTGACTGACCGGAGACTGAAAGCAAGTAAAGAGCTTCTGACAACCTCGAATTTATCCGTAACACAGGTGGCCACTACCTCTGGATTTTCTTCCCAGTCCTATTTCTCGCAGATTTTCCAGAAAAAGGTTGGCATGTCTCCGCGGCAGTATCGGAAGCTGTATGCAAAATAGATAATTTACATATATTTTCACTTCATAGTAAATTCTATAATTGCATACGGCTCCCCGGCTTCCGTAGAAAGTGCCACTGTAACCTTCTTCTCTTCTGTCTTTACCGCAGGATAAAAAACATCTCCAAGCAGAGCCTGCTTCTTGTACTCAGCACGCATCTGGTAAATTACAAATCCTTCAGGCAGATAATCTGCTGCCATTCGAATATACTGGCAATTATTCACATGATGATGGGTGTCCAGATGATGCTTCTGAATGGAAAAAGGCTCACCCTTCACCATACCATCCGGCAATGCAATCTTACGGGAGGCATAAGCCATATCCAGCTTTTCATCCAGCACATAGCCTCTGGTATCTTCATCTGTAAGTCTGGCAGGAAGACCGGTACCTGTATCAATATTGGTCCAGATGCTGTTTGCATAAGATAGCAGTTCCCCATCTTCTGTCTTCAGGGTAAAATTACGCATTCCCAGAAATCCCTTAAAGTTATATGGCGCTGTTGATGCAATAATCGTCTCTCCCAGCTTCGGATAACGATTCACAATAATCTGCCAGGAAGATAACACCCAGGCTCTCTGCCTTTTTTCAAGCTCTGCCATGCCCTGTCCGATTTCTTCAGACTGAAATGTGCAGCAATCCTGATAATAATCTTGTATTCCCGGAAGAGTCAGGCTTCCGTTTTCTCCTATTTCACTGTATCTTATACGTCCTTTAAAGCTGTAACCCATAAATGTAATCTCCTTGATAAAGCGGACATTCCAGGTCCGCTTCGCTACTTGCTCATGAACGCAGTCACTTCGCGATCTGCGTTCATGCACGCTCTAATTAATTGTCAATAAGTTCTTTCTTATTATATAGTATATTTTCCTGAAATGATATGAAAAAAAGAAAAGTTTTATGATTTTCTGCTTGCTTCTGGCACACATACCCTGTACAATAAAGTTATAAATTATAAACTGTTAACGCTTATATAAGTCCATAATCTGGTTGGACGTCTCTACCAGCTACCCTAATAGTTGTCTATAAGCTGCATGCGAGGCTGTGTGCAGGTGCGACATTTTTCGGGTAGTTTTTCTTTTCCGAACCTTTTTCTCACCTCACCCCTCCTGCTGAAAGGATGTGTTAATATGAAAAACGAATTATTTGCATTAAAGGGTACTATCTGTTACAGCAAGAATCAGCATGAGCTTGTATTCGCAGAGAATTCCTACGTTGTCTGCGAAAATGGCATCTGCGCAGGTGTTTTTTCCCAGCTTCCGGAAGAATACAGGGATATTCCCACAGAAGATATGGGGGACCGCCTGATCATCCCAGGCTTTACAGACCTTCATCTTCATGCTCCCCAATATGCTTACCGTGGAACAGGCATGGATCTGGAGCTGCTGGACTGGCTGAATACTATTACCTTCCCTCAGGAAGCACGGTATGCAGACCTGTCTTATGCGAAAAAAGCCTACTCTATTTTCGTAGATGACCTGAAGCACAGCTTTACCACCAGAGCCTGTATTTTTGCTACCTTACATCGTCCAGCCACAGAGCTTCTTATGGATATGCTGGAAGAAAGCGGTCTGACCACAATGGTTGGAAAAGTAAATATGGACCGCAACGGAGCACCGGAGCTTCAGGAAGAAAGCGCACAGGCTTCCGCTGCTGATACACGCCAGTGGCTGGATGAGATCAGGAATCGCTACGACCACACTTATCCTATCCTGACGCCACGTTTCACTCCATCCTGTACAGATGAATTAATGACAGAGCTTGGAAAAATCCAGCAGGAATATCATATTCCGGTTCAGTCTCATCTGTCGGAAAATTTCGGAGAAATCGCATGGGTAAAAGAACTTTGCCCTACAAGCAGATTCTATGGAGATGCATACGATATGTTCGGACTGTTTGGTGGAACCTGCCCGACCATTATGGCGCATTGTGTACACTCCACAGACGAAGAACTGCAGATGATCAAAGACCAGGGCGTTTATATTGCTCACTGCCCGGAATCCAACACCGATCTTTCTTCCGGAATCGCACCAGTTCGCCGTTATCTTGATATGGGACTTCATGTAGGACTTGGAACTGATATCGCCGGCGGTTTTTCCCTTTCTATGTTCCGCGCTATCGCAGACAGCATTCAGGCTTCCAAGCTTCGCTGGAGACTGATGGATCAGACACTGGCACCGATCACCCTGGAAGAAGCATTCTACATGGCGACCATCGGTGGAGGTTCCTTCTTCGGAAAAGTAGGAAGCTTTGAGAAAGGCTATGAATTCGATGCCATGGTGCTTGACGACAACAATATCCACCACCCACAGGAGATTTCCAGCCGTGACAGACTGGAACGACTGGTTTATCTGTCCGATGACAGAAATCTGGCTGGAAAATATGTACAGGGACGAAAGGTGATCTAAGCTTAAACGCGTGGCGAAGCGGACATTCCAGGTCCGCTTCGCTACGCGGCTCTACACCGAATGCTGCTTCGCAGCTTATCAAGAGTGGCTTGCACCACTCCTGATACAAGCAAGTCCCAACCCACTGCTTATTGCTTTGCGCAGCCCCAGCAGGGAACTTGCTTGATTCGGTTAAACTCAATCCTGCAAACTCGCCTCTATATCTGCAATTTCCTGCTTCAATACTGATTTCAGCTTCTCATATTCCTGCTGATCTAGTAACTCTAACTTCTGATTTAACTCAGTTAAACGCTTGCGCAATTCATATTTGAACTGAACATCTGTTGGCATGTAATTATCCTCCATACTTACACCGTCCTTTATGATTATTGATTGATTATATAATCATTGTAACGGTATTTTCAGTCTGTGTAAACCCTTTAAACAATTGTAATTACAAAAATAAAAGTGGATATTACCATTCCTGATCTGGAACAACGATAGTCAAAAAGTTTTCAGATACATCTTATAAGATATACTTAGAATAGCACAGTACAAATCACTTTCCAAGAAAAATCGTTCGACAAATTACGACAAGACGATAAAAAGCCCGGCACTATCAGTTCAGCGCTTCAGATACCCCTGTATCCGTTCCTTATTCATATTTTCCCCTATCACAATCACCACTTCCTGACCAACCGAAACGGGTTTCAGGGAAAATTCCCTTCGGGTGGCATTCAGCTCCAGCCACTCCATCTCTGCAGACACAGAATGAGCCTTCGCCTTTCCAGAATCTGCTTTCACAAATCCTTTGATCCGGAACACATTTCCACATTCCGGATCATCCAAAATCTGATGGGCAGCACGCTCCAGCTCAGCTTCCGAAAGCTTCAGTTCCATAAAATATAATGACTGAAAGCCTTCCCGCTCATCAAAACACTGCTTTTCGAAGTCTTCCATCACATATCCGCTGTTAAAAATACGACGAAAATCTTCATCTGTAAACCGCTCCCAGTCCTTATCCAGCACATCTTTTTCCGTAAAGCGACGCTTACATTTCACGCCTTCCAGGGCACGGTTCAGATGTTCTACTGTCTCCCCAATCTCCGCAGAAGATGCCTCCTGGCTTTTGCTAAGAACAATACAGCCTGCATCTGCTGCCTCAGAAGCCAGCAGATATTCTGCCTGGGGCTGCAGCTTCTCCTCCAGTCTGGCATCCAGAATAGTAATCACATTTCCAATCTGATACCATTTATCCAGTGGTTCCTCATAAAGCACATCAAAGAACTCATCCACATCAAAAATCCCGGAAGGCTCAATAAGAACCCGGTCATATCCGCACATTCCCATTGCGATCAGCTTCGTCTTGAAGCGTCTTTTGTGACAGTCTTTATCGCAGCCACCTGACACCATCTCCAGCTCACAATTCTCTCCTTCCAGATCATGAAGCAACATCATATCCACATTCACCGCCCCAAAATCGTTTTCCAAAATACCGATATTCTGCCCCTGGGCAATCAGCCAGGCTGCATATTTTTTTATAAAAGTAGTTTTCCCGGAACCGAGAAATCCCGTTATTAAGTCAACTTTAACCATTATAAATTACCTCTTATCATTGTTTATTCTTCCATCCTTTTCAGCTCTGGAAGCACTATCATCAGCATTGTAATAACACATAAACTGCCTCCAATCACATTGGATACCGGCTCTGCCAGGAACACTCCGTGAGTTCCCATTTTAAATCCATAAGGAAGCAGATAAGTAAGGGGCACTACGATAAACACCTTCCTCAAAAGGGAGAAGAAAATCGCCTGTTTTTTCTTATTCAGAGACTTAAAAACCGTCTGTCCAATGTACTGCAGATCCATAAAAATAAATGCTGCAAAATAGGTTTTCAGAGCTGGAATTGCATCCTGTATAAGAAGTTTATCAGAGCTGAATACTGCAATCAGATAGTCTGGTGCGAAGATGATCACACTCCAGACAACAGCAGTATAAGCCAGAACCATAACCGCCAAAGTGATCATTGCTTTACGTACAAGCTTTGGTCTTTTTGCTCCATAGTTATAGCTGAGAACAGGAGAAGTCCCCTCATTTATAGCATAAATTGGTGTTTCAACCATCTGGCGAACACTGGATATAATAGTCATAACTGATATGTATACATCTCCACCGGTTACTCCCAGAACATTGTTGCAGCAAATAGACACAAGACTGTTTGTCAGCTGCATAATAAAACCTGAAGTACCAAGGCTGACAATGTTTTTTGCATACTCTGCACAAGATTTCAGCTCTTTTTTCTTCATGAAACGAGCCTTTAGTTCTGCTCTTTTTTCCAGAAAAAGAAGAACATATGCAGCGGATAAAAACTGAGAAATAACAGTAGCTATAGCTGCTCCTCTGATTCCAAAACCCAATACAAAAATAAATAATGGATCCAGAATCAGGTTCGCTATAGCTCCAATTGCTACTGATAACATTCCCGTAACAGCATATCCCTGAGCATTAATAAACGGATTCATTCCTGTTGCAATCATGGATGGTACTGTTCCAATCAGATAGATCATCATGTATGGATATGCATAGATCAACCCGTCTTCTGATGCTCCAAACAGCACTAATAAAGGCTTTGCAAACAAAAGACCTATTGCCATCAGAATCACACCACTTATACATACCATAGTAAAGGATGTATTCATAACCGTCTGTGCTTTTCCATTCTCTTTCATCCCTCTGTAAATGGAAAAAAGAGGGGCGCCGCCGCTTCCAAACAGGTTTGCAAAGGCTGTTATGATCACGATCAGCGGAAAGCATAAGCCTACTGCTCCAAGGGCTGTAGTTCCCACTTCCGGGATTCTGGCAATATAAATACGGTCTACAATGTTATATAAAAGACTAAGTATCTGCGCTACCAGCATAGGGATAGCTGTACTGAAAATATTTTTTGTTACGGTTCCGTTTTCAAAATCGATTTGCTTCATTTTTTCACAGCTTTCTATTTATTTCATTATTCCACAGCAATATTTTTTCTGTTTTCCCTGAATTTCTGTACTTAAATGATAGACCACATTACTTAATACATATTCTCCATCATTGACAAAAATCTCAATCAAATTCGGTTCTGCGAAAATTTCCAGTTTCACAGCTTCACCGGCATTTGGTATCTGAATTAACTTATCTGGCTCATCCTTGTCAAACTCAAGATTTTCTCATGATATAATTTCTCCTGAAATTGTTTGAACTTTATGAGTTTATTTTGCACATTACGTGGAAAAATGTCAAGAGAAAAGGGACTATAACAGATGAATGTCACTTCATACGCAACATGCATCTATTACAGTCCCTTATATATTCTCTTGTTACATTAATTTGAACCGCCTATTGCTTTTTCGATGTTTGAAGAGCCAACTGCTATACTTTCCATACCCGAGTTTTCCCCTTTAAACCCACTATAGATACGTGAGTAAAACTGCTCATTTGCAAACCCAACTTGTATAACAATCCAATCCCAGCCTTTCTCCTCATCGTTTCTGCTTTTAATTTTCAGAGTATCACAATTTAAACCGGCCTCCTTTAATACATCTTCAACACCATTATTATAAGAATTCCAATTATCGCTTTTTACACCGTTTACTATAACTCCAGAATTTGCTCCACAATAGATATTTCCATTAAACCTAGCTTTATTATATCCCGCTGGCAGTTCGCTTGTATTGCGACATATTATTACCCAAATACCACTTCCTGAAACTTCATTTGATCCAGCTTTCTTTGGAATGTCCATTCGCCCTTCATTATATGCATTCGTCAATGCCGACTTAATAATTCGTGCATTTTGCATATCCACTGCCCTGCGTGCTTTTTCCAGTTGTCCATCAAAAATCGGGATTGAAACAGCAACCAATACAGCAATAATTGCAACTACAATCAATAGTTCCGCTAGTGCAAAACCTTTTTTGCTTCTGTATTTCATACAAAAACCTCCCCGTAATGCAAACCAATATTACATCTTCTTTATTACAATCTTTTTGCTTATGCCTCGTTTTACAAAAAATGTTTTGTAGCTCTTTGCCTTTTTCCTGGGGACGTAAACTTTCATCCTGAACGGAGTACCTTTAAAGGCATTTGAGCCTACGTATTTGGCTTTCAGGCGGGAGGTGTAGATTCTCATTTCACTTAACTTCTTGCATCCATAAAAGCTTTGTTTTCCGATAGCTTTTACTGAGCCACCGATTTGTACGTAAGAGAGTTTCTTGCACTTATAAAAGGCATAGCTCTTAATTTGGATTACATTGTTTCCTATGGTAGCCTTTTTCAGGTATTTATTGCTCTTGAATGCTTTGGAAGCTATTGAGGTTACTTTGTAATTCGCGCCCTTTAGGTTTACGCTGTCTGGAATTTTGACAGTGCTTACTTTTTTCTTTATCGGTTTTATATACTCTACTGTGTCTGTGGCGGTAACTTTATAATATCCGTTTGTCGCCGGATGTTTCACTGTTGTACCCACTTTATATCCAGTTGGCGCTGGTGTACTTGTCGGTACTAGCGTTGGCTCTGGCGTACTTGTTGGCACTGGCGTCGCTGTCGGCTCTGGCGTACTTGTTGGCACTGGCGTCGCTGTCGGTTCCGGCGTACTTGTCGGCACTGGCGTTGGCGTCGGTTCCGGCGTACTTGTTGGCACTGGCGTCGCTGTCGGTTCCGGCGTACTTGTCGGCACTGGCGTCGCTGTCGGTTCCGGCGTACTTGTCGGCACTGGCGTCGCTGTCGGTTCCGGCGTACTTGTCGGCGTTGCCGTCGCTGTCGGTTCCGGCGTACTTGTTGGCTCTGGCGTCGCTGTTGGTACCAGCATCGGAATACTTTCGTTCTTTGTTTTCCCACACACCGTACAGCTAAAGGTTCGAACCCCTGCCTTCTCAACCGTCGGCTTTAATGTAACAACTCCGGCATCCCAGGTATGCCCGATTGCCGCTATAACCTTCTGCTCCTGTAACACTGCTCCACAAACACCGCAATGACTTCCCTCTGTTTTACCTGCGCTCTCACATCCCGCAGCTACAGCTTCGTCTATCACCGTAATATGTCCGGTTTTCTCAAGGCTTTCCATTCTTACCTCTTTACACCCTGTACAGGTATATGTCTTTAGTCCATCTTCTGTACAAGTGGGTTTCTTTGTAACAACTCCTGCATCCCAGGCATGTATATGAGGAGTCTCTTCCGAACCACCTTGACTATCATCATAAAACACTACGGTAACAGTATAGGTTATCTTCGTCACTCCATCCGGAGCAGTCAGAACATATTCTACCGGATTGGAAAAATTGTGAGATGTGCCGTTGGCAAAGGCCCAATCCAAAGCAGCTCCCGAACCTGCTCCATAGTCCATATTCGGAGTCAGACTGCTGACATCTGTCCCTTTTGGAAGCAAAAGAGTAATTGTCCTTGCTTCATTATCAATCTTACCTATTACATCTTTTTCCAAAACTGCATTCTGCAGTTTATAAAGATTAAAGCTTGTAAAAGCTGCCTCATTTGAATTCTGCACATAAATTGTGATTGTTACAGGCAAAATTGCCCTTGTCTGTACATCCTGCACCTGATATTCACACACATAAGTCCCAGCCGGTGCAGTAACAATTCCGCTATAGGAAAATGTATACGAGAGTCCAGGTACGTGGGTTCTCTCCAGACCAGCTGGAAGATTCTCACTGATCACAACAGTTTTATACTGCCCGCTTCCACCTGTGATTACGCCTGAATCAATATACTGTGTCTCTGTTTTTCCTGCAGACAAATGAAGATCTACTCCCGAAATTAATAGCGGCATAGTCACATGGATTGTTTCTGAAACTGCTGTTATAGTTCCATAAGTTCCCGGAAGTGCATCCGTCGCATAAAACAAAAGTGTCTGCCCATTATCATCTGCTGTGAATACTTTTTCAGCAGAAACCGGTGTCACTTTACCATCATTTCCAAGTGCGATTTTCACGCCATATTTCTCCAGCTGATCAGCAGTGAATGCCGGTGACTTGCTGCCATTATTATAAGTCAGGCGAAGCCTCAGACCAGACAGATCCAGCTTATCTCCCACACTGTAATCTGTTTTATCTGGTGCTGTAATTACGCTAAGCTTACTGGGTTTTTTCGCTGTAACTGTAATCTTTTGCTGTACTTTAAAGCCATGATAATCAAATGTTACAACCGTATCAGCAGTTGTCAGAGGCTCTGTTTTATCATAGGAAAAATCACTGTAAACCCATGCCCCGGAATATGCAGAATAAGAAACATACAAACTCATTCCTGACGGATCAAACAACTCTCCCTCTATGTAATTTGTCTTTGGAGCCCTTGATATCTGAACCTTTGTTATTTTGCTGCTGTCCGGCTCCGTAATCGTTACCGAACAACTGGTGGTTTTTCCTTTATATACAATGTTTATGGTTTTCGTTCCTGCTGTTGTGTTATCAAAACCACTGACCATATCATCTGTAATATCAATTCCACCAGGTTGACCATTAATATAAAGAATTCCCCAGCTATACGGACGCTCCCCGATACAATAAGAAGAACTGTACAAATATGCAGAAACAGACGTAATGTCTGAGGCTTCCATCCTTGCCGGAATCCCGTCCTCAGAAATTTTCCACTCACTTCCAAACTTCCAATTCGTATATGAAGCGGAATCTTTCAGCTGATTTTCCGTAAGAAGCTTTCCATTTGATTCCGTAGCTGCGGTGGAGCCAATCAGTTCTCCCTGAGAATCCTTTCCATAACAATCAGAAATCACAGAAGAGGTCATCTGACCACAAATCTGACCAACATTCTTATTTTTACCACTTACCTGAAGTATACCGGTATGAACGCAAACCCTTATACTGCTGTTTCCTAATGTTGTCCGTTCTGTGCCTCCTGCAATGCCGCCCACATACAACTGCCCGGCATCCTCCGCCTGCGTAACCGTTATTTTTCCACTGCTGACGCATTTCTCAACACAACCTTTATTTAATCCCACAATACCGCCTGCCCAGCTTTTCATCGCCGGCATAGACAGATTCATATTTAATTTTGATGAACAACCACTGATGGTGCCAGAATTTTCTCCCGCAATACCACCAAATTTGGGAAATTCCTGAAGGCCCTGGCCACCCATATGTCCAGTCACAGTCCCAGATACCATACACTCCTGAATTTTCCCGGTATTATATTGGGCAAAAACACCCTGGGCATTCTGGCTGTCATCATCAAAAGCGGCTTCTATGCGCAGATTCTTAATGATTCCCCCGTTCTGAACCATAAGCGGCTTTTTCAAACCACTGATAATATGCCCGTTTCCATCCAGAACCCCGCCAAAATAATTTACAGAAAAATTTATTTTTCCATTAATCTGAATATCTTTTGTAAGACGATAATGTGCACCTGCATGGTCTGAAATCATATTCAGATCTTCCAGGGAATCTATCTCATATGGATTCTCCGCTGTTCCATTTCCTCCTGCCGGGGAAACAGCAGCGTTCCGGGTTCCGATCACACGATAAATAATATTAGAATCACCATCAGACGGAACTGTAAATTTGCCATCCTTTAGCTTTATAATAATAGCTGCAGCAGGTTCCAGGGAATATTTTGCGCCACTATCTCCTGCAAAAACAGGATAAGTCGCTGCTTTCTGTGCTGCCACCCTGTCTCCGTAAAAACCATACGCGCCAGATGTATCACCAGCGGCTATTGCTGTATAAAAATCTGTAAGAAGTGTTTTAAAAGCCACTCCTGTAACCTTTTCCAGATATTCCTCACAGTTTAAATGAGAAGCATTTATCTGATAAAAACGTGGAAGTACAGACATAGGATCATATCCTCTGGCCATCCTGTCGATCACATATCTGACAAACAGATATGGCAAGCCATAATCCCTTGCCGTGTCATCTCTGTAAGACTGATAAATCAGGGATGAGCCTCTGCGGATTGCTGCATTCTCTGCGATTCCATTTAACCAGCCGCTACTGTCTATACCTCCCCACAGATAGTCCATTACTGTAACTGCAAGTCCCTCATTCAGCCACATATATTTTCCTGAACTGGAAAAATTAGTCTTCAGGGCAAGCACTGCATGCTGTCCCTCATGAACCAACAGACCATTTCTTCTGGACATTTCTCCTGTCACATAAGAGGACGCCGCCGGAATGTTGATATGAATCGCCGTCACATCAGACTCATACATATACATTCCACTGGCACTGCTCAGTGTTTCAAGCAAAATTGACAATTTGCCCGAACCATCCAGACATGGTATCTCCCCACCGGCCAGCTGATTCAGAATACGATATGGCTGCCCATCATAAACACTTGCCATATCAGCTGCTATGACCGCAGTTTTTCCGGCACTGTCATAATCTGATTTCATGTTTTTTTCCATCCAGATATAACAATGCTCCCCCATCCCAATGCAGACATAAGCCTTTTGGGAATATGTGGTGCCCATATATTTTTCCTGTCCCATGGTGTAAGCGGTAGAAGCAGTCTGCTTCGCTACACTCTGACTGCTTCTTTCTGAAACATTTGCCGCTTCTGTAGTTTTTCCATTTTCATCCGAACCGCCGGAAACACTCAAATTTTCTCCGGAGGAACAGGACATAACACCATCTGCCTGGTCATCAAATACCAGTGTCCCTGTATTATGGGCCGATTCTGAATCTGTATTCACTATTACTGCATACTCCCCGGTAAGTATCTCCCCTGCTTTTCCCTCGGTCACTGCTGCAAAAACATTCACACAACAGAATAATCCCAGAAGTAAAAGACAAAACACCACCAAAGCACCAATGGATTTCTTCTGTCTCATACATTCCTCCTGCAAGTTTTTCTTACAGTTTACCATTTTTGCAGACTTCTCACTACGTTTTTTTTAACACTTTTTTGTCTAATTTCATCAAAAAAATCCCCTCTACCAAACGATAGAGGGTAAATTTTCAATATGCAATAACTTGCTTTTACATAACTTGCTTTTACTCTTCTTCAAACTCCAGATCCTTACGGCTCATCTCTTCGATCAGCTCTCTCTTCACTTCGTAAAGCTTCGGAGAAAGATCCACATAAACCTTCTGCGGATTAGAGAATCGTCTGGACTCATCCCAGAGAGTGTTCTGCTCCTTCTGACAGATTGCACGCAATTCCATTACAGATGGGGATGTGTAAACACGCTTTCCTTCTTTGATCACCAGAACCAGAAGCTCACGTACTTCATAAGTACCGCCCAGGATCTTTGTCTTCTTCCAGGTATCTACCGGATCAAAGACCACCATAGTCTCGTCCGGATTCAACGTCTCATCTGCAAGACAAATTAAATCTGCTTTTATCTTGCCAGTAGACTTACTATAGAT
>CAKRVL010000049.1 GCA_934408705.1 uncultured Blautia sp. | reverse complement strand
CGCCTTGAGACGCTGGCCTAGCATTAAAGGCTTATAGCCATCCTACGAGCCACCCGTTTCACGGGTGGGGGCGACTGCGTTAGAGGGACTTGGAATTGCCGCATACGATTATATTGATGGTTCTCTAAGAGCGGAAACACAAATAAATATTCGATAAGGGGATATCAGGGAATCTTGTATATGAGATCGCAGTAATGCGGTCTTTTTTTGCCTTTTTCCAAATCTAAGTTATCTCTAATAAAAGGCAGGCAGTCCAAAATACATACAGAATTAATTTTGTTCGAGTAAAATGTTGAAATGCTACGAGTGTTTTATTATAATTTATATATAAATATAATTACCAGACGCAATTATCAGATACTAAAGGAGCTGGAAATAGTAGAGAAGGAGGAATTATATGAGAAGAAAAAGCAGAAAATGTAAAAAACTTGCAGCCATATTGTTTGCGGTCTTTTCATTGTCACTGGTGTTACCGGAAATGGCAGAAAGCCTTGGAACCATGCAGTGTGTACAGGCTGCTGTGAAGCTGAATTCCAGGAATCTGAAGCTTGTAAAAGGACAGAAAAAAACGTTGAAGCTGACCGGAACGAAGAAGCGTGCCAAATGGTCCAGCAATAATAAATCAGTGGCAGCTGTTACTTCAAAAGGTGTTGTAACTGCCCGGAAAAAAGGAACAGCAGTGATCACTGCGAAAATTGGAAAGAAGAAATATACGTGTAAAGTTGTTGTGTCAAATAAAGCAGATACATCAGCAGCTGAATTTCGCAGGTTATGCAGTTATGTGTCAAAGAATGGACAGCCGGATTATAGTGGAAGTAAAATCATAAGAAAGCACAGATACGATACAAATACAGCATCCACATATACAACAGAAATCGAATACGATGAAATGAATAAAACACTGTTTTTTACGTATATAGATGGAACGAAATCGGAAGAATGTTACGTGCGGATAGAGGTACCTAAGAAGCTGAAAACAGCAACAGCTTTTTTTAACTATAGTTATAAAGAAGACGGGAATGCCGGTGACCTGTTGTTAAAAGCTACCTTCAATATGAAAACCTATAAGAGAGGCCAAGACCTGAAGTTTGAGACAATTCTCACACCCGGCGGAGAAAGCTTGCAGGAAGATGTGAATTTACTTGGAAATTATTATCTTCATGCCGGATTCAGGAACTGGCAGAGCTTCCTGAAAAAAGAAATGGGAATGAAGCTGGGAGATATAGGCTTTATGGCGTACAAATAAAAGTGTAAGAAGTGAAAACGCTCTGGAATTGCCAGAGCGTTTTTGCCATACTATTCTTCAAATTCTGCAATTACTACATATCCACTCAGAGGTGCCTTCTCTACGCTTACGATGGTGCCCTCTTTTGCTTTAATTCTCTGAGAGTTAGGATAACAGCCGGACATGGCTACGGCAGGTTCGATGATATAGCTGTAATTCATATAAGACTGATATTCTGTGATCTGGACTTTGTCCCCAGGCTTTACAAGACCGGGGCGTTCCATTTTGAAGTTTTCCTGACGCATGTTAAATAACCTTCTTTCTTTCCAAAGGCAGATTAAAGCTTTCTGTAACAATAATCTGTCTGTTTTTTTGCACTACACTTAGAATACCACAAAAATAAAAAAAAGTCATGTACCGAAGAGTTTTGCCTTTTGTTCACAAAAAAATCATAACCCTGTGATAATATAACTGTAAAATTACGGAAGATTATATGAGGAGGACGAGATATGGATGCATTAAAGATCCTTGTAGTGGATGATGAAAGCCGAATGAGAAAGCTTGTAAAAGACTTTTTAACAAAAAAGAATTTCCAGGTTCTGGAAGCCGGAGATGGCGAGGAAGCTATGGATATATTTTATAAAGAAAAGGATATTGCGCTAATTATTCTGGATGTGATGATGCCGAAGATGGATGGCTGGGAAGTTTGCAGGGAGGTGCGTAAGAATTCCAAGGTGCCTATTATCATGCTCACTGCAAGAGGAGATGAGAGAGATGAGCTTCTTGGCTTTGATCTGGGAGTGGATGAGTATATATCTAAGCCATTTAGCCCGAAAATCCTTGTTGCCAGAGTAGAAGCCATTCTTCGCCGTACAGGTCAGGCAGGATCAGAGGATGTGCTTAGTGCCGGGGGAATTGTCATTGACAAGGCAGCTCACCTTGCTATGGTAGATGATAAGCCAATGGATCTTAGCTTTAAAGAATTTGAACTTCTCACCTATTTCCTGGAAAATCAGGGCATTGCTCTTTCGAGAGAGAAAATTCTGAATTCTGTATGGAATTACGACTATTTCGGAGATGCCAGAACTATTGATACCCATGTTAAGAAGCTGAGAAGCAAAATGGGAGATAAAGGTGAGTATATTAAAACTGTATGGGGAATGGGATATAAGTTTGAGGTAGAATGATGAAGAAGCCAAAGAAGATCCGCTCCATAAAACACCAGATCACTTTTACCTTCATAGGACTTCTGTTTCTTTCCATTCTGACAATATTTGTGATCAACGGGGCATTTCTCGAAAAATACTATGTTTCCCAGAAAACAGAGACACTTCTGGATGCAAGAGATGTGCTGGGGCAGATTGATACTGATACGATGACAGACGATGATGGAGAAAGTGAGCAGGAGAAGCTTCCATCCCAGCTTGTTCAGACGAGTTCCAGAAATAACCTGACCTGGGTTCTGGTCAATGAAGATAATACCAAATATCTATGCTGGCCGGAGAATGAGGACCAGCTGAGAAGTAAGCTGTTTTTTGGATACGCAAGTGATCTTGACATGGACAATGGCAAAGGGAAGATACTGAGACAGACTGATGATTGCGTAGTACAGCAGGTGCATGACCGCTTTGTTGGAATGGATTATGTGGAATGTTGGGGAAAGTTTGAGAACGGTAATTATTTCCTGATCAGAAGTCCTTTGGAAAGTATCAGAGAGAGCGCAGATATCTCCAATAAATTTTATTTCTTTGTAGGAATTGTCATTATTGTTATAAGTGGAATGTGTATTATGGCAGTTACCAGGAAGCTGACCAGGCCTATTTCTGAGCTGACAGAGCTTTCACGTAAGATGACAGACCTTGACTTTGAGGCCAGATACAAGAGTAAGGCAGGCAATGAGATCGATATACTGGGAGATAATTTTAATAAAATGTCCAGCCAGCTGGAGCATACTATTTCCGAGTTGAAATCTGCCAATAATGAGCTGCAAAAGGATATTGAGGATAAGGTTAAGATAGATGAAATGCGAAAGGAATTCCTGGATAATGTTTCTCATGAGCTGAAAACACCTATTGCACTTGTACAAGGCTATGCGGAGGGCTTGAAGGAGAACATTAATGATGATCCGGAGAGCATGGATTTTTATTGTGATGTGATTATTGACGAAGCATCTAAGATGAACAAGCTAGTAAAAAATCTTCTTACCCTGAATCAGCTTGAATCCGGAAAAGATGCAGCTGTTATGGAACGCTTTGATCTGACTGCGTTGATTGAAGGGGTTCTTTCCACAATGGATATCATGATACGGCAGAAAGAAGCTAGAGTGATTTTTGATGAAACAGAGCCTCTTTACGTTTGGGCAGATGAGTTTAAAACAGAAGAGGTAGTGACAAATTATGTCAGCAATGCGTTGCACCATCTGGATGGGGAAAAGACTGTGGAGATTAAGATCCAGAAGCAGGAAGACAAGGTGAGAGTAACAGTATTTAATACCGGAACACCAATCCCGGAAGCTGATCTGCCAAACCTTTGGAATAAATTTTATAAGGTGGACAAGGCTCGTACAAGGGAATATGGTGGCAGCGGAATTGGTCTTTCCATTGTAAAGGCTATTATGGAAGGTATGAACCAACAATATGGTGTACAGAACTTTGACAATGGAGTGGAATTCTGGTTTACGCTGGATCGTAAGTAATTGTGATTTTTCATAAAAAAGTCAGCCTTAATCAGGTAGGAAAGGACAAACTAACAAAACAGACAGCAGCAGGGAATTAGCTCTTTGCAACTGTCTGTTTTTGCGTTATACTGTAAGAATATCAGGTCAGAGAATCAACGATTACTGTGTGCAAAACAGACAAAATACAGACAACAGGAGGAGCCCGAATGATTGGAATTATCGACTATGACGCAGGTAATATAAAGAGTGTGGAAAAAGCACTTCATTATCTTGGAGAAGAAACAATGGTTTCCAGAGAACCTCAGGTATTATTGAATGCGGATAAGGTGATTCTTCCTGGTGTAGGAAGCTTTGGAGATGCCATGAATAATCTGGATAAATTCGGACTTGTGCCTGTGATCAGAGAGATTGCAGAGAAGGGGACACCATTTCTTGGAATCTGTCTGGGACTGCAGCTCCTTTTTGAATCTAGCGATGAGACACCAGGAGTAGAAGGACTGGGCCTTCTGAAAGGGAGAATAGTGAAGATTCCACCTGCACCGGGACTTAAGATCCCTCACATGGGATGGAATTCACTGCACCTTCAGAATGATGGACGCCTGTTTAAAGGAATTCCGGAGCAGACATATGTTTACTTTGTTCATTCCTATTATCTTCAGGCAGAAGAGCCGGACATTGTGAAAGCGACTGCACAGTATGGTGTAACTATTCATGCCTCCGTTGAAAAGAATAACATATTCGGCTGCCAGTTTCATCCGGAGAAGAGCAGTAAATATGGTCTGAAAATACTGGAGAACTTTGCGAAGCTTGGGAAGGAGGCATAGGTCATGTTTACAAAGAGAATTATTCCCTGCCTGGATGTAAATAAGGGACGTGTGGTAAAGGGCGTGAATTTCGTAGATCTGAAGGATGCCGGAGATCCGGTAGAGATTGCCAGGGCGTATGATGCAGCCGGAGCAGATGAAGTGGTGTTTCTTGACATTACAGCTTCCTGTGAACAGCGGGATACTGTGGCAGAAATGGTACGAAAGGTAGCGGCCAGCGTATTTATTCCATTTACAGTAGGCGGAGGCATCCGTACAGTAGATGATTTCAAAAGGCTGCTTCGTGAAGGCGCTGATAAGATTTCCGTGAATTCTGCAGCTATTGATCGTCCGGAACTGATCCGCGAAGCAGCGGAGAAGTTCGGCAGTCAGTGTGTGGTGGTGGCCATTGACGCCAAACGCCGCCCGGATGGTGGCTGGAATATATATAAGCATGGCGGACGTCTGGATACAGGAATTGATGCCATAGAGTGGGCGAAGAGGGTGGAAGCCCTTGGAGCAGGAGAAATCCTTCTTACCAGCATGGACTGTGACGGAACTAAGGCTGGGTATGATATTCCTTTAACCCGAGCTGTAGCCGATGCGGTATCCATTCCGGTGATCGCTTCCGGTGGCGCGGGAACCCTGGAACATTTTTATGAAGGTCTTACAGATGGTGGCGCAGACGCTGTTCTGGCAGCATCCCTGTTCCATTATAAAGAACTGGAAATCTCTCAGGTGAAGGATTACCTGGCAGAAAAAGGGGTTCCGGTAAGAAGATAGAATCATATGAAGGGCTATTTTGTGAACGCAGATAAGCATTCCCCCGCTTCAAGTGCGCGGAGCACTAAGCGGCGGGTGAGGGGGGATGCTTCTGTCAGTGGGAGCCTTCAGCTCCCACTGACAGATCGCGAAGCGACTGCGTTCATGAGCGAGTAGCGAAGCGGACCTGGAATGTCCGCTTTACATAGCATAAAATACACAAGATGAGGTGACAATTAGAATGGGTCAGATATCAGGAGACTGGCAGGCTGCACTGAAAAATGAATTTCAACAGCCTTATTATGCCAAGCTATATAAAACTGTAATGGAAGAATACCGCACCAAAAAAATATTCCCGCCGCCTCAGGACATGTTTAATGCTTTTGAATATACACCATTAAATGATGTTAAGGTGGTGATCCTGGGACAGGATCCTTATCACAACGACGGTCAGGCCAATGGTCTTTGCTTTTCGGTAAAAGAAGATGTAGCTATCCCGCCGTCTCTGGTGAATATTTATAAAGAGCTTCACAGTGACCTGGGATGCTACGTTCCGGACAATGGCTGTCTGGAAAAGTGGGCGAAACAAGGGGTATTCCTTTTAAATACGGTACTTACAGTACGCGCTCATCAGGCATTTTCCCATAGAGGAATCGGCTGGGAGCAGTTCACTGATGCAGTTATCCAGACTCTGAATGAACAGGATAGACCTATCGTATATCTTCTCTGGGGAAGACCTGCCCAGATGAAAAAAGCAATGCTGAATAATCCGAAGCAGCTGGTGCTTACAGCTGCACACCCAAGCCCGCTGTCTGCTTCAAGAGGCTTTTTCGGATGCAGGCATTTCAGCCAGACCAATGAATTTCTGGAGAAAAACGGGCTTGCCCCCATTGACTGGCAGATTGAAAATATAACAAAGGAACAATAGGAAATGGGGAAAAAAAACGATAACACACTTGTTAAAAATGCGTCATTTCTGATGATCGCGGCACTGATTTCCAAGATTATCGGAATGCTTTATAAAAGTCCGCTTTCCAATACTCTTGGAAACAGCAGTATGGGGCTTTTTAACTATGCCCAGAATGTTTATTTCATCCTGCTGATGATTGCCTCCTTCAGTATTCCGCAGGCGGTATCCAAGATCATGGCAGAGAAGCTGGCGTTTAAGCGGTACAGAGATGCCCAGAAGGTATTCCACTGTGCCCTTTTATATGTAATTGTGATGGGAGGCGTTGTAGCTCTCTTCTGTCTTTTCGGTTCTTCTGTTCTGGTTCCGGAATCTATGGCAGGCGCAAGACTTGCATTAAAAATGCTGGCACCAACCATTTTCCTGTCTGGAATACTTGGTACCTTCCGAGGATATTTCCAGGCATACAGAAACATGCTTCCCACATCACTGTCTCAGATTGTTGAGCAGTGCTTTGTAGCAGTATTTGCAATCCTTATGTCTGCGGTTATGCTGAATAAATTTAGTGGGGCAGAGGAATCAGTGCGAAATGCCTGGGGAGCAGCCGGAGCTACTATGGGAACCGGCGCCGGAGTTGCTTCTGCATTACTTTTTATGCTGTTTGTATATTGGGTAAACCGTAAAAATATTAAAAAGAGACTGGAGCGAGATACTCATTCACGGGATGAGGCTACCGGCGAGGTGATGAAGAATATTATCTTAATTGTAATGCCAATCATTCTCAGCTCCTTCATTTATAATGTAAACGGTTTTATTAACAGTTATATGTATTCAGGTATTCAGGGCTTTAAGGGAATAGATCATGAAACTATTACAAGCCTTTATGCTGAGTATGGATATTATATGACGTTGATCAATATTCCGCTGACTCTTGCCAGTACAGCACCCACATCTATGATCCCGGAGGTTTCTGCCCAGTATGCGAAGAGAGATATGGACAGTGCCAGGGGTAAAATTGACCGTGCCACCTGGATCAGTATGTTTATTTCTATTCCATGTGCAGTTGGGCTTGCAGTTCTTGCCGGTCCTATCACGAGACTTCTGTTTCCTCGGACAGAGGGTGCGGCAGCTCAGCTGATGATGCTTGGTGTTATTACGATCATTCTCAACGGAAATTCCAATATTTCCAATGGTGTGCTTCAGGGAATCGGAAAGCCGAACATTCCTATGATCAATGCGGCAATTGCCCTTGTAGTGGATGTGATCGCCATGGCAATCCTGCTTTTTGCAACAGACCTTGGGGTATATGCCATCGTAGTGGCAATGATCATTTATGCCGTAGTTATGTGTCTGCTTAACGAGCGGGCTATGAAGCAATATATGCAGTACAAAAATCCCTGGAGAAGCGCTTATCTGAATCCACTTCTGGCATCCGTGCCAATGGCGGTGGTAGCAGGCTTTTCTTATTACGGAATGTATAAGCTGATCCATTCTAATTTCATTAGCCTTGGAATTGCAGTGGTTCTTGGAATGGTTGCCTATTTCATCGTTTATCTGGCTGTGAGCAAGCCATCTGATGAGCAGTTTGCTATGATGCCAGGCGGAGCGTACCTGAAGAAAATTGCAGGAAAGCTGCCATTTTAAGCCGATATGTTCAATGTATGCAGCACGAAAGCCCTCAGAGCGGCAACTCTGAGGGCTTTCTTTGTGTATTTTTTCGGAATACGAACCGAGGATGGTTACTCTTCCTCTGCTTTCAGATTCTTCTGTGCAGTGGAGAGCATCAATTTAATTCGGTTCAGCTGGTTTACTTCGCTGGCACCTGGGTCATAGTCGATGGCAGCAATGTTCGCTTTCGGGTACTGACGGCGGATTTCTTTGATAACACCTTTTCCTACAATGTGGTTAGGCAGGCAGCCAAATGGCTGGATACAAACAATGTTCGGAACGCCATCATGAATCAGCTCCATCATCTCACCGGTCAGGAACCAGCCTTCACCTGTCTGATTACCTTCGGAAACAATTGGTCTGGCCATCTTTGCCAGTTCACGGATATCTGCAGTGGGATGGAAGTGACGGCTCTCAGCAAGTGCTTCATTTGCGGTCTTACGAACCCAGTCAATCGCTTTAATTCCTATATTTCCAAAGAAGGCTTTGGATTTCTTAAATCCAAGGTTGTCTACCTTGAAATTCTGATTGTAGAAGCAGTAGGACATAAAGTCAATAAGGTCCGGCACCACAGGTTCGGCACCTTCTGCTTCCAGAAGCTCTGCAAGGTGATTATTAGCAGCTGGAAGGAATTTAACCAGAATCTCACCTACAATACCAACACGCGGCTTCTTCTCATCACTGATCGGAATGGTGTCAAATTCATGAACCATTTCCCGGCACATTTTCTTAAACTGGCTGTGGCTTAAAGAACTTCCGGAAACAAAGGCAATTACACGCTGTTCCCAAATCTTGTGCTTACGATTAACAATGCCTTTCTCAAGCTCATATGGGCGCATACGGTAAATACACTTCATCAGGATGTCACCAAATACAGCGGCATATACAACTGCCTTCACAAGTGGAAGAGTAAGCTTGAATCCGGGATTACTTTCCAGACCACTTAAGTTAAGGGAAATAACCGGAACCTGTTCCATTCCCGCTTTCTTAAGGGCGCGGCGGATAAAGGCAATATAATTGGATGCACGGCAGCCGCCTCCTGTCTGGGACATGATAACTGCAGTTTTATTCAGATCGTATTTGCCTGATAAAAGTGCGTCCATAATCTGTCCGACTACGATCAGGGAAGGATAACAAGCATCGTTATTTACATATTTCAGACCTACATCAACAGCATGCTTATTGTCATTGGGCAAAATCTCCAGATGATAGCCGTTTGCATTAAAAGCAGCTTCAAGCAGAGAGAAATGTACCGGTGACATCTGTGGGCAGAGAATGGTGTAGTCCTTGCGCATTTCTTTTGTGAATACCACTTTGTCAATAGAAGCTGGTTTAATAGTACGCTCCTTCTTCTGGGCATCCTTTGCACGCAGAGCAGCAAGAAGAGATCTGACACGGATCCTTGCTGCGCCAAGATTATTTACTTCGTCAATTTTCAGACAGGTATAAATTTTACCGCTTCCATCCAGAATCTCGTAAACCTCATCAGTGGTTACAGCGTCAAGTCCGCAGCCAAAGGAATTCAGCTGGATCAGATCCAGATCATCTCTTGTTTTTACGAAGTTAGCGGCTGCATACAGTCTGGAATGATACATCCACTGGTCATTTACACGGATGGGCCGCTCAACAGGTACCAGATGGGAGACAGAATCCTCTGTAAGGACTGCAACTCCGTAGCTGTTGATCAGATCCGGAATACCGTGGTGGATCTCAGGATCGATATGATACGGACGGCCTGCAAGAACGATACCTCTGCGACCGGTTTCTTTCAGGTATTGAAGAGTCTCCTCGCCTTTTTTCTCAATGTCCTTATGTACGGCAGCCATTTCCTCCCAGGCCTTGTGGGCTGCTTCCTTCACCTCAGAAGCCGGGATATCCGAGAAAATCTCAGTCAGTCTCTTTGTGACGATTTCCTCAGAGGTCAGGGCCAGGAACGGATTCATAAAGGTAATGGACGGATCGTGAAGCTCGTCTACATTATTCTTGATATTCTCTGCATAAGAGGTAACAATAGGGCAGTTGTAATGGTTTACTGCATCCGGAAATTCATTACGTTCATAAGGAATACACGGATAAAAAATGAATTTTACACCATTCCGGATGAGCCAGGTCACATGCCCGTGAGCCAGCTTGGCAGGATAACACTCAGATTCACTTGGAATGGATTCAATACCCAGCTCATAAATCTTTCTGGTAGAGGTAGGAGAAAGCACTACCTGGTATTTCAGCTCTGTAAAGAAGGTATACCAGAAAGGATAGTTCTCAAACATATTCAGAACACGGGGGATTCCAACCTTTCCACGTACGGCCTTATCAGGAGAGAGAGGCTCATAGGAGAAAAGACGTTTGTATTTGTATTCATACAGGTTGGGAATATGATCCTTATTCTTTTCTTTACCGATACCTCTTTCGCAGCGATTGCCACTTACAAACTGACGTCCGCCGGTGAACTTATTGATCGTAAGACGGCAGTTGTTTGTGCAGCCGTGGCAGTTTGCCATGGAGGTGGTATATTTCAGTTCGTTGATCTTGTCAATGGAAAGCATGGTGGTCTGGCGGCCCTCAGCGTGATAACGCTCCTTCGCGATCAGGGCAGCACCGAAAGCGCCCATGATTCCGGCAATGTCAGGACGAATGGCCTCGCAGCCTGCAATACGCTCAAAGCTTCTGAGAACACCATCGTTATAGAAGGTACCACCCTGTACTACAATGTGCTTTCCAAGCTCTTTGGCATCGGAAACCTTGATAACCTTATAAAGAGCATTTTTGATAACTGAGTATGCAAGACCAGCGGAAATATCAGCTACGGAAGCACCCTCCTTCTGGGCTTGCTTAACCTTGGAGTTCATAAACACAGTACATCTTGTTCCAAGATCAATTGGGTGCTCTGCAAAAAGAGCAGCCTTGGCAAAATCCTGTACAGAGTAATTTAGTGACTTGGCAAAGGTTTCGATAAAGGAACCGCAGCCGGAAGAGCATGCTTCGTTCAGCTGCACACTGTCTACAGTCTGATTACGGATCTTGATGCATTTCATGTCCTGGCCACCGATATCTACGATACAATCAACCTCCGGGTCAAAAAAGGCAGCGGCATAGTAATGGGAAACAGTTTCAACTTCACCTTCATCAAGAAGCAGAGCTGCCTTCATCAGTGCCTCTCCGTAACCGGTGGAACAGGAAAAAGCAATGTGGGCATCCTCAGGAAGAATACTGTAAATCTCCTGAATAGAACGGATGGCAGTCTTAAGGGGACTTCCATTATTATTACTGTAGAAGGAGTAAAGAAGAGTTCCGTCCTCACCTACAAGTGCAGTCTTGGTAGTGGTGGAGCCTGCGTCAATACCCAGATAACAGTTGCCATGGTACTGGGAAAGCTCACCCTTCTTCACCTGATATGCGCTCTGGCGCTTATTAAATGCCTCATAATCCTCTTTTGTGGCGAAAAGAGGCTCCATACGCTCTACCTCAAAATCCAGCTTGATAGAGTTCTTCAGACGGCTTGTCATGTCAGTAAGGGAAACCGTAATATCATCCTTTGCATTCATGGCAGAGCCCATAGCTGCAAAAAGATGAGAATTCGCAGGTGTGATGGCATGTTCGTCATCAAGCTTCAGGGTACGGATAAATGCCGCCTTCAGCTGATCGAGGAAATGAAGAGGACCACCAAGAAATGCTACATGACCGCGGATAGGTTTACCACAGGCAAGACCGGAAATGGTCTGGTTCACGACTGCCTGGAAAATAGAAGCGGACAGGTCCTCCTTGGTGGCTCCATCATTGATCAGAGGCTGGATATCTGTCTTGGCAAATACACCGCAGCGGGCTGCGATTGGGTAAAGTGCCTTATAATTCTTTGCATATTCATTCAGTCCGGTGGCATCTGTCTGAAGCAGGGATGCCATCTGATCGATAAAAGAACCGGTACCGCCTGCACAGATACCATTCATACGCTGCTCAATATTGCCACCTTCGAAATAGATGATCTTGGCATCCTCACCGCCAAGCTCGATGGCTACGTCAGTTTGTGGTGCAATTTTCTGAAGGGAAGTGGAAACCGCAATAACCTCCTGGACAAAAGGAACACCAAGATGATTGGCAAGTGTAAGTCCGCCGGAGCCGGTGATCACCGGATGCAGGGTAAGCTCTCCAAGCTTCCCGTAGGCTTTTTCCAAAAGCTCAGCCAGAGTCTCCTGAATGTTGGCAAAATGACGCTGGTAATCTGCGAAAAGCAAGGTGTCGTTATCGTCAAGTATTGCAATTTTGACAGTGGTGGAACCAATGTCAATTCCTAATGTGTATTTATTACTCATGTAAAAAAGCTGCCTCCTCGTTGGGGGACATTGTTCCCCAAACTTTCTTATTTATATGTTAATATTTAGCGAAGATATTCCGTAATATTATACGATAAGGGAGCTTAAATGGCAATGTGAAAGTTTAACAAGGATTCTTTTTGCAGGTGTTGAATTTTCGGTGATTTAGGGCTATAATGAATAAAGTTTTTTGTAGCAGAAAGGATTCACATATGGCAAAATATACACTTATGAAAACAGAAGGCCGGGCCAAGCGAGCCCAGTTTGAAACTGTACATGGAACCATTCAGACTCCTGTGTTTATGAACGTGGGAACAGTTGGTGCTATTAAGGGTGCGGTATCTACTATGGACCTGAAGGATATCGGAACCCAGGTAGAGCTTTCCAATACTTACCATCTTCATGTGAGAACAGGTGATAAGCTGATCAAGGAGTTTGGTGGACTTCACAAGTTTATGGTATGGGACAGACCTATACTTACCGATTCAGGCGGATTTCAGGTATTTTCCCTGGCCGGACTTCGTAAGATCAAGGAAGAGGGCGTCTATTTCCAGTCTCATATTGACGGTCATAAGATTTTTATGGGACCGGAGGAGAGTATGCAGATTCAGTCTAACCTTGGCTCTACCATTGCTATGGCATTTGATGAATGTCCAAGCAGTGTGGCGAGCAGAGAGTATGTGCAGAATTCCGTAGACCGGACTACCAGATGGCTGGAGCGTTGCAAGGCAGAGATGGACAGATTGAATAGTCTGCCGGATACCGTAAATAAAGAGCAGCTGCTTTTCGGAATCAACCAGGGTGCAATCTATGCAGATATTCGTGTGGCTCATGCTGATACCATTTCCAAGCTGGATCTGGACGGATATGCAGTAGGCGGGCTGGCAGTAGGCGAGACTCATCAGGAGATGTATCACATTTTGGACGAGGTAGTGCCACACCTTCCACAGGATAAGCCTACTTATTTAATGGGAGTTGGTACTCCGGCGAATATTCTGGAGGGAGTTGCAAGAGGAATTGATTTCTTTGACTGCGTTTACCCAAGCCGTAACGGACGACATGGACACGTTTATACCAATCATGGCAAGCTGAATCTGTTTAATGCGAAATACGAGCTGGATCCTAAGCCAATCGAGGAGGGATGCCAGTGTCCGGCTTGCCAGCACTACAGCAGAGCCTACATCCGTCATCTTCTGAAGGCGAAGGAAATGCTTGGAATGCGTCTTTGCGTACTTCATAATCTGTATTTCTACAATCATATGATGGAGGAAATCAGGGACGCACTGGATCAGGGTAATTTTGCAGAATATAAAGAAATGCGTCTGGCGGGATTTGAAGAAGGAAAGATTAACAGCAGATACAGTAAGTGACAGGATCCGGCAGCCGGTGATTTATGAAATAAATATAAAAAATAATAAAACTACTTGAAGAACCAGGCTTTTTTGTGTATAGTATACTATAATGCGCTGGTGATAAAGACAGAGCGAGAGAGTAAGATACAGGAGGATTTGCAAATGGACGCATCAAGCGGAATGAGTATGGGATTTACCATCGTATGGCTGGTTGTACTTTTCGGTATTATGTATTTTCTGATGATCAGACCTCAGAAGAAAGAGCAGAAGAGAGTACAGGCTATGCTCAACGATATGGCTGTAGGTGACAGCATTGTAACTACAAGCGGCTTCTATGGTGTCATCATTGATATGACAGAAGAAGATGTGATTGTAGAATTCGGTAATAACAAGAATTGCCGTATTCCTATGAGAAAGCAGGCTATTGCCGAGGTTGAGAAAGCAGAGCAGGCATCTGCTTAATCTGATATCTAAAAGTTTTTTGACACCTTTGATACCAGATTGCTACGTGCTTTGCACTCCCGCAATCTTCAAAAACATTCGTAATCCGCTCATTTTTCTTCGAAAAATGGCTACTTACTCATGTTTTTGGCGGGTCAAGAGGTCAAAAATCCTCTTGCAAGCGAGCTTGCATCGGCTTTTTGACCTTTTGACCTTGGTATCATCATATGACGGAAACTAAGAATGGCTTCATTCCATAAAGGGATGGAGCTTTTTCTTTTCCATAAACGTTTTCGTTAAATTGGAAAAAGGCGGTTTTTTGGCAGTTTTTTACTTTAACATGTTGAAATATTAAAGAAAGTGCGTTATTATAATAACAATTATCCGAAGGAGAGGAAATTATTATGAATTACAACATTTCACTGATTCCGGGAGACGGTATTGGTCCGGAAATCGTTACAGAAGCAAAGAAGGTTCTGGACAAAGTATGTGAGAAATACGGACACACCTTTTCTTATTCAGAGGTACTTTTAGGTGGAGCGTCCATTGATGTACATGGAGTTCCTCTTACAGATGAAGCTATTGCTACAGCCAAGGCTTCTGATGCAGTTCTTATGGGCTCTATAGGCGGAGATGCCAAGACATCCCCCTGGTATAAGCTAGAGCCATCCAGGCGCCCGGAGGCAGGACTTCTTGCCATTCGTAAGGCACTTAATCTTTTTGCAAATCTTCGCCCTGCATATTTATACAACGAACTTCGTGCAGCATGCCCTCTTCGCGACGAGATCATAGGAGACGGTTTCGATATGATCATTGTGCGTGAACTGACAGGCGGTCTTTATTTCGGCGAGAGAAAGACGATAGAAGAGAACGGCGTAAAGAAAGCTGTTGATACTCTTTCCTATAACGAAAATGAGATACACAGAATTGCTGTTAAAGCATTTGACATTGCCATGAAGCGCAGCAAAAAAGTGACAAGCGTTGATAAGGCAAATGTTCTTGATTCATCCAGACTTTGGAGAAAAGTGGTAGAAGAGGTGGCAAAGGATTATCCGGAGGTTACTCTTGAGCATATGCTGGTTGATAACTGTGCCATGCAGCTGGTAAGAGATCCGAAGCAGTTTGACGTTATCCTTACAGAGAACATGTTTGGCGATATTCTTTCTGATGAGGCAAGCATGGTTACAGGCTCTATAGGAATGCTTTCCTCTGCAAGCCTGAATGAGACGAAATTTGGCCTTTATGAGCCAAGCCATGGTTCTGCACCTGATATTGCAGGACAGAATAAGGCAAATCCTATCGCAACTATTCTTTCTGCAGCTATGATGCTTCGTTTTTCCCTGGATCTTGACGAGGAAGCCAATGCAGTGGAGGCAGCGGTGCAGAAGGTTCTGACCGCAGGTTACCGCACTGGTGACATTATGTCTGAGGGTTGCACTCTGGTTGGAACGAAAGAGATGGGTGACCTGATAGCTAAAGAAATCTGATTGAATAGAAATATACGGACTTTCAGAATAAAGGAGATACAAGTTATGAGAAGTGATGCAGTAAAAACAGGCTCACAGCAGGCACCTCACCGTTCCCTGTTTAATGCCCTTGGAATGACAAAGGAAGAAATGGAGCGTCCGTTAGTTGGTATCGTCTGCTCCTATAATGAAATCGTACCAGGTCATATGAACCTGGATAAAATTGCACAGGCTGTAAAGCTTGGTGTGGCAATGGCTGGCGGAACACCGGTTATGTTCCCTGCAATCGCAGTGTGTGATGGAATTGCAATGGGACATATTGGTATGAAATATTCACTTGTAACAAGAGACCTGATCGCAGATTCCACAGAGGCAATGGCGCTGGCTCATCAGTTTGATGCTCTTGTTATGATTCCTAACTGTGATAAGAATGTGCCGGGACTTTTGATGGCAGCAGCCAGAATTAATGTGCCTACCGTATTTGTAAGCGGCGGTCCTATGCTGGCAGGTCATTTAAATGGTCACAAAACAAGTCTTTCCAGTATGTTTGAGGCTGTTGGAGCTTATGCTGCCGGCAAGATCACAGAGGATCAGCTTACCGAATGTGAAAATAAGACATGTCCAACCTGTGGCTCCTGCTCCGGTATGTATACTGCAAACAGTATGAACTGCCTGACAGAGGTTCTTGGTATGGGATTGAAGGGAAATGGTACTATTCCGGCAGTATATTCTGAGCGTATCCGTCTTGCAAAGCATGCAGGAATGCAGGTAATGGAAATGTACCGCCGCAACATCCGTCCAAGAGATATTATGACAAAAGAGGCGCTTCTGAATGCCCTTACAGTAGATATGGCACTTGGCTGTTCTACAAACAGTATGCTTCATCTCCCGGCAATCGCACATGAGATCGGCTGGGATTTCGATATCAGCTTTGCAAATGAAATCAGCGAAAAAACTCCTAATCTGTGCCATCTGGCTCCGGCAGGTCCTACTTATATGGAAGACCTTAATGAGGCTGGCGGTGTATATGCAGTTATGAATGAGCTGAATAAAAAGGGACTGCTTCATACAGAGTGTATGACTGTTACCGGCAAGACAGTAGGGGAGAACATTAAGGATTGCATAAATCTGAATCCTGAAGTAATCCGTCCAATTGATAATCCATATAGCGCTACAGGCGGACTTGCAGTACTTCGTGGTAATCTTGCACCAGATGGAAGCGTTGTAAAGCGTTCTGCAGTTGTAGCAGAAATGATGGTTCACGAAGGACCTGCACGAGTATTTGACAGTGAGGATGATGCAATTGCAGCGATCAAAGGCGGCAGCATCGTAGAAGGTGATGTTGTTGTCATCCGTTATGAGGGACCAAAGGGAGGTCCGGGAATGCGTGAAATGCTGAATCCGACTTCTGCGATTGCAGGTATGGGACTTGGTTCTTCTGTAGCACTTATTACAGACGGACGATTCAGTGGTGCATCCAGAGGTGCATCTATCGGACACGTTTCACCAGAGGCAGCAGTAGGCGGCCCCATCGCTCTTGTTGAGGAAGGGGATATCATCAGTATCAATATTCCGGAGCTGAAGCTGGAACTGAAGGTTTCAGATGAAGAGCTTGCAGCAAGAAGGGCGAAATGGCAGCCAAGAGAGCCTAAGGTTACCACAGGATATCTTGCAAGATATGCAGCAATGGTAACATCCGGAAATCGCGGTGCGATCCTTGAGGTGCCGAAAGCAAAGTAATAATACACTAGGAGGAAACAAATTTGCAGCTTACAGGAGCGGAGATCATCATAGAATGTTTATTAGAGCAGAACGTGGATACCGTTTTCGGTTATCCGGGCGGTGCAATCCTGAACGTTTATGATGCCCTTTACAGATATAGTGATAAAATTAAACATATACTTACTTCACATGAGCAGGGAGCTTCCCACGCAGCAGATGGCTATGCCCGTGCAACAGGCAAGGTTGGCGTGTGTCTGGCAACCTCAGGACCAGGTGCGACCAACCTGGTAACAGGAATTGCCACCGCATGTATGGACTCAGTTCCTGTGGTAGCAATTACCTGTAATGTTGGAACTGCACTTCTTGGAAAGGATTCTTTCCAGGAGGTTGATATCGCAGGTATTGTAATGCCTGTTACAAAACACAGCTACATTGTGAAAGATGTAACAAAACTTGCAGATACTATCCGTAAAGCCTTTACTATCGCAAAAAGCGGTCGCCCAGGTCCGGTGCTTGTGGACGTACCGAAGGACGTAACAGCAGCTAAATGCGAATATATCCGTCACACTATTACAGCAGTAGAGCCGAAGACAGATACCATCCGCCAGGAAGACGTAGATACAGCAGCACGCATGATCGCAGCAGCACAGAAACCGTTTATTTTTGTTGGCGGCGGCGCAGTAATCGCAGACGCATCGGAAGAGGTTCGCGCACTTGCCCATAAGATCCAGGCACCGGTCTGTGACAGCCTTATGGGAAAAGGTGCTTTTTCCGGGGAGGATGAGCTCTATACAGGCCCTGTGGGGATGCACGGAACGAAGACTTCTAACTACGCAATGTGTGAATGTGATCTTCTGATCACTCTGGGAGCACGCTTCAGTGACCGTGTAACAGGAGATGTTAATTCCTTTGCACCGAATGCAAAAATCCTGCAGATCGATGTGGATGCAGCGGAAATCAATAAGAATGTTCGGGTTGATGCGTCTGTGATCGGAGATCTGAGAGAGGTATTGAAGCTTCTTCTGGAGAAAATTCCGGAGAAGGATCACCAGGACTGGGTACAGCATATTCAGAGCCTGAAGGAGAAATATCCGTTAAATTATGATCATTCCCAGCTGACAGGACCATATGTGATCCAGAAGCTTTATGAACTGACAGGTGGCAACGCAATTGTTTCTACCGATGTTGGACAGCATCAGATGTGGGCTGCCCAGTATTTTAAATTTAAGGAGCCGAGAACCTTCCTTACATCAGGAGGGCTTGGTACCATGGGCTATGGTCTTGGCGCAGCAATCGGAGCTAAGATGGGCTGCCCGGACAAAACCGTGGTAAATATAGCAGGAGACGGCTGTTTCCGTATGAATATGAATGAGATTGCCACAGCAGTTCGTTGCGGCAAACCTCTTGTCCAGATCATTCTGAACAATCATGTTCTGGGAATGGTACGCCAGTGGCAGACTCTTTTCTATGACCACAGATATTCCCAGACTGTATTAAATGACAGTGTAGACTTCGTGAAAGTCTCTGAGGCAATGGGAGCAAAAGCAATCCGCGTTACGAAGATGGAAGAAGTAGAGCCTGCACT
>CAKRVL010000048.1 GCA_934408705.1 uncultured Blautia sp. | reverse complement strand
CGGATTCCGGGGAAGATGATCTGAGAAGATTCCATGCATATGAAGCTGTCTTTTCCCATGAAACAGGGAAAAAGGTGCTTACATATGTGATTTACTCTGGCGGCATTAAAAATGTCAGAGATACACTGGATTGTGGAACTTACTCATACAAAATATCTCCTATATTTTTGACACAGAAGAGTGCGGATGAAGTTTTTCACTATTTGCAGGAAAAGAGCAGAAAGGGAGAAGGCTTTACAGATGAGGACTATGCGAAGCTGTCCTTAACACCATTGATGAGCAGCGGACAAGGCAGGAAAGATACAATAAAAACAGCGATATTGCTTGCAAAACAGGATACCAGAGTAACCGCAGAAAAGACCGTAGCGATGTTATATACAATGGCGGATAAGTTTTTGCAGGGAAGTGATTTGGAAGAGATAAAGGAGGTTGTAGCGATGACAAGATTAGGTCAGATGTTGTACGATGATGGATTAAAAGCTGGAAAAAGTGAAGGAAGAATAGAAGGAAGAATAGAAGGAAGAATAGAAGGAAGAATAGAAGGAAGAATAGAAGGAAGTGATAGAATGGCATCATTAACCAAGAAACTTTTGGAAGCTGACAGGATGGCTGATTTGCAGCTTGCGTTGGATGATCCTGAATATCGTGAAAAGTTGATGGAAGAATTCGGAATAAAATAAAGCCAGTTAAAATAAGTGAAGAGTCGGAGAAATCCGGCTCTTTGTTTTTTTGCGAGCAATGATCTAAAGCTCGTGTTTGCACAAGACTTTGGCGATTGCCGCGATAACGGATAAAACTCGCAGAGTGTGTTTTATCCCATTGAAGAAACAACGCTGTTTTTTTACTTGAAAAACGAATTTATGCATATGTTTTTACGTTTTCTGGATTAGTATAGTAATTTTACGAGTGATTTGATAAACTATAAGAAATAAAGGGTGAAGTGATTTAGAAGAGATAAAGGAGGTTGTGGTGATGACAAGGTTAGGCCAGATGTTGTACGATGATGGATTAAAAGCTGGGAAAAGTGAAGGAAGAATAGAAGGAAGAATAGAAGGAAGTGATAGAATGGCATCATTAACCAAGAAACTTTTGGAAGCTGACAGGATGGCTGATTTGCAGCTTGCGTTGGATGATCCTGAATATCGTGAAAAGCTGATGGAAGAATTCGGAATAAAATAAAGCCAGTTAAAATAAGTGAAGAGTCGGAGAAATTCGGCTCTTTGCAGGTGTGACGGCAGAAAAGGGGGACGCAGAATGAAAAAGAAAAGAAGTAAAATGTTGGTGAGTATAATTCTGGCAGGTGTATTGGGAATAGCTTGTCCGGGAATGAAGGTGCTGCCAGGAAGTCCGGTGGAAGTGCGGGCGGCAGAAGTTACACAGTCGGAAACTGCAGTGACAAATGAAAAAAATGAAACAATTACTTCTGCCCCCTCTTCTATACAGTGGAAACAGAAAGGACGCAAGCGTTACTGCTACAAAAATGGCAAGAAACTAACTGGATTTCAGCAAATAGATGGCTTCTGGTATTATTTTAATTCCAAGGGTATTATGTGTACCGGCTGGCAGCATGCAGAAAAGCATTATCGTTACTTTTCTCCAAAAACAGGAAAAATGCGTACAAATACAACTGTTCAGGGGAGAAAAATAAACAGTGAAGGAATCTGGACGCCAGTGGTAGTTCTTGATCCGGGGCATACAGGTGTGGTGTCGGGAGGTTATGAGCCTCTTGGTCCAGGCTCCAGTGAAAGGAAGGCAAAGGATACCTCTGGTACACAGGGCGTTGCAACAGGAGTTCCGGAATATCAGCTGACTTTAAAAGTGGCAAAACAACTTTCCACAGCGCTGAAGAAGCAGGGTTGCAAAGTGGTTATGACACGTACTAATAATAAGAAGGCGTTAAGCTGTATTCAGCGGACTAAAATCGCGAATAGAGCAAAAGCGGATGCATATCTGCGAATCCATGCAAATGGTAGTGACTCTTCTGGTGTAACCGGGGCAATGACAATATGTGTCACAAAGAATAGCCTTTTTGTATCTTCAAAATTATATAAAAAGAGTTATGCATTGTCCAAGGCTGTTCTTGATTCCTATGTGAAAGAAACCGGCTGCAGAAAAGAAAAAATCTGGCAGACAGATACTATGACGGGTAATAACTGGAGCAAGGTGCCAACTACATTGATTGAAATGGGGTATATGTCAAATCCGTCTGAAGATCGAAAAATGCAGACAAAAGCTTATCAGAAGAAGATGGTAAAGGGAATGGCAGAAGGAATAAAAGCTTATTTTCTTGGTTGACGCTATAGAATGCTCAGTGTATTATGAATTTATTACAGCATATATTTTACAAAGGGGGAGTCATTTATGACGGAAAAGAGAAAGAGAAAACTGGCAATGCCAGACACACTGATCATTGTAGCATCTGTAGTGCTTCTGGTAGCAATTCTTTCATGGATCATTCCATCAGGAACCTATGATTATCAGGAGATGGATATTAATGGAAGAGTTCGAAATGTAGCAATTGATGGAACTTATCATACGATTGATAAAACTGAGGTTACAACCACAGGTTTCCTGGGATTTTTCAGCGTATTGTACAGAGGCTGTGTGGAGGCGGCAGATGTGATCTTTATGATTCTTTGCTGCTGTGGAACCTTCGGAGTTGTAGTAAAAACCGGTGCTTTTCACGCTGGGATCGGAACCATTTTAAAGAAGCTGAAAGGGAAAGAAATCCTGCTTGTACCGATCATTATGCTGATCTTCGGACTGGGCGGTTCCGTGTTCGGTATGGCAAGTGAGTTCTACGGATTTTACCCGTTGATCGTCGGCCTGGGAGTTGCATTAGGCTATGATGCAATGTTCGGATTTGCCATTATCGCAGTTGGGGAATTCGTTGGATTCATGGGTGCGACACTGAACCCGTATTCTGTTGGAATTGCTCAGACAATTTCAGGAGTAGAGCTTTATTCCGGAACCGGGTATCGTGCTATCTGTTTCAGTATTTTTATGTTGATATCTATTGTTTACGTAATGCTGTATGGACGAAAAATCAAGAAAAATCCAGGTGCCTCCGTTGTGTTTGGAGAAAAAAACATCCATGCTTTTGACAGGGATGAATTAAATGAATACAGCTTTACCCTGAAGGATGGTCTGGTTCTTCTGGATGTACTGGTAGTGCTGGTAGTTCTCATGCTGGGGCTGATTAAATGGGGGTGGGATTTTCCACAGCTTTGCGGTCTTTTCCTCCTGATGTCTATGATTGCGGCAGCAATCTGCAAATGGTCTCCCAATAAGTGGTGTAGTGAGTTCATTGACAGTGCCAAGACTGCTATGTGGGGCTGTATTCTTACGGGTATTGCCAAGGCGATCACTGTTGTTATGCAGGATGCGCAGATTATGGATACTGTTATTTACGGTTTATCAAATGTGCTGAAGAATGCGCCACATGCGGTTTCAGCCCAGGTAATGCTGGTGGTACAGACACTGATCAACTTCTTTATTCCATCTGCAACTGGTCAGGCCTCCGCTACTATGCCAATCATGGCACAGCTTGCAGATATCATCGGAGTAAGCAGACAGACAGCAGTTCTTGCATTCCAGTTTGGTGATGGACTTTCCAATATTTTCTGGCCTACAGCTGATATTGTTATTATCTGTGGACTTGGTGGAATCTCCCTGCAGAAATGGTATAAGTGGTTTACACCCTTATTCCTGATTCTGTTTGTGACACAGGCGATTTTGCTGGGAATTGCAACTGGAATTGGGTTCTAGTGTGTGTTTGATATTTAGAAATGGTATGTCTAATGGAAAGAAAAGGAAATCTTATTAAACTTACAGACCTGTCCTCGGATTTTATCATCGATCTGAAATATGCCACGCCGGATAATTTCACCGGTGTGCAGGTGTACCAGTCAGCGGACTGCTGGCTGGATGAACACACTGCGCAGATTCTGATAAAAGCGAAAGAAATATTTGAAAAGGACGGGTACCGGGTGAAGGTATGGGATGCTTATCGTCCCATTCGTGCACAGAAGCGGTTCTGGGAGATTATGCCAAATGATGACTTCATTGCCCGTCCGCCGGATATGACAAAAATTAAACAATTCCGTCCTACCCATATGAACGGCATGTGTGTTGATATCACGTTAACAGACCGGGAGGGCAATGAAATTGAAATGCCGTCGCCTTTTGACACCATGGATGAGCGGGCAGCACTAGGCTGCGCCGGTCATTCAGATACGGGCAGAAGGAATGGTGAGTATCTGAAAAAAGTAATGGAGTCCGTGGGTTTCCAGGCATATGAATGCGAATGGTGGCATTTCTATGATGTTTCCACAGAGCCGGCGCCGTTTTCGGATTATGAGATTTAATTTATGAACTACTGACAGGCAGCATAAGCGCAATTGTGCTGCCTTTTTCGTTGCTTTCTAATACCTTTACTGAGCCGCCGTGTTCCTGGGCAATGGAGTCTACAAGTGCAAGTCCCAGTCCGGCACCGCCCATAGCCCGGCTGCGGGACTTATCTACACGGAAAAACGGATCGAATATTTTTTCCTGATTTTCAGGTGAAATGCCGATCCCGGTGTCTTTTACCAGGATCATAGCCTGTCCGTTTTTCTGCTGGACAGAAACTGTAACAGAGCCATTGGGATGGTTATATTTAATTGCGTTTTCCACAAGATTGTAGACTGCGCGGTAAAGGAGAACGTAACTGCCGGTGATGCTAAGAATGTCATTATTAATGTTATTGTCAGTTTCCGGAGAATGGACAATAGCAGGTGAATCCTGGTCAGAGCTGCCATCAAAATTCATGGAAATACCCGCTTCTTCTGCAACGGGATCAAGATCACAGAAAACCTCATCTACAAGTTCGCTCAGTGAAACCAGATCTGATCTTGGAACTGATTTCAGATTAGTCATGTCAAGAAGTGTACCAACCAGATGAGAAAGCCGGGTTGTCTGTTCTTTTATCATAGTGAAAAGCTGTCTGTATTCAATTATTTCCGGATTCTGCTTTTTTTCAAAAACCTCCAGATTGGTCTGCAATACTGCAAGTGGTGTCCGCAGCTCATGGGCAGCGCTTGCGGAAAATTGTTTCTGTGTACTAAAAGCATTGTCCAGCCTTTTGAGCATTTCGTTAAAAGAGCTGGTAAGCTGTGCGATTTCATCCTTTGAATCCGGAACAGCCAGCTGCGTGGAAAGATTTTGCGCCTGGATCTGGCGGACTTCGCTGGTCAGCCTCTGCAACGGTGTAAGAGTTTTCTTGGTGAGAAAATAAGTACACACGCTGGAAAGAAGAATAATGATGGTGGTAGCAATAATACTTCGTAGGAGAAAGGCCTCTTTGGTATCCTGGACTTCCTGTTCAAACTGAGGAAAAAGCGCTTTGGGATCCACATTGAAGGTAATCGGAGAATCACCATCCTGAGGATCCACCTTGATCATGTAATTTTGTAATCCGTCAATACCTGATACTGCAGAGTGGCTGATGAAGGAGTACATGAGGACACAGGAAACTATCATCAGTAAAGTCAGCAGTAAAGTGAGTTTTAGCTGAAGTGAGGTATAAAAACGTTTTTTTATCATCTGTAATCCTCCAATATATAGCCCTGGCCAATTTTATTCTGAATAGGATCAAATCCGATTGCTGCCTTTAGTTTTTTTCTAAGAGATGAAATATGCACACGGATGGAATTGCTGAAGGTATTTACGCTTCCATCCCAAATATGTTCAATCATTTCTTCTGGCGAAATCACCCGGTTCTGATGGAGCAGGAAATATTCCAGAAGGCTGCTTTCTTTTCTGGTAAGGGAAAGCGGCACTCCATTTACAGAAGTTTCTCTTGTTCTGGTATCAAAGGTAAGCTGATTCCATTTCAGGCACACATCCTCCTGAACGAATTTACGTCTGGTAAGACTTCGGATTCTGGCTTCCAGCTCCTGGAAATGAAAAGGCTTGGTGAGATAATCGTTGGCCCCAAGATCCAGACCATTTACTTTATCTTCAATCTGATCCCGGGCAGACAGAATTAAAACGGGGGTACTGGTATTATGTTCCCGGAACTGACGTAGGATTTCCAGACCATCTGTGCCGGGAAGATTCAGATCCAACAGGATCAGATCATAATTTTCTGTCATACACAGGTAAAGTCCCTCGTTTCCGTCGAAACAGATATCTGTTTCATAACCGTCTATGCGAAGTCCCTCTGCAACAGAACGGCAGAGTTGTTCTTCGTCTTCTATAATTAAAATGTGCATATTGTCTCCTTTCGTAATATGATTTACAAACGCCCTATGGTGCAAGCACAGGTGGTTTCAGACCTTTTGACCCTGGTATCATTATTTTATCATATTTTAAAAAAAATAAAAATCTTAACACGAATTTTATAGAAAAGGTGTTAAAATACGTTCAGACAAATAAAAAAACAAAAAATACTGAAAGGAAAAATAAAAATGATGAATAAAAAAAGACTTATGGCAATTCTGGCAGCGGGAGTTCTGACAGCAACATCTTTCAATCCGGTTATGACTATGGCTGAAAGCGTATCAGCAGAAGAGGCAGGCATGGCAGTACCGGCAGATGCAGCAGGAATGAGTGTACCGGCTGATGCAGCAGGAGCAGCTGTTTCCGCAGATGAAGCAGGAGCAGCAGTATCTGCTGATGAAGCGGGTGCAGTGGTAGCAGGTGACGGTTCTGAGACAGCTGTTTTCTCTGAAGATGGCACACCTGTGAAAAAAACAGTAAAAGCGGCAGATATTAATATGAAGGTGCAGGATTCCTATGATTTCCCATTCCTTGGATTAAAGGCAGTCCTTCCGGAAGAGCTGAAGAAACAGATGGAAAGCTCTGATATGCTTATGATCACAGAGGAGGAATGGAATGATGACATGACTGGCTTCAAGTATGCATTTTTCCACTGGAATAAGCTTACTGAAGAGCAGAAAAACGAAGATGTAAATCTTCTTGGAACCGGCTATGATGACTGGCTTAAGAGCATCGAAAGAGTTGGAACTCTGGGCGTTTACAGCAAGGATGTGATCGATGATCTGGATTCCATCACAGGCTGCAACGAGCACAAGGAGCTGGGAACCAGCGAGGATGGAAATTACAAGTATTATCTTAGCATTAATAAAGATGCAGAGTCTGACCTGACAGACGAGATTGAAAAAATCGAGACTACGATCACAGAAATGACAGCCTTTGATCCAAGTAAATCTGTATTCGATATGCCAGCAGAAAATGCCAACCCGGATGCAGAAAATGTAGGTGCATTTGAAACAACTGATATTGATGGAAATGCTTATACAGAAAAAGTATTTAGTGACTATGACCTGACTCTTGTAAACTGCTTTACAACCTGGTGCTCTCCATGTGTAAATGAAATGCCAGACCTTGATAAGCTTTATCAGGAAATGAAGGAAAAGGGCGTAGGTGTAGTAGGAATGGTTATTGATTCCGTAAGTGAGGACGGAACTACAGATGAAGATACTGTGAAAAAAGCCCAGATTCTCAAAGAGAAAACCGGAGTTACCTATCCCCTTCTGCTTCCGGATGCAGGAAACATGAACGGACGTATCAGCGGCCTTAGCAGCTTCCCGGAATCCTTCTTTGTAGATAAAGATGGAAATATTGTAGGTGATCCGATCATGGGAAGCAGAAGCCTGGAGGATTGGAAAGCAGCTGTAGAGGAAGCGCTGGAAAAGATTAACACCAGCAAATAAAAAGTGGTCAGGGAATGTAGGATGAAAAATTATATAAATAAAATCACCCAGTCCAGATGGACAGGAATTGCCCTTGCAGCGGTGGGGATTCTGATGATGGCCTTTGGCATTTATCGTGGTGAGATGGAAGTTGTTTTCACAAAAGCTGTAAATATCTGTATGGAGTGTATTGGAATTGGATAATAAGAAAAAGAAAATAAAAGACTGGCCCAGACATACCATACAGGCACTTTGGGCGTTGCTTACAAATTCACATTTATCCGGATTTGTAACCGGAAAAATATATACAGGAAAGCTGAAAAATGCCTGCGTTCCGGGACTGAACTGTTACTCCTGTCCCGGAGCAGCAGGAGCCTGTCCTATTGGTTCTTTGCAGGCAGTGGTGGGAAGCTGGAATTTTAAATTTGCTTACTATGTAATCGGATTCCTGATTTTCGTAGGTGCAATCCTGGGAAGATTGGTATGTGGATTCCTGTGTCCTTTTGGCCTGATCCAGGATCTGCTGAATAAGATTCCATTTCCGAAGAAAATCCGTACTTTTAAATGGGATAAGGTGCTTCGAAAATTGAAATATGTAATTTTCCTGGTATTCGTAATTCTGCTCCCATTATTCCTCACTGACATTATGGGACAGGGTGCTCCTTATTTCTGTAAGCTGATCTGTCCGGCGGGAACACTGGAAGGCGGACTGCCATTAGTGCTTCTGAATAAGGCAATGCGCGGAGCCATTGGATGGCTGTACATATGGAAAAACACTATTTTAATCGTAACGATCATTTTGTCCATTATCATATACAGACCATTCTGTAAATACATTTGTCCCCTTGGAGCTTTTTATTCCATATTTAATAAGGTATCCATTTACCGTTATAGTGTGGATATGGATAAATGCATCCGTTGTGGAAAATGTGCAAAGGCATGCCAGATGGTAGTCAACCCTGTGGAAAACCCTAACAGCCCGGAGTGTATCCGCTGTGGACGGTGCAAACAGGCGTGTCCGGTAAATGCGATTAAGAGTGGATGTAAGAGATAATAGTCTGTGAAATATAAGGATATCATCGTAACTGCTACTATGTTGTAATTGAAAACTGGCAGCAGATACGGTGATATTTTTTTGTGTAATAGGAAATTACTCCGTAATGTTCCTATTACACAAAAAAACGCTCCGCGAAGATAAAAATGAAAATGGTTTTCATATTGACTTTGTGAAATAAACTGCTATAATATGAAAATGATTTTCAAATTGGAGGCACGAACCATGAATGAGAAAGCACAATATCGTACCAGGCAGATTACAGAGCTTGAGAATTATCTGCGTTCTGTGGAAGGAAAGCATGTTACGGTAAGTGATATTTGTAAATATTTTAAAAGCCAGGGCATTTCTATCGGAACCACCACTGTGTACCGTCAGTTGGACAGGATGGTGGAGCAGGGACTGGTTGCCAAGTATGTTGTGGATGGCACAAGCAGTGCATGCTTCGAGTATCTTGGACATGAGGAGCATTGCCATAAGCACGTATGCTTCCACTGTAAATGTGAGAAATGTGGAAAGGTGATCCATCTGGAATGTGAGGAGATGACTCATTTGGGAGAGCATATGCTGGCAGATCACGGTTTTCAATGGGATTTTACCAGAACGGTGTTTTACGGAGTTTGTGAGGAATGCCGGGGAAAATAAATTACTGATATCTGGTAATCGAATAGAAAAGAGGTTCATTATGCATAAACTAAAAAGTAAATTCAGACAGGTGCTGCTGTCTGCGGTTGTAGCTGGTGCAGCCTGCCTTCTTGTGGGATGCGGTAGTGGGAAGACAGTGGAAAGTACTGACAATAAGAAATTACAGATCGTAACCACTATTTTTCCGGAATATGACTGGGTGAAGGAAATTCTGGGTAATCAGGCAGAAAACGCCGAGCTTACCCTTCTTCTTGGAAATGGAACAGATATGCACAGCTTTCAGCCGACCATGGAAGATATTTTGAAAGTATCTACCTGTGATGTATTTATCTATGTAGGTGGTGAATCCGATTCCTGGGTTGCTGATGCACTGGAAAGCTCCGGCAATCCGGACCGGAAGGTAATCAATTTGATGGAAGTAATGGGAGATCAGGTGAAAGAGGAAGAAGTGGTAGAGGGAATGCAGGCTGACGAAGAAGGCGAGGAAGCTACAGAGTTTTCACAGGATTCTGATGAGCATGCTCATAACGAAGATGCGCCTGAATATGATGAACATGTGTGGCTTTCACTGAGAAATGCGTCTTTGTTCTGTGACACCATTGCAGATGTACTGGCAGAAGCAGATCCGGAGCATGCAAAGCTTTACCAGCAGAATGCAGATGATTATGAGGAGAAGCTGGCTGCACTGGATCAGGAATATCAGACTACAGTTGGACAGTCCAAGTCAAAAACCCTGCTGTTTGCAGATCGTTTTCCATTCCGTTATATGACAGACGACTATGATCTCACATATTATGCAGCGTTTACAGGCTGTTCGGCGGAAACAGATGCAAGCTTTGAAACGATTACATTCCTTGCCGGTAAACTGGATGAACTGAAACTTCCAGCAGTTCTTACTATCGAGAATTCCGACCAGAAGGTGGCGAAGGCAGTGATTTCCAACACTGATACGAAGGATCAGAAGATTTTAACCTTGAATTCCATGCAGTCTGTGACAACACAGGAAGTGAAGGAGGGCACTACCTATCTTTCTATTATGGAGGGAAATCTGCAGATCCTGAAGGAGGCATTATGAGACTGATCACATGTGAAAATCTTACACTAGGATATGAAGGAAAGGCAATTTTATCCGGACTTGATTTTTCTGTAGATTCCGGAGATTACCTTTGCATTGTAGGAGAAAACGGATCTGGAAAATCTACCTTGATGAAGACACTTCTCCATCTGCAGCAGCCCATGGGCGGAAGCATTACTACAGGAGAGGGACTGAAAATCAATGAGATCGGTTATCTGCCTCAGCAGACGGCCCTTCAGAGAGATTTCCCGGCATCTGTGGAAGAAATTGTAATGTCCGGTTTCCTGGGCAGAATGGGACTTCGCCCGTTTTATAACAAAGCGGAGAAAAAAGAGGCCAGGGAGCTGATGGAGAAAACCAGGATCACTGACCTTGCAAAACGCTGTTACCGGGAGCTTTCCGGCGGTCAGCAGCAGAGAGTTCTTCTTACAAGAGCTCTTTGTGCTACAAGAAAAATCCTTCTTCTGGACGAGCCGGTTTCCGGTCTGGATCCGGTAGCGACTGCAGACATGTACCAGATCATCAATGAATTAAATAAAGAAGATAATGTTACCATTATTATGATTTCCCACGATATCAGCGAGGTAGCCACATATGCCAGTCATGTGCTGCACATTGGGGAGCATGTGTTCTTTGGGACAAAAGAAGAATATCTCAGCAGTAAAATAGGAAAACGTCTTGTAGACGCAGGAGAGGAGGAAAAGGCATGAGCATAATATTTGAAAAACTGGCATTTTATTTCCAGTATCCGTTTGTGTGGTATGCCCTGATCGTAGGAATCCTTATTGCCCTTTGTTCTTCTCTTATGGGAGTAACACTGGTGCTTAAGCGTTTTTCCTTTATTGGTGACGGACTTTCCCATGTGGCATTTGGCGCCATGGCGATTGCGTCTGTTCTGAATTTCAGCAATAATATGCTGTTTGTTATGCCGGTAACAGTAATCTGTGCCGTACTTCTTCTTCGCACAGGACAGAGCACGAAGATTAAGGGTGATGCTGCCATTGCCATGATCTCAGTTGGCGCACTGGCCATTGGGTACCTTCTGATGAATGTATTTTCCACCGACTCCAATATTTCCGGGGATGTGTGCAGCAGCCTGTTTGGCTCCACTTCAATTCTTACGCTGACAACAGCTGAAGTATGGCTGTGTGTGATCGTGTCTGTGCTTGTAGTTGCGCTGTTTATAGTATTCTACCATAAAATTTTTGCGGTTACTTTTGATGAGAATTTTGCGAAAGCCACCGGAACTAAGACGGAAGTATACAATCTGCTGATCGCGGTGATCACAGCAGTCATTATTGTGCTGGCAATGAACCTGGTAGGTTCTCTGCTGATTTCCGCTCTTATTATTTTTCCGGCGCTTTCTGCAATGCGGATCTACAAACAGTTCAGTGCAGTGATTATCTGTTCGGCTGTTCTATCTGTGGTTTGTGCCTTTTTGGGAATTATTGTTTCCATTCTGGGTGGAACACCGGTTGGATCTACCATTGTGGCGGTAGATATTGTAGCATTCCTGGTGATGAGTCTTATTGGTAAAATTTTGGAACGTGGTTAAATAAGGGCTTTCATTACCTCGTAGGTGCCGTTCTCACGAATCTGAGTTAAATAATTGCATACAGCAGCTTCAAATCCGGAAATCTGTGACAGATCTTCGCCCCAGAAGGAGGTGTTGGTGCATACCGCGTGAACCAGGGCAGTTATGGAATCATCCTTATGTTCAAGGTAGAATTCCAGGACTGCCTTATCATCTTTTATGGTGTATTCGTTAGCTGCTCTTTTGGCGGTAAGTCCTTCATCTGTTAAAGCATATCCGTTATAAAATGCGATGTAGAATGCAAAAGAAGCTGTGATGCATACAGGGAGTTCACCCTTACGTTCTACATACTTTTTCAGTGAAGGCATAACCCGGGCTTTCCATTTGGACGTTGAGTTCAGAGAAATGGAAAGAAGTGCGTGGTCGATAAACGGGTTTTTGAAGCGCTCTGTAACAGCTGCAGCAAATTCCTCCAGTTCTGCCTTGGGAAGGTCCAGAGTTGGAATGATCTCATCATAAATAGTCTTGTTCATAAATCCGCAGATCACATCATCATTCATGCAGTTTCTTACAATATCCTGTCCTGCAAGATAGGCACCAAGTACAAAAGAGGTATGGGCGCCATTTAAAATACGCACTTTTCTCTGCTTATAAGGCTTATGGTTATCGGTGATCAGGATGGGAAGGTCTGCCTTGTCAACGGGGAACTCGTCCTTGATTGACTGTGGTCCTTCGATTACCCAGAATCCGAAAATTTCACCGGTGTCGATCAGGTTATCCTCATAGCCCAGCTCTTCGCAGATTGCGGCAGCTTCATTGCGAGGATATCCTGTTACAATACGGTCTACCAGTGTGGAACAGAAGATATTCTCGGCTTTGATCCAGTTAATGAAGTCTTCGCCCAAATTCCATTGTTCTGCATATTTTAATACACACTTTTCAAGCTCTTTTCCATTATCATCGATTAATTCACAGGAAAAAATGATAAATCCCTTTCCGGCTTCCTTGCCGAATTTCAGGAAACGTCGATACATAAACTGAGTCAGCTTTCCCGGATAGCTGTTTGCGGGAGTATCAGTAAACTGGCAGGAAGGATCATAGACAATACCGGCTTCTGTAGTATTGCAGGCGATAAAACGAAGCTCCGGGTTTTCTGCACATGCAAGAACTTCTTCGAAATCCTTGTATGGATTGAGACAACGGCTTACACAGGAAATAACACGCTTTTTGTTGACTTTTTTACCGTCCTGGAATCCACGGAGAAATAAAGTGTAAAGTCCTTCCTGTTCGTTGATGGTATCTGCAAGACCGGGTGCAATAGGCTGGCACAGTACGACCTTGGAATTAAATCCTGCTTTTTCATTCAATTCATCAATAAAATAATCTACAAAGGCACGGAGAAAGTTTCCCTCGCCAAATTGGAAAACACGTTCCGGTGCTGATTCAAGAAGATATCCGTCATATCCCTGTTCTTTTAAAGCTGCATAAGATAATTTTTTCATTGCTTTTTCCTTTCATAAAAATTTTTAATGAGCAGTTTCATTTATAAAGTAACTCCCTGTTTAAAAATAGCCATATCATGAAAACCGGCTTCTTCGGATTTTGATTTCTTTCCGGAAGCAATCTCAAGGACAAAATCTAAAAGGCTTTCTGAAAGTTCATCAAGGGGAGTATTATCTACCATGACTCCACAGTTAAAATCGATCCAGTTCTGCTTCTTTTGGGCCAACTGGTTATTAGTGGAAATCTTGATCGTAGGTACCGGGCTTGCAAATGGTGTTCCACGTCCGGTTGTAAATAGCACAATGTGTGCACCGGATGCTGCAAGGGCAGTAGCAGCAACAAGGTCATTGCCAGGTGCGCTTAAGAGGTTTAAGCCTTTTTCCTTTATGGGCTCTCCGTAGGAAAGAACTCCCTTAACAGGTGCACTTCCGGATTTCTGGGTGCAGCCAAGGGATTTATCCTCCAGAGTGGAGATACCGCCTTTTTTGTTTCCGGGCGAAGGATTCTCATAAATAGTCTGATTGTGATTCTTAAAGTAGTTTTTGAAATCGTTGATAAGAGTAACGGTCTGGTTGAACAGCTCCTCTGTTTCACAGCGATTCATAAGCAATTCTTCGGCGCCAAACATTTCCGGAACTTCTGTGAGAATCGTAGATCCACCCATTGAGATCAGCTTATCAGAGAATGCGCCAACAGCAGGATTGGCTGTGATTCCGGATAAACCGTCTGAGCCTCCGCATTTCATGCCTATTACCAGCCTGGATGCACTGACTGGCTCACGCTTAAATGCGGATGCATAGGAAATCAGCTCCCGGACTGCTTCAATACCATCGTTGATTTCGTCCTCACATTCCTGGGCAACAAGAAAACGTACACGTTCAGGATCATAATTTCCTATAAATTTCTTTAATTCATCGATATTACTGTTTTCGCAGCCAAGTCCGAGAACCAGAACTCCGCCGGCATTAGGGTGGTTAACCAAATCAGCAAGAATCTGGCGGGTATTATTCTGGTCATCACCCATTTGGGAACATCCGTAAGGATGGGGAAAAGCACAGATACCATCAATCTGGTCAGTAATGTATTTCTGTGAAGCCCGTTCAATGGCGGTTGCAACATTGTTAACGCAGCCTACAGTAGGAATGATCCAGATCTCATTACGCACACCAACACGACCATCTTTTCTGCAATAGCCCTGGAAAAATTTAGGCTCTTTGTGCGGAAGCGGGGAAACATTCCTGTTGTATGTATAAGTAAGAAGCTCTCCCAGCCCGGTTTTTAAATTATGAGTATGGATCCAGGAACCAACAGGAATATCTGTGGTTGCATATCCAATTGGATTACCATATTTAATGATGGAATCACCCGGCTTTAAATTTTTTAATGAAAACTTGTGTCCCTGGGAAATGTCTTCTGCCAGAGTGAGCGTGGTATCGTTAAGTTGGATCACAGTGCCTTTTGCCAGGGGCTGAAGTGCAACTGCAACGTTATCTAAAGGATTGATTTTAATAAAAGCTTTCAAGAAACTGACAAACCTCCTTTGCACAAAATATAATGTAAACGCTTACAATTAAATTACATCAACCATTTGAATTTGTCAACGGAAAACCAATGAAACTTAAAAATAGTGAAACTGCACAGAAAATAAGAGAAAAAATTGGTAAAGAGTAAGTGGAAAACGTCTTGAAATAGTTAAAGAATTGCCATATACTGAGAATAATATTGTAAGAGCTTACACTAACGGAAAGGCGGATCATAATAATGAAAGCATTTATGGACAAAGACTTTTTACTTTCAACAGAAACTTCGAAGAAATTATTTCATGAATATGCAGAGAATATGCCGATTGTAGATTATCACTGCCATATTAATCCGCAGGAGATCGCAGAGGACCGTAAATTTGAAAATATCACACAGGTATGGCTTGGCGGTGATCATTATAAATGGCGTCAGATGAGGTCAGACGGAGTTGATGAATATTATATTACAGGTGGAGCCAGTGACCGGGAGAAATTTCAGAAATGGGCGGAAACTCTGGGTAAAGCAATAGGGAATCCCCTTTATCACTGGAGCCATCTGGAATTACAGAGATACTTTGGGTATAATGGTTATCTTAATGGAGATACAGCAGAGGAAGTGTGGGAGCTTTGCAACAAAAAGCTTCAGGAAGATGGCATGTCAGTAAGAAATATTATCCGTAAATCTAATGTAAAATTAATCTGTACCACAGATGATCCGGTAGATGACCTGAAATGGCATAAGGCTCTTGCGGAGGATGAGAGCTTTGAGATAAAGGTACTTCCGGCATGGCGGCCGGATAAGGCTATGAATCTGGAAAAACCGGAATATCCGGAATATATAAAAAGCCTTTCAGAAGCCAGTGGAGTAAAAATTGCAGATTTCGAAGATCTGAAAGAAGCTCTTCTTAAGAGGATGGATTACTTTGAGCAAATGGGATGCTGTGTATCAGACCACGCGCTGGAATATGTTATGTATGTGCCGGCAGCAGAAGAAAAAGCTGACGAAATTTTCAAAAAGAGACTGAACAGCAGGGAGATTTCCAGAGAAGAGGAAATGATCTTTAAGACAGCATTTATGCAGTTTGCAGGGAGAGCATATCATAAAAAGAACTGGGTAATGCAGATCCATTATGGATGTAAGAGAGATAACAATACATTTATGTACAGGCAGCTTGGCCCGGATACAGGGTACGACTGTATCAATAATTATGCACCAAGCGCACAGACAGCAGATTTCCTGAATTCTCTCATCGCGTCAAATGAACTTCCGAAGACAATCCTGTATTCACTGAATCCTAATGATAATGAAGTGATCGGAACGCTCCTCGGATGTTTCCAGGGAACAGAGGCTGCGGGAAAAATCCAGCAGGGAAGTGCCTGGTGGTTTAATGACCATAAGACAGGTATGATCGCGCAGATGACATCTCTTGCCAATCTTGGGCTGCTTGCCAATTTCGTGGGAATGCTTACGGATTCAAGAAGCTTCCTGTCCTATACCAGGCATGAATATTTCCGCAGGATTCTTTGCGAGCTTATTGGCGGCTGGGTTGAAAACGGAGAGTACCCCTGTGACTATAAGACATTAAAAGAAATTGTATGTGGAATTTCTTTCAATAATGCCGTAAACTATTTTGGATTTAAGTTATAAGATGTTAAAATAAATAAAAAAGGTTGAAAAAGCATGAATATATATGATATTGCAAAGCTGGCAGATGTATCCATCGCAACTGTATCCAGAGTAGTAAATAATAGCCCGAAAGTGAGCAGAAAGACAAAAGAAAAAGTTCTTGCAGTCATGAAGGAAAATGAATATACACCAAATGCGTTTGCAAGAGGCCTGGGGCTGGGCTCCATGAAAACTGTGGGGATCATCTGTCCCAATATAGCAGATATTTATATGGCAAAAGCAGTTTCCTACCTGGAAAACAGTCTTCATGAGTATGGATACGACTGTATTCTCGGATGCAGCGGGTTTGAGCAGGAGGAAAAGGAGGGCTATGTAAAGCTTCTTTTATCTAAGAAAATAGATACCCTGATCCTGGTGGGCTCTACCTATGCAGGAAATGGGAAAGATGAATCGGACACAGATTATATTCGTGAGGCAGCAGAACAGGTATCAATATTTATGATCAATGGAAAGGTGACAGGAAATAATATTTACTGCACTTATGCTGATGATTTTCAGGCAACCTATGAAGTGACAAAGGCTTTTCTGCGAAGAGGGAAAGAAAAAATTCTCTTTATGTACGATTCAGATTCTTTCAGTGGAAAACAGAAAATGGCAGGATATGAAGCTGCATTACAGGATGCAGGCTGTCCCATCCGGGGAAATCTGAAATTTAAGACAAAGAATGACATTGAATATACAAGAAATATGCTGCTGGAATATAATAAGACACTGGATTTTGACAGTGTTCTGGCAACAGAGGACGGGATTGCGATCGGAGCAGTTAAGTATGCAAAAATAAAGGGCTTGTCTATTCCAGAGGATCTGGCGATTACAGGATATAATAATTCGATTCTTGCAATTGGCAGTGATCCTGAACTCACTTCTGTGGATAGCAAGCTGGGAGTAATGTGTAAAAAGACCGTGGAGCGGATGATCGATCTTCTGGAAAATCAAGCACAGATCGAGAAAAATGTATGTGTTCCCTGTGAGCTTGTACGCAGATGCACAACTGATTTTTAATGAAATAAAAGTGTGTAGCTTGTCAGCGTAAGTCCAGCTTATAAGACAAGGTGCGCACTTTTTTTGTGCAAGAAGGAAGAGACCGTAACCTCTTCCAAATCATACAGACATAGATTAGAGCGTGTTTGAAAAAGGCATAGCTTTCAAGGAAAAAGATTTGTCAACGATTACTTGACAGAAACACCAGTAAAAAACAGAGTATATATTTGGGGGAGAAAGGAAAATAAAATTATGGATATGGGAAAAAGACGAGATATGCAGCTTGCTTATATTGCAGATGAGGCAGCTATGGAAGAAATGGCAAGATGCAGAAAAACTCTGCAAAGACTTAACTTTGCAGACAGATCAGATTTTGATAAAATTGCAGAAATTGTAAAAGAACTTTTGGGTAAATCCGAAGGTGCCTGGATCAATCCTCCTTTCTACTGTGACTATGGTACTCATATTGAAGTGGGTAAGAATTTTTTTGCGAATTACAACTGCACGATCATAGATGTGGCAAAAGTAAAAATCGGTGATAACTGCTTGCTGGCACCAAATGTAGCCATCTATACGGCAGGTCATCCCATTCATCCGGATACCCGTAATTCTATGTTCGAATATGGAAAAGAGGTTACGATGGGAGATAATGTATGGCTGGGAGGAAATACAGTGGTGTGTCCAGGCGTACATATTGGAGATAATGTAGTAATTGGTGCAGGAAGCGTTGTTACAAAAGATATACCTGCCTGGTCAATTGCAGCTGGAAACCCATGCCGTGTGATTCGAAAGATTACAGAAGAAGACAAAAGAAAACTGTTTCATGATGAAGAAATAGACGATGAAGCCTGGGAGATGATATGTGGACAGCATAAATAGCATAATAATGCCAAAAATAGAACCCGTATTTGGGGTGAAAATCTCTTTTGGAAGAAAAATAAAATAGTTTTATAATAATCATAATGGCGAGTGGCGTAATCATGCAGCAAAGCAAATATACGTTGCTCGCCTTTATAAAATCAATTCCAGGAGGAATTTCATAAAAAAATCGGTTGAATGAAAAAGTAACTTCCACCGGCCTGATTATGAAACCAGCACCGGAAATGGATATTGCAGTTACTTTTTCAAGAGTGATGGCTTAAGGATCACCTGGTTGGCGGGAATCCTTTCTAGCTGGCAGAGGTCCAGCAGTTTTCTGTCTATCAGCAGCAGAGCCAGTTCAAACGGGGTGCAGCCGTTTAAACTGGC
>CAKRVL010000047.1 GCA_934408705.1 uncultured Blautia sp. | reverse complement strand
CATGCCGTAAACCCTTGATTTTACTGGGTTTCTGGGATTTTTCCCTTCGGCCATATATAAGATTATCAACTCTTTTTTGAGTTGTCAATCTACAGTTTTTTTCGATTTGGTAACATTAGAACGTTCCCCAAATTGGGGAATGCTATGTTATCACCTTTGGCATTTTTCAGAATAAATCCGAACTGCAAGTATGATTGTACTATAATCACATTAAAATTACAAGCCCCTGTTTTCGATTCGATTATTATTTGATTATACCAAAATTGTTCTGCAAATATTTTACAAGAGATTGCTGGCTAACTGATTACTTTTGTATCGTAATTTTCTCATCCTTTATAATCTATCCCAACAGCCAAATGTGCTTATTTACTTTATTGGAGTAATCTTAAGATGTATACAAAAAAAGAGACGCATTCTAATCAACGTCTCCTTTTTTGCAGTCATCAACCTCAAAAATGCAACTGTCCCTGCAGCCAGATCACTCCCTTAAACCGTCGTCCCACTGCCGGTTCTCCCAGCAGGTCTTCCCGGTTTATGCATACATCAAACTGAATATCATTGCACTCAATGGTCATCTGACACAACTCCTCACCAGTGAGAATATTCTTGAAGTTAACATAATCCACGATTTCTCCCATCACCTTATACTGGTCGCACTCAATTCCGTGAGGCATGAAAAAAGTATCTACAATAGTCAGCACATCATCTGTTACAATGCGCTCAGAGATCATGGAATAGGTGTCCATATCCTCCATTGTAAGGTTCTCCATAGCCTCCTCATCACCATCTCTGGCGGCTGCGATCAGGTTATTCCGGTTTTTTGTCAGCTCCCGTTCTACTTTAACAGCCTCTTTATCCTTCTGGACGGGGAAAAGAATTTTCCCTGTTTTTGCCAGACCGGTAACAGTCAGCGGCTGTCCCTGGCGCATATTACCTTTGTATTTCTCCAGCATATATTCCCCAGGATTCTGAAGATAGAAAATCAGTGTCACGCCAAGGCGCATATCATCACACGCCCCGGCATAAGATTCCTTCTCAGCATGTCGTTCAATAACCACATTTTCCTGGCTGGTGATCCCTGTGCCGCGAAAAAATGGAAATGTATATTCCACGTGAAACTCATTGTCCTCATCATACTGCCCGCAGACTGTTATTCCACAGTCGCAGCCGTAATTCTTGAAGTATTGTACAAAAACACCATCCGGATGATTCTCTACTGCAATTTTCTCATCATATGTGTTTATCACATCCTGAATAATTTCCTGCATTTCTTTACGTGACTTAATCTTAGAAAAGCCAACAGTTCTTAAATAACTGTGCACATTATCACCTCCCTGCAATTGCTATTATTACGTCCGATTATTTGGACTTTTTCTCGATTTTTGTCATTCCGCCCATGTATGGCTGAAGTGCAACCGGAATGTTTACACTTCCATCTGCATTCAGGTTGTTCTCAAGGAATGCAATCAGCATTCTCGGCGGTGCAACAACTGTGTTATTTAAAGTATGTGCAAGATATTTCTTGCCATCTTTTCCATTTACACGGATTTTCAGACGGCGAGCCTGTGCGTCACCAAGATTAGAGCAGCTTCCTACCTCAAAATATTTCTTCTGTCTTGGAGACCATGCCTCAACATCAAGGGATTTTACCTTCAGGTCTGCCAGATCACCAGAGCAGCATTCCAGTGTACGAACCGGAATATCCAGGGAACGGAACAGATCTACTGTGTTCTGCCACAGCTTCTCAAACCACATTTTACTTTCCTCTGGTTTGCAGACTACGATCATCTCCTGCTTCTCAAACTGGTGAATACGATAAACGCCTCTCTCCTCCAGTCCGTGAGCACCTTTCTCTTTACGGAAGCATGGAGAATAGCTGGTAAGAGTCTTCGGAAGCTCTTCCTCCGGAATGATCTGATCAATAAATTTACCGATCATAGAATGCTCACTGGTTCCGATCAGGTAAAGATCCTCGCCTTCAATTTTATACATCATGGCATCCATCTCAGCAAAGCTCATAACACCTGTTACAACATTACTTCTGATCATGAAAGGCGGCACACAGTAAGTGAAACCTCTATTGATCATAAAATCACGGGCGTATGCAATAACTGCAGAATGAAGTCTTGCAATATCTCCCATCAGATAGTAGAATCCATTACCAGCAACACGTCTTGCACTGTCCAGATCGATTCCATCGAAAGCTTCCATAATTTCTGTATGATATGGAACCTCGAAATCCGGAACATAAGGCTCACCAAATTTCTCGATTTCAACATTCTCGCTGTCATCTTTTCCAATCGGTACAGATGGATCAATAATATTCGGAATTACCATCATATTCTTCAGAAGCTCTTCCTCAACTTCTTTCTCTCTCTTAGAAAGCTCCTCAATACGCTCACCGGAAGCAGCTACCTGTTTCTTAACTTCTTCAGCTTCCTCTCTCTTGCCCTGTCCCATAAGAGCACCAATCTGTTTGGAAGTTTTATTTCTCTCCGCGCGAAGTGCTTCAACCTCCTGCTTGATCTCACGGTTCTCTTTATCCAGTTCCAGAACTTTATCAACCAGCTCCAGCTTACTGTCCTGGAATTTGTTGCGAATGTTCTGCTTTACGATTTCCGGATTCTCTCTCACAAATTTAATGTCTAACATGTCTTCCTCCTGTACTGATACATTTATAGTAAGTATCTGTTTTATTTTTTGTTATTGTTTTCGATTTCGTTTTTCTGTTATATTTCGTGTTTTCTACTAATGATTTATGCCATGAAAACAGATTAAGTGATTCGCAGATATAATTATAACAATATTGACTTATCATTTTTCTTTCCATAACAATATTGATATATCAGTTAATCTCTATTCATCTTTTTCGATATTTTCCAGGCCGAAATTAACAGCTTTCCTCAAGGCTTCCAGTTCTTCCTGGCTTAACATAACATAAGATTCTCCCTTTACAATTTCTTTTAAATAAAGGAAGCAGTTATCTCTGCTGTGTACCGCATTCAGAATAACACCTGAATTATCCTGATCCAGCAATGCCAGTGCGAAACTTAATTTTCCACCTACATCATCAAACGCATCATACTTTTCCACACCATACTTACTGAACATAGATTCCAGATGGTGTTTAATAAAGCTGATATCGTGTTCATGATCCTCTTTTGCTTCATAAAGCCGGTCAATCTGAGCAAATTTCCGTACAAAAACCTTCTCAAGAGATTGTGCGTCGCTGCCCTTCATGAACATTTTGTACTTACGTTCCAACCGGCTAAGCCTCATTTTGCTGCTGAATACATTTACCGCCAGAATGATGGTCAGAATCAGCAGTAAAATAATAATGATACCCGGATCAATGCCCAGGCTGTCAAAAATACTGCTCATGCACACTCCTTATCTTATTGACTCAAACAACTCAATGATTCTTTCCAGTTCATCTCTGGAATAATATTCAATTTCAATCTTACCTTTATTATTTTTCTTCCGATGAATGAAAACCCGGGTTCCCATAATGCCCTTCATTTTCTCCTCAAGGCTTTCATAGATTGCATCTTCCGCCGTATTTGACGGTTTCTGAGTTTTCTTAGGTGGCTCAACAATATGCTTTACCAGCTTTTCAGTCTCACGCACGCTTAATTTCTCATCAAAAACCTTCATAGCCACACTTGCCTGCTTATCCTTATCTGCAATGGCAAGAATCGCACGGGCATGTCCGGCTGAAATCATCTCATCAATCAGCATCTGCTGCACTCTATCATCCAGTTTCAGAAGTCGAAGCGAGTTGGTTACTGCCGTTCTGCTCTTGGAAACTCGTTCTGCAATACTATCCTGTTTTAATTGAAATTCCTCAATCAGGCGCTTATATGCCATTGCTTCTTCAATTGGATTCAGGTCTTCCCGCTGAATATTCTCGATCAAAGAAATCTCAACCACCTGCTGATCATTAAACTCCTTAATGATTACCGGAACTTCTTTTAATCCAGCAAGCTTGGCTGCTCTCCATCTTCTCTCTCCAGCAATGATTTCATAATAATTACCCTTATCTGATACCAGCAGTGGCTGAAGGATACCAAACTGCTTAATTGACTCGGATAATTCCAGTAATGCGTCCTCATCAAACTGCTTACGTGGCTGGCTTCTATTGGGCTCCACCTTGGAAATCTTTACGAGCATTTCTGATTTATTCTGCTCTGCTGAAGCATTCTCAACAGAATCTGTCATTTCAGCGGCTTTCACAGCAGTCCCGTTAGAAGCAGTTTCTGTATTTGCCGACAGCTGATGTGGAAATGAGCTAGCTTCCGTCCCATTCTGTTTTTGCTCTGATTTCTGTTCCGGTTTCTTCTCAGCAGATTTCACTGACTTTTCCGGGAAAAGAGCATCCAGTCCTCTTCCGAGACCTTTTTTCTTAACTGCCATTATTCAACCTCCCTGTTTATCACTTCTTCTGCAAGAAGGCGATAGGCTTCTGCTCCTGTAGATCTGGAATCATAAATGGTGATTGGCTGTCCATAACTTGGAGCTTCTGCAAGTCTGACGTTTCTCGGAATAATTGTCTTATAAATATTCTGCTGAAGATTCTCCTTAACATTCTCCACTACCTGTAGAGATAAATTAGTGCGGGCATCGTACATAGTAAATACAACTCCCTCAATCTCCAGTTTATTATTCAGTCTGTCCTTTACCAGGTCAATGGTATGTATCAGCTGTGACAATCCCTCCAATGCATAATACTCACACTGTATTGGCACTAAAACAGATGTGGCCGCAGTAAGTGCATTAATTGTAAGCATATTCAGAGACGGTGGACAATCAATGATAATAAAATCATAATTTTCCTTTATTTTGTCAGTAATCTCTTTCAATATGTATTCTTTATTATCAATACCAACTAACTCAATCTCTGCACCTGAAAGATTTACATTTGATGGTATCAGGTCTACATTTTCTACTACATCCTTGACAATCGTATTCTCTATATCGGACTGTCCTACCAGGAGCTCGTACAGGGTATTTTCTACTTCATTTTTGTCAACACCTAATCCGCTTGTAGTGTTCCCCTGAGGATCCATGTCAATTGTCAGAACTTTTTTCCCCTGTTCTGCCAGGCACGCTGAAAGATTAATAGCTGTCGTGGATTTCCCTACGCCACCTTTCTGGTTCGCAACTGCAATTGTTCTGCCCAATATCAACCCTCCCTTTCATATTTTTTTACAGAATACGGCACCTTCTTACAGATTCCGCAATTCTATCATATAGCTATTGCTATTATAGCACTTTTAATTTTATCTCGCCACATAATGTTTCACGTGAAACATAGAAAATGACTTTTCTTTTCATAAAAATATTGTCTATTTTTATTCTCACTACAATTATGCCCGGATCTGCCAATAATAATCAGGATATTTCCAACTTTTGAATCCCTAATTAACTGTCAAAAATCATTGTAAAGTTGCCGTGTTAGGCGTATAATAGACATACAAACCAAAAGGAGGTTCTCTATAAAATGAAAGACAGCAAACATAAAATCCTGACTCTGGCTGCCCTATCTACTATTGCTGCTGGTGTCATCCATCTTACCAATAGAGTAATCGTTGCCTCTTCTCAGTTAAAAGAAATGCTGGATTTTTCCAATCACAACTATTATAACTGGCGTTTTGGAAAAATTTATTATACAAAGAAGGGGAAAGGCTCCCCTATTCTTCTGATCCATGATACCATGCCTGGTGCAAGCGGATATGAATGGTCCCGCGTTGAAAAGCAGCTTGCACTGGAACACACTGTTTATACCATTGATTTGTTAGGTTGTGGGCGTTCAGAAAAAGCCGGAATTACATATACTAACTTTCTTTTTGTGCAAATCATCTGTGACTTTATTAAAAATGTCATAAAAGAAAAGACAGACGTAATTGCTAGCGGTTTTTCATGCTCATTTGTCACTACCGCAGCAGCTTATGATAAAGAAAACATTAATAAAATCATGTTTATTAACCCCGTAAGCCTTGCTTCTCTTGCCCAGACCACTACCAAAAAGGACAAATTATTTAAGTTCTTCATTGAACTGCCCATATTTGGAACATTCATTTACCATATAATTGTTTCACGTGAAACAATTAATAGTTTCTTCTTAAATAGCCTCTATTATAATCCATTTCATGTGGATTCCGATATTATGGATGCATATTATGAAGCATCACACAAAGGCGGTTACTATGCAAAATGTCTGTATTCCAGCCAGTGTGCGAAATATATGAACATTAACATTCGACATGCATTAGAAACATTAGATAACAGCATTTATATTGTCGAAGGCGAGGATGAACCTAATGGAGAAGCAATTGTTGACGCATACCAGAAGGTAAACCCAGCAATTGAAGCAGTAACAGTTCCTTGTTCAAAACATTTTCCACATATTGAAAATGCAGAAGCCTTTCTTGAACAAGTTGGTACATTCTTTTAATTAACCAAATACTATTTTAATTCTGTAATATATAGAATTACATTTACCACAGTAAAAAAGCTTCGAACCCAATTATTGTTTCGAAGCTTTTTTTGTTTTCTAAACAGTGATATATTCTCTCTACAGCATCACCAAATATGAAGGCCAGTTATTCCTCACCTTTTGAGCTTTCATAATAAATAAAGTGAAGATAATATTGTATTTTATCATCTTCACTTTATTTTTATATCAAATATATATTTTTACTATTTATTAGAATTTTAAAATTCCGTACTCTTCAACCACAAATCTGATTTTTCCCTAATTATCGTCATTTTTTCAGCTGTATAGTACGTTTTATTGTACTTTGCGTCGTATCTTGCTCGATTTCAGTTGAAATTGTGTCATTTATTGTACTTTAATGCAATTATGCACTATAAGCAGTTAAAAAGTCCTATATTTTTCTCTTTTCTCATTCCTTTCTTTTCCAATCATGGTCTAAGACAGTATTCTATTTTTGCAAATCCTTATTACTCTTCTACATTTTCTCCAATTCTTCACCAACCACTTTATCAAATGACTGGAATAATTCTTTTACCGTCATCTTATTCACCAGATAAACCTTTTCTCCAGCGACAACTGCGTAGTAATTGGTATCATAGGTGTAATAATTAACATTCATTTCATTTCCATCAACATCCGTGAATTTAACAGTCATTTCTGGAGCTTCATTAGATTCAAACTTGTCTGTTAACCGTTTTTGAGCCGCCATATTAATAAGCTTGTTGTAAAATGTAGTAAATGTGGTACTATCAAGATCATTTCCATTTAATACATAAGCTAAAGTAACATCCTTTGAAACTGACGCACTTGAATCAGCAGAGGAATCATCATCTGTAGTTTCGGCAGTTTCGGAATCTGACACATCTTCAGTTTTATCTGTGGATTCTGCATTGCTCTCAGATGTTTCACGTGAAACATTTATAATGTATTTCTTGTCTTTGTAATTTACATTCAATGTATCCAGATTGTTAACCGACATATAGCTTACTGTCATATCCCAGAAATCCGCATTGGTTTTATCAAGGAACGTGTTAAGCGATTCCTCAGAAATTGTATAAATTTCATTGCTATCATTTACGCGAACATATCTTCCACCATCTGATGACTGATTTCCAATCTGAATTACAAGTTCACGATCAACCATCTCTGGTTCCGAATCCTCATTATCGTTCTCTGTAATTTCTGCATTTTCTGCATTTTCCGCAGTCTCTGCCTCGTCTGTATCTTCTATATTCTCTGCAGCTTCTGTATCTTCCGCACTCTCCGCTTCAGTCGCATCCTCTGTATCCTCTGTAGCTTCTGCACCTTCCGCAGTCTCCGCTTCGGTCGCATCTTCTGCATTCTCTGCAGTTTCTGCATCTTCTGCACTTTCCGCTTCTGTCACATCTTCTACATTCTCTGTAGCGTCCGTTTTATCCTTATCATTCGCATTCCCTGCGCTCTCCGAGCCTTCCACATTTTCTGTTTCACCTGTGTCAGTACTTTTCGCCACCTCTTCCTGATAATCCACAGTAATTTCCCCATATGGCTTATCCAATCCATATTGAGACAGCTGGTCTTCTGAGCAATTATAGTTTACAAAGCTATCGTAGGCCATGCTGGATAATGAGCTTGCCAGTGATGTAGCTTTCGCGGAGTCTGCCTTCTCAGTATCTCCGCCTCCGGTAATACTCCAGAGATTATTCTCGTCCTTTTCTACAACATAAGAGGAATCTTTCCCATCAACAGAAATCATTCGCACAGTAGAAGAATCTACTGTGGGAAATGTTCCGCTTTTAGCAAAGTCATACAGAGTCCCTTCAAAAGAGGAAAATACTGAATTGCTTACCACATAAACTGTAGAGGAGTCGTCGTTCAGATCAATATATTCCTGGCTTGTAGAATCATTTTCCATACCAATCTGAATCACTGTCGTCTCCCCATTCTGTGTAGTGACCGTAATAGTGTTTTCCGGCTGATCCAATTCATATTCAGCTGCATTCTCTACGTTTTCCAGTGTTCTCTCAGCTGTTACGGAATTCAAAGAACTGATCAATGTTTCAACCTTGTCCTGATCCAGTGGGAAGTCTGTTTCATCGCTTTTTATCCAGGAATCTCCGTCCTTTTCAAAGGTAACTTCTTTTTTGTCAATTACAAATTTTATAGATTTCACATCATCAGATGCAATGGAAAGGATCTCAGGATTCTCTTCCTCTTCCTTCTCTGCCTCAGCTGCATCCTGGCTTGCTACATAGGCTTTTACGCCTGCATATGCGCCGCTTAGGACCACCAAAACTCCTACTGCAGTAATAAGATTTACCGATTTTTTCTTCATCAGGCTTTTCTCCTCTTTAACCAAATCATAAATCCAACTAACAGGAACGCTCCAGGAATCAGACCAATCGTGCAAATTTTCCAGAAGCTGGCATCATATGCCGTCATTGTCAGATAGGATACTTCAAGGCTCTTAGATGGAATAGAAACTGTAGTGCTGTCTTCCGTATCCACCAGAGAGCTTAAGGAAGCCATTACAAGCTTTTCATTTCCACCGGAAACCATCTGATTTACCTGACTCTGAAGCAGGTTAGATGTGGAATAATAAATAATATGAGTTTCTTTTTCATCATCCACAGTTTCTGTGATGCTAACGCCCAGATCAAAAGGTCCGTCCACATCCCCATCCTCTTTTTCAAGGTTTCCACTATTCACATTCTTCTTTGAATATGCACTGTCTGAAGTTGTAAGGAGACTTTCAATATTAACTGTATCTCTCACATCATCAGATTTCTGAATTCCCTGTGCATAAGGCATCAGGATATAATATCCGGAAGAAGCAACATCAGAAGTAACGTCTGTGCTATTTACAGTAGGAACAAGATAATAAGGCATCTGTGCTGCATAATGCTGGGCATCTCCCTCAAATACCAGTCCGTCCACTCTGCTTACACCATAATTTTCCAATACTGCATCAAAGTTTTCCATCTTTTCCCCGGTATAATCAGAGAAAATCATGGCTTTTCCACCATTTTCCAGATAGTCAATCAACGCGGTCTTCTCATCCTCAGAAATATCTGTTGTAGGGGAATCTATCAGCAGACAGCTTGCATCCTCCGGAACGCTTCCTTCTGTCAGCAAATTCAAGGATTTAATTTCCATATTTGCTTTCTCGATATCTTCCTTGACTGTGGAATCAAGCTCCTGCTCTCCATGGCCTTCCAAGGTATAGAGTACCGGCAGATTCTCAGTTGTCACATATGCAATAGCACTTGTGATCTGTCCTTCGCCATCGAATCCGGTCGTTGTATAGCTGTATGTGTTATAATCAAGTGAAGATTCGTAAATATTGTTATAATTTACGACTTTATTTCTATCACCGCACACGACAATCAGACTATTCGATGCAAGATCATCACTTGTATATTCACTGACAAATTTCGGATTCACAACCGGATCCTTCTGTTCAACGGTAATGTGGTCAGATTCATCTGCATACCGCTGAAGGAGATTACTGATAGTTTCATCCTCACTTCCGCTCTGAGCTATCTGATATATGGTCACATCCTTATCGAGATCCTTCAGTAAATTCCTGGTATCATCCCCGATAGAATAAAGCTTTTCAGAGCTGATATCCAGCTGTGTATACTTCGAAGGAAGATTTCCTACGATCAAATTTATAACAATAATGATAGCAATAAAAACTACAATCATAATCGAGCTGTAGCTTCCATTTTTTAAATATTTTTTATTTATGCTCTCTTTGAATTTTCTTTTTTCTTTTTTGTTAATATTGTTATCGTTTTTCTTTTTAAAAAACATTCTTCCCACCTCCTTAATTCCAACGTCTCTTCAATATTGTCTGCATGGTAAGGAATATACAGATGGTAATAACAGACAGAAAATATAAAATTCCGGTCACATCAAAAATACTATTTGTGAAATTTTCAAAGTGTGAGCTTAAATTAAACACTTCAAGTACCTTCTGGATTCCGCCTTCAAAAACACTTGATTTTACAACATAGATGATTACCAACGCCACCTCTCCGATCACACAGATTGCACCGGAAATCATCACATTCTTGATCATGCTGTAAATCATAAGACAAAGTGCTATGATCAAAAGACCAAATGTTACGCATGTAGACATTGCTGTCTGTGAAAAGAAGGAAGAAATTCCATTCATCATGTAAAATGCAAATAAAAATACAAAGGTAAGAACAGCTGCAATCACCTGGCTCTCAGTAATCGCTGAGAAAAATACACCAATTGCAATATTTGCACTTCCGAGAAGAAAGAACCCAAGAAGCGCTGTATATGCTGCTCCAAATTCAACGGTTCCGAATTTTGACATGATCAGCGGGTATGTTGCCAGCACTGCGATGGGAATAGCATAGATAGTGACCAATGCAAGGTATTTTCCTATTACAATGCCAGATACAGATACCGGAGATGTAAGCAACAGCTGATCTGTTTTCTGTTTCCTTTCCTCAGCAAGTACACGCATAGTCAGAATCGGCACTGCGATCAGAAACACAAAGGTCATAGCATTTAAAGTATATTCAAATTTCGGATAAGCAGCTGAAAGCTGATACGCTGAAAAGTAAATACCTGCGATCAGTAATACAAAAAACATAAACAGATAGCCAACCATAGAAGTCAGGTAGCTTTTCAGCTCTCTTTTATAAATAGCAAGCATAGTTTACTCCTTCCCTTTTTCTGTATTTTCATCTTCAAGTCCATTATTTAGCACAGTTCCCTGTGATTCGTCAATTTCCGCTGATTTCTCAGAGAAAAGTCCGTTATAATGTACAGTATTCTCTTTATTCTCACTTTCGGTAAGTTCAAGGAAAATTTCCTCCAGAGAAACCTTCTTAGACTGCATCTCAAGAATCGGGCAACCGGCATTTACCATACTGTAGAATACCTTTTCACGCACATCTGTATCCTCTTCTGTGCCCACTGAAACTGCATAAACGCCTTCCTCCGCACTTTTCTTAACAGCAACCTCCTTTACTCCTTCTACTGTCTCCATAGCCGCTCTGATGGCGTCTTTCTGGCCTTTTACAAGCAGATTCAGGTTGTTTGAGCCTGCTGCCAGCTTGCCCAGATTCTCAGGGGTATCACTGGCCACAAGCTTTCCGTGGGAAATGATCAGCACGTAATCGCAGACTGCGCTGACTTCGGACAAAATATGGGAGCTGAGGATAACGGTGTGTTTCTTTTTCAGACTTTTGATTAAATCACGGATCTCGTTAATCTGCTTCGGGTCAAGTCCGACAGTTGGCTCATCCAGAATAATAACCTCAGGGTATCCCAGCACAGCCTGGGCGATTCCTACTCGCTGCCTGTAACCTTTGGAAAGGTTCTTGATCAGACGGTTTTTCATGTCAGTGATTTTCACCATATCCATAATTTCTTCAATCATGGATGCTTTTTTATCTTTAGGAATTTTCTTCAGATCTGCTACGAATTTCAGATATTCCAGAACAGTCATATCGAAATACAAAGGCGGCATTTCAGGTAAATATCCAATGCACTTTTTTGCCTCTTCAGGTTCTTCCAGAATATCATGACCGTCTATAACCACAGTTCCCTCTGTGGATGCAATATAGCCGGTTATCATATTCATGGTTGTTGATTTTCCTGCGCCATTAGGACCCAGAAAACCATAAATCTTCCCCTTCTCAATTTCAAAAGAAAGGTGGTCTACTGCAGTGTGATTGCCGTAGCGTTTTACCAGATTTTTTACTTCAATCAAGCTTCTTACCTCCTTCAAGTTGCAGGTAACTATGCATTATATCTTGCAAAATAAAATATTGTCATTTTTATCCCTGTTACCTGTCTATGATAATTCTATGTGCAACCTGTGAGGAAATTTAGATAATTGTGTGAGAAAATTGTGATTATTATGTGTTAGAAATGTGTCTGAGAAAAAAAGATTCCAGACAGTATTTAACCTGCCGGAATCTTCTTGATTTTTTTATGCCAAAGGCTCTTTCGATGGCAATCCTGCCTTTCTTGGATACTTCTTCGCAGTAGGCTTCAGCTTCCTAATCACCACAAAGGAGCGATCCATATCCGTATCCATCAATGGAAACTTCACCACATCCTGAACCTTTCCGCCCAGGATTTTCACTGCATTGCCCGCCTGAGAAAGCTCTTCATCAATCTTCCCGGATTTATAAGAAATAAAACTTCCCCCTTCTTTTACAAAGGGGATACAATATTCGGAAAGGGTGCTTAAATTAGCTACTGCACGGGATACACAGAAGTCATATTTCTCTCTGTATTCCTTCTGTTTCGCATAGTCTTCAGCCCTTCCGTGAACAGCTGTTACATCTTTTAATCCCAGCATATCAATCACTTCATTAAGAAAATTCACTCTCTTATTCAAAGAATCCAGCAGTGTGATTTTCATTTCAGGGAAAGCAATTTTCAGCGGAATTCCGGGAAATCCTGCTCCGGTTCCAATGTCGATCACGGATTTTCCGGCCAGCTTTTTCTGATCAAAGCATCCCACTTTTACAATGGATAAGCTGTCCAGAAAATGCTTTAAAATAACTTCATCATACTCTGTGATAGCAGTCAGATTCATTACCTTATTCTTCTCTACAAGGTACTCATAATAGGTGATAAATTGCTTCTTCTGCTCTTCTGTAAGTGTGATTTCAAGCTCTTCCAGCCCCTTTTCAAAGAGTGTTAAATCATATCCCATAAACGTCTCCTTATATCTCAAACTACTTATTTTTCTACTTTCCACTCACCAATACAGCTTGTAGGAATGAGTATCTGTTAACGATGTTCTTTTCCATACTGTTCCATGTAAACCAGCAGCACTGAAATATCAGCCGGTGAAACACCTGAGATTCGTGATGCCTGGCCAATAGAAACCGGTCTGTAAAGCTCCAGCTTCTGGCGTGCTTCAATACGCAGGCTCTTCACTTTCTCATAATCCAGATTCTCCGGGATTTTCTTAGCTTCCAGTTTCTTAAACTGCTCTACCTGCTTCATCTGGCGGCGGATATAACCGTCATATTTAATGTTAATATTTACCTGCTCCTGCACATCCCACGCAAGCTTGGGACGGTTTTTATCAATAGAAGCCACATCTGCATAGGAAAGCTCCGGTCTTCTGATCAGCTCCGCAAGGCTGATTCCTGACTTCAAAAGGGTGCTTCCCTTGCTTTCCAGAAGGCTCTGAACTGCTTCTGTCATACCAACATTTGTGTTCTCTACACGCTGGATCTCTTCCTGGATCAGCCGCTCTTTTTCCACTATCTTAGCATAGGTTTCGTCATCCACAAGACCAACCTCCCAGCCTTTTTTACGCAGTCTCATATCTGCATTATCCTGACGAAGAAGCAGACGATACTCTGCACGGCTGGTCATCATACGATATGGCTCATGGTTCTCTTTTGTTACCAGATCATCAATAAGGACGCCTATATAAGCCTCAGAACGATCCAGGATCAGCTGCTCTTTTCCCAGCACTTCCATGGCTGCATTGATACCGGCAATCAGTCCCTGAGCCGCTGCCTCCTCATATCCTGAGCTTCCGTTAAACTGTCCTCCACTGAAAAGTCCTTTGATTTTCTTAAACTCCAAGGTTGGGTAAAGCTGTCTTGGATTAATGCAGTCATACTCTATCGCATAAGCGCTTTTCACTATTTTTGCATGCTCAAGTCCCGGCACGCTGTGATACATATCCTCCTGCACATCCTCAGGAAGAGAGCTGGACATACCGCCGATATACATCTCATTTGTATATAATCCTTCTGGCTCAATGAACACCTGATGTCGCTTTTTATCTGAAAAACGGACTACCTTGTCCTCAATGGATGGACAGTAACGGGGACCTGTTCCCTCTATCATACCTGAGTATAACGGGGAACGATCCAGATTAGCACGGATAATATCATGAGTAGTCTCATTTGTGTAGGTAAGCCAGCAGGATTTCTGCTCAATCTGCACATCCTCAGGGTCTGTAGAAAAGGAAAATGGCACTACTCTCTCATCCCCAAACTGTTCCTCCATCTTGCTGTAATCAATAGTATTTCCTGCAATTCTGGCTGGGGTTCCGGTCTTGAAACGGAACATTTCTATTCCCAGCTCTTTCAAAGAATCAGTAAGATAATTAGCTGCCTGCAGACCATTTGGGCCTGTATAATTACTTACATCGCCATAAATACATCTTGCTTTCAGATAGGTTCCGGTACACAAAACAACTGCTTTACAATGATAAATAGCTCCGGAATAGGTCTTTACACCTGTGATTTTTCCATCCTCTACAAGAAGCTTCGTCACCTCTCCCTGGCGGATGGTCAGGTTATCCTGATTCTCCAGCGTCTTTCTCATCTCGTTACTGTAAGCCTGCTTATCTGCTTGTGCACGAAGAGAATGAACTGCAGGTCCTTTGGAACAATTCAGCATCTTGGACTGGATAAAGGTCTTGTCAATATTTTTTCCCATCTCGCCTCCAAGAGCGTCCAATTCACGCACCAGATGGCCCTTGGAGCTTCCTCCTATATTCGGGTTACACGGCATAAGAGCAATACTATCTACACTGACAGTGAACATCACGGTTTTTAATCCCAGTCTTGCCCCTGCCAACGCTGCCTCACAGCCTGCATGCCCTGCACCAACTACAACTATGTCAAAATTCTCTTCCAAATTCTTCATCTCGAATCAATCTCCTCATACGATACATACACAAATCATCATTTTCCCATACAAAACTTGCTGAATATTTCATTCACCAGATCTTCTCCTACTTCCTCACCTGTAATCTTTCCCAGGCTTCCGTAAGCAGCCATCAGATCAATAGAAAAGAAGTCCTCCGGCATTTGATCCTCTATACTCTGTTTCACCATTGAAAGGCTGTTTGCAGCCTCCTCGAGGGCTTCTTTATGACGGGCATTCGTAATATAAACCTCATCATTAAATGATATTTTTCCACTGAAAAACATGGTCTTAATAGAATCTGCAAGCTGGGTGATCCCTGTCTCCTCCTTGGCAGAAATAGGGATGACCGGATGGTTGATTTTCTCTTTCAGCTCCTCTATACTGACTGCCGGATCAAGGTCCGTTTTATTGTACAGTACAATTGCCTTTCTATCCTTCAGCATTTCTATGATCTCTTCATCATTTTCATCCAATGCTGTGGAGCTGTCAACCACATAAAGTACCAGATCAGCTCCCTTTGCAACCTGACGGGCACGGGAAACTCCGATTTTCTCCACCACATCCTCTGTTTCACGGATACCTGCAGTATCCACGATTTTCAAAGTAATTCCATGAAGCGTAATATACTCTTCAAGGATATCTCTTGTAGTACCTTCAATATCTGTTACAATGGCTTTATTTTCCCCAACAAGGAGGTTCAGCAGGGAAGATTTGCCTGCGTTTGGTTTACCCACAATAACAGTCTCAATTCCCTCACGGATGATTTTGCCGTCTGCGGAGGTTTTCAACAGCTCTTCTATGGATTTCTGCTCTTTTTCCACAATCCCATATAATTTCTGTGGATATCCGTCCAGGCTGATATGCTCCGGATCATCCAGCGCAGATTCAATAAAGGCAATTTCATAGATCAGATCACTTCGAATATCCTGAATCGTCTTCTGCACAGAGCCCTTCAGCTGGCTCATAGAGCTTTTCAGGGCATATTCATTCTTCGCCTGGATCACATCCATTACCGCCTCTGCCTGGGAAAGGTCCAGACGGCCATTCAGGAAGGCTCTCTTTGTAAATTCTCCCGGGCCGGCAATCTTGGCACCATTTTTCAAAACAGTTTCCAGGACACGGTTCATGGCGTATACACCGCCGTGACAGTCAATCTCCACGGTATCTTCTCCTGTGAATGTTTTGGGTGCGCGCATAACCATGACCAGAACTTCATCCACAATCTCTTCCCCATCATAAATGTAACCATAATGAATAGTATGAGTGGGCACTTCCTTGATCTTCTTTTTCCCGCCCTTAGAACGATAAATGCGGGATATAATGTCCATGGCTTCCGGACCGCTGATTCGGATGATTCCGATTCCCGAAGCACTCACAGCAGTAGATATCGCTGCAATTGTTGTATTCATGTGATTTCCTCCATGTAAAAATAACTGCAAATTATAAACAAAGCTTTTTATTTCCTCTTATTTCATTATACAAAAAAAGTTACCCCAGGGAAAGATATTAAAAACAAAAGCGTAGCGCTTAAGCTCTTCCATCTTTCACCTGGAATAACTTACTTTAATTTACCATCTTTTTAATTTTACAACTACGTGACGATATGGCTCTTCGCCCTCACTGACAGTCTCTACATACTTGTTGCCCTGAAGCGCTGAGTGAATGATTCTTCTCTCATATGGATTCATCGGCTCAAGTACAACCGGCTTTCTTGTTTTCTTAACCTTGTAGGCAATTCCTCTTGCAAGATTCTCCAGAGTCTCTTTACGACGTCTGCGGTAATCCTCTGTATCAAGCTTTACTCTGATATAATTGGATTTGCCCTTGTTTACAACAAGGCTTGTAAGATACTGAAGAGAATCAAGGGTCTGTCCTCTCTTACCGATCAGGATTCCCATATCCTCTCCCTCGAAAGCAACTTCCAGACAACCGTCATTTGTGTTGTATTTGGAAGTGATTTCCACTTCGCCAAGATTCATGGATGCAAATACATCGCGAAGGAAAACTACTGCTCTCTCTTCAACTTCTTTGATCTCCGCCGGATCTGTAATGATCTCAACAGGTTTGGACTGTTTCGGCTTCTCTTCTCTTGGCTCCTTCGGCATTTTTTCTTTTGCCGGTTTTTCTTTTACAGGACGCTCCTTGAAAGCTTTCTCTTTCGGCTGGCGTGGCTGTTTTTCTTTTGTTTCTTTAAAAGGCTTCGGCTCTTTTGCTTCTTTTACAGGTGCTTTTTCTTTCACCGGCTCACTCTTTGGTGCCGGCTTCTCAGCTTTTATAAAAGGCTTGGCAGGTTTTCTGTTCTGCTCTTCCTTGATTGCTTCAACTTTAACAGTATCAACGATCTCCTGTAATTCATCCTCTGCAGAAACAATATTGATCTTGCGTGCTTTAATGATTGCCGGTTTGCTTCCGATGCCAAAAAATCCGGAACTACCTTCAGAAACCACTTCAATATCCAGCTGATCACTGGAGACACCTAATTCGATGCACGCCTTGGTGATTGCTTCATTCTTCGTTTTTGCTGAAAACTGGATAAACTCCTCCATCTATGAAACCCTCCGTTCCCGACAACAATTACTTCTTCTTGTTTCTCTCATCGAAATCCCTGACCATATTTGCCCTTGCTGTAATGCTTCCAGGCTTTGCATTTCTTGCATTCTGGTAGGATTCCTCTACTTTTCTGGTTCTCTCTTCTGCATTTGTATTACTGGAACCTTTATCAATCTTGGTATTGATATTCTTTGTAGACTGGTTTGCCTGATTAGTGATCTTCTGCGGCGGAAGTCCTTCCTTCGCACGCTTCTGCTCCATCTTCTTCATATTCTCATTTATCAGATCATTGATATCCATTTTATCAAGATGACGGTTGATAAACCACTGCTGAATACTTCTTACAACCGCACTTGCAATCCAGTAAATACCAAGACCTACCGGGAAAGTGAAACAAAATACAGCTGACATAAGCGGCATTACAGTATTCATAGTCTTCATAGATGCCTGCATAGTGTCAACAGCTCCATCAGCGGAAGCAGCGGCCTGTGGCATAAGCTTATAGTTCAGGACCTGTGTAGCCCATGCAAGGATCGGGATCAGAATTGCAGCAATTGCCAGCGCAATAGACGCTCCTGCAAAAGCAGCCTTAATATAGTTCAGAGGCTGATCTGCAATGTTAAGTCCACAGAAATTCTGCATTTTGGAAATTTCAGCAGATGTAGTGTTAATGGTATCTGCAAATCCCTTAAACTGATCCATGGATGCAAGATCTTTCCACTGAGACGGGGATAATGCATAAAGGAAATCAATTACGGAATTACTGGTAGCTTTTCCATTATCAAGTGCAAGCTGTACACGAGTCATCTTGTTATCTGTGATAAAGTTCTGAATCAGATCTGTGTAGCCACTTACGCTTGTGATCTGATCAACAAGACCTGTAAATACATTCTTTACACTGCCTACATAACCAGGAATTTTGTAAATAACCTGCCATAATGCCATCAGGACAGGAAACTGGATCAACAGCTGCACACAGCTGCCGGTAGGTGAAACACCGTATTTCTGATATACAAGCTGAGTCTCTTCCTGCATTTTCTGCATGGATGCCTGGTCTTTTTTATCCTTGTATTTCTTCTGTACCTTCTGAAGCTCAGGCTGCATAACAGAGCTTAACTTAGAAAACTTCTGCTGTTTAATCTGCAGCGGTGTCATCAGCGCATAAATAATAATACTGAAGATAATGATACAAAGACCCAGGTTCTGAATACCCACCAGATCAAGAACTCTGTAAATCCCGTCCATGATCCAGCCCATAATAGAAGCAACCTGTCCTATAATCGGGACACTGCTCTTCGTCAATAAAATCATATCCAAGTTTGTTTCCTCCTAGGCTTTTTCGGTGTAACTATTCAATTGTCAAAGTTTGTTTTTGTGCTGAAATTCAGTTTAAAGTGTCATTTATTGTACACCGTCTATTTCAGTACAATTCATGGTACAGGATCGTATCCTCCATGTGAAAAAGGATTGCAGCGTAAAATCCTCCACGCTGCAAGAAGCCCGCCCTTTAATGCACCATATTTCTGGATTGCTTCTAAACCATATTGAGAACATGTGGGAATATAAGGACATTTTGTTCTCTTCATCGGCGATATATATTTCTGATAGAGACGAATCATAT
>CAKRVL010000046.1 GCA_934408705.1 uncultured Blautia sp. | reverse complement strand
GTGCTCTCTTAACAGCAACAGTCAGAGCTCTCTGATGTTTTGCACAGTTTCCTGTGATTCTTCTCGGAAGGATTTTTCCTCTCTCGGAAACGTACTTTCTTAATTTTGCTACATCCTTGTAATCGATTTCGTTATTCTCTTTACCACAGAATACACAAACTTTTTTTCTTCTGCGGCCGCCTCTTCTCTTCATTGGAGAATCTGGTCTTTCGCTTCTATTATTGTAAGCCATGTTGGTTTTCCTCCTGTTTTATTCAGTTTTAGAGCTTAGCTCTAGTTAAATGGCAATTCCTCGTCAATGCCATCCGGAATGTTCATAAAGCCCTCTGCAGCTGCTCCCGGGTTCGGCATAGATGCCTCCGGAGCACTTGTACGTGGATGGGAAGCAGCATAACTGTCGCTGGATGCTTTGCTCTCAGCAAATTCCTGATCCTCCACAACAACCTCTGTAGTATAAACCTTCTGTCCATCACGGTTCGTATAGCTTCCGGTCTGAATACGGCCTGTAACGGCAATCTTCAGTCCCTGACGGAAATACTTCTCAGCAAACTCCGCTGTACGACCGAAAGAAACGCAGGAAATAAAATCTGCACTTGCTTCTCCGTCACGACGGAATCTTCTGTCTACCGCTAATGTATATCTGGCAATTGCCAGTGCATTCTCTCCTGCGGAATATCTCACCTCAGGATCCCTTGTTAAGCGTCCCATTAAAATTACTTTGTTCATTTTCCTTACCTCTCTTAATATGCTAAGTGAACGGGCTCTTAATGGTGCTTTCTAAATCCGATTATGCAAAAAGATTATGCGTCTTTTCTGACAACTAAGTATCTTAATACGTTGTCCATGATACGAATATGTCTTTCTACTTCTGCCGGACACTGTGCGTCTGCCTCAAACTGAATAAAGTAGTAGAAGCCTTCATGCATTTTCTGAATCTCGTAAGCTAATTTCTTCTTACCCCATTCTTCAACGTCTGTGATAACGCCGTTGTAACGAGTGATGTATCCTTTAGCTTTCTCAACTACTGCATCACGTACTTCGTCTTCAACTTTTGCGCTAACAACTAATGCTAACTCGTACTTGTTCATGCTTGTCTTACCTCCTTATGGTCTGTTGGCCCTTTGCCTGTCAAAGAGCAAGGATATTTTATATATCACGATTTTTGATTCTAACATACTTTTTTCAGGCTGTAAAGCATTATTTTTCCTTTTTTTGAAGATTTTTTGTGTTTTTCTCCACCATTTTCCGCGGCACCATGATCTGGTGCCCACAGCCCATGCACTTCAGACGGAAATCTGCGCCAACTCTTAGAATTTCCCATTCCTTGCTGCCACAGGGATGCCCTTTCTTTAATGTAACAATATCTCCAACTTCGTAAACCACTGCTGCCATATTTTTGACTCCTTATTATCTTACCTTAATCTGAGAAAACACCTGTCCAATAGGTTCCTTGATCAGAAGATCCGCATACCGGTCTCTTGGGGTAGGCGCTTTATTGATCACTACCAGGTGCTCACCGGAAAAATAATCGATCAGACCGGCTGCAGGATAAACAGCCAGCGAAGTTCCTCCTATTATAAGAACCTGCGCCTGGGAAATAGCTCTCACAGATGCACTTATAGTATCTTGATTAAGGCCTTCCTCATAAAGGACAACGTCCGGCTTGATGATCCCGCCACAGGAACACTTCGGAATTCCCTCTGCAGCCTTCATATATTGAAAGTCATAAGATTTCCCACATTTCATACAGTGATTACGGTATACACTTCCATGAAGCTCCAGAACATTCCGGCTGCCAGCCATCTGGTGCAGATTGTCAATATTCTGAGTGATTACAGCCTTCAGTTTTCCTGCTTTCTCCAGCTCTGCCAGCTTTAAATGAGCTGCATTTGGCTGTGCAGTATCACACAACATCTTGTCCTGATAAAAGCGATAAAACTCTTCCGGATGGCGCATGAAAAAAGTATGGCTTAAAATGGTCTCAGGCGGATAATCATATTTCTGATTATAAAGTCCGTCCTGACTTCGAAAATCCGGAATTCCGCTTTCTGTGGAAACTCCTGCGCCTCCGAAAAACACTATGTTATCATACCGGTCAATCAGCTCCTGAAGTCTTTCAACTTCCTTACTCATATCCATTCCTCCAATCCGGCTTAGTTATTTTCCTCAGTCTGGGCACTCTGTTCAGTGCTCTCAGTCTTCTTCTCAACCTCCAGAGTATCTACTCTTTTTCCCTGAACCACATAACGTGTAGACTCATTACCAGTACATGTGGAAAGGGTAACGATCTTATCCTCCACACTCAGTTCGCCAGGTGTAGTCTTGATATCAGAATAAGAAACAATCTTATTCATATAATCTACAAACTCCTGTCCCGGTCCCTTGAACAAGGTATATGTATCACTGTCTACCGCTGTGGTATAGGCAGAAATAATCTCATACCTGTAAATCTTCTCCGGAGTAAAAATCCAGAAATACTTGCTTTTATTATATGCTGAATCATCCTTACTAAAATTCTTAAGCTGCCCGAACATGGTTCCATTCTTCATATTATGACCATAAACCAGCGTATTACAATCGCTGAAATCCGGCTTATTCTCATAATCAATAAAAATTGTTCCTGCAAAGTTGTAATTTTTCTCATAAGTCATGTGAAGATATTCATCATTATCCTTTCCCTTTACCACAGGATAACTGACACCATCCAATGCCTCCACATAAATCCAGCCAATCACATCTGTATTGATCTTTCTAAGAGACTCAAAATCAATATCTAACGGTGGTCTTAATGTAGATCCAGCCGGTCCTGCTGTCTCTGCCTCCTCGGCATCCTGATCCGGATCACGCTCTGTTACCGCCATCTGGGCAATGGAATTATATTCATCTGAGCCCTTCTTATATTCAGTGTAAATATGATAAAGATTGTAAGCTGCATAGCAAAATACACAGATTGCAGCTATCAGCACAATGGTGAGAACCACATCACCTGCTTTTTTCTTCTTTTTGGGATTTTTATTTTCGCTCATGGCAACCTCCTTCTACTCTCTTATTATATAAGTTATATTTTTTTCATGCAACCTATTATACACTCTCAAAGACTTACCGTAGTAATTCCTGACATTCTTTTCGTATGGCATCTTCCTGTTTCCGGTAAAGCAAAAGATCACAGTGCTTAAAATAAGAATCACATCCATACCCGGCTATAAAAGCACTGCACCTGTCATCTCCTGTAAGGCTGGTCTCAAACAGCAACAGTTCCTCCCCTTCTCCGAAGCATTCCTCCAGAAAATCAAATGCATTTTCCAGAATTTTTTTTATTCTCTCAAGCATTTTTTCCCGCTGCATGCAACTCTCTCCGAATAGCTCACGGATCATTTCCATACCTTCTGTCACATCAGAAATATGCTGCTCCTTTAGCCTGAGGAAATACTCCTCCAGAATCCGGATCTGTTCCTCTTCTTCCGTTCCTTCCAAAGCAGTCAGAAGCTCTGCACATAGCTTCGCTTCCAGAGTTTTTCTTCTGCCAAGAACAAATTGTTCCATAGCTTCTATACAATCTTTTTTCTCTAAAATAGCCTTTAATTGTGTGAGATTCTCGTATAGCTTCTCTGTCCTTTTATCTAGTTTTTCAAACTCTGATATAAATTCAGTTACAGCCTCCAGCACCATCTCAGTCACAGTAAAACGTTCTGCAAAGGGCGCTGTTTTTGCCATATTGCAGCACTCTTTATACTGTTCCTGTGAGATACTTCCCTCAAGAATTTCCTGTATCAGATAATCTGATTTATACTTCTCATACAATCTGTAATACCCGGCAAAATCCCTTGCAATTTCTTCCTTTTGAAGGAATTCACCTATAAGCTCTTCGCTGATCTGCACCTGAAGTTCCTCGTAGCTTTTCAGCAGCTGTGACAAATCTTCCCAGCCTCTTGCTGTTACAAAAAATTTGCCATCCACTGTATTTTCCACCTTATAAAAATTCTCTTTTTTCAAGGAAAGATACGACAGAATTGCGCCATGTACATTCTGTTCTCTGGCATATTCCAGCCACACATCAGTCTCTGCCTGTATAGTAATTTTTCTTACACGATCAAGGGTAACAATATCAAATTCCCGGACAGATTTATTATAAGAAGGAGGGTTCCCTGCAGCTACAATGATCCATCCGGCAGGCACCTTATGAGTACCGAAGGTCTTATTCTGCAAAAATTGCAGCATAGCCGGGGCAAGTGTTTCAGATACACAATTAATCTCATCGATAAACAGGATTCCTTCTTTTTTTCCTGTGCGTTCCATGCATTCATATACAGATGCAATTATTTCGCTCATGGTGTATTCCGTTATACTTACAGTAGTTCCACCGTAATTTCTGTTTACGATCTTCGGAAGACCTACAGCACTTTGCCGCGTGTGGTGAGTAATCGTATACGCTACCAGTCCCACCTTACATTCTGCTGCAATCTGTTCCATAATAGCTGTTTTACCAATTCCCGGAGGCCCCATGAGAAGGATGGGACGCTGCCGTACCAATGGATAAATATACTCTCCCCTGTCGTCCTTTTTCAAATAGGCAGCCAGAGTATGGATGATCTCATTTTTTGCTTCTTTTATATTCATTCTATGTCCTTTCGCAGATTACCCATAGTAAATCAGATTTTAAATGTGGCTGATAACCAATGTGTGCGCCCATTCCGGCACCAGCTTCATGTTTTCCGACTTTTTTACAAATACAAAAGCAGTCTCGTAATCCGGCTGCTGTCTGGGGTAAATTCCATCACCATCAGTGAAATAGATCAAAGCCTTCAGATTCTTTAATTCCTTCTTCTTACGTTCCCTTCGGATAAACTCAAAAACCGGCCGGAAATCTGTTCCGCCACGCCCTTGTATGGTTATTTCATCTAAACATTCCTTCCACTCCTGTTCCGAATGGATCACTCGGTACCACTGAATACAACAGTCACATTGTATAATATATACTTTCATCTGCTGAAAGAAATTCTCTCTGGTGCTAAGGATCTGGTAAGTTTCCCCAAGAAAACGCTGTACCAAAGTCTTTGAACAGGAGCCTGAAGTATCAATGGCGATCACCAGCTCCTCCAGACGATTCACTTCTTTATATTCCAATGGTTCGATAAGAGGCAGATTTCCATATTGTTCCATTCCTAAATTATAAAAAATATAATCAAAGCTTTCCTCGTCCAACAGAAGCTCTTCCCTTGGAAATGCATATTTCCGAAGAAATTTCCTGTAGTCATAACGGCTTTTATATAACTCATCCAGCTCTTCCTCCCGACTGCCGGCAGTGACTCCAATCCGGTGCTTCTGACGTTCCCTTCCCACTGTGGTATATGTTAAAAGCTTCTCCCATTTATCTCGTTTTTTCTCTGAATTTCTCGAATCATACTTCCATAAAGAATGGTCATCAAAAGAAAAAATGTCTTCCATTTCCCCGATTTCAAATGGAATTTTGTCCAACTTTAACTGCTGATATAATACTTGTGCAGAAGGATTTTCCTTCTTAAAATAGGCCAGAACTCTCCTTCTTTTTTCTTGTATTTCAGGTGATAGCTGCCACATTTTTGCAGGAATATTATATTCAAGCAGAAGCTCTACAGACAGATCGCACGCCAGCTTCCACAGTCTTTTTTCTGCCTTTTCAGCTATAAAAGGATGCTGATAAAGGCAGTGAAAAAGCATATGAAGGTAGCCTCTTTTCAGGCGACTTGGTGACTCTGACCAGGTGCGGATCAGAAACAGAGGATTACCAATTATAACATCTCCGTCTGTTCCAATCCCCTCAAGAACATCTCCTTCTACTATCAGTGAAAGCCCTGATACGGCCCGGAAAAGGAATGGAAATCTAGCACATACTTCATTCCGGCAGGTATACAAAATCCTCCTTCCAAGCTCTTCATATTGCTGATTTCGTCCCTTAAATTCCACTATGTTCAGGTGTTTATCTCTATCTTTATTTTCCTGCATAATTCTGTTATATTCCCTTTTATAGGTTAAATATTTTCTCTTTATATCCGTATTTCCGATTCTTTAGCTCCATCAGCCATACCAGACTTTCCAGCCTTCGCTCCTTTCTGGCAGTGCAGATAAAGCTCTCCAATTCCTCTTCTCCAAACCAGTTATGAGCCTCCAGAAGCTCCATTCCTAATACATTTTCATCCAGAATTAACGTCTCCATAGCTGGCCGGATCCGTCGTTTAAGGTACTGACTGTAAACCTCTTTCTCTTCATTTCCAATATTTTCTCCGTTCAAAAAGCCCTCCAGCGCACAGGCAAGCCTGATTCTTTCCTGGCCTGTTGTCTGAAATTTCCGGTATAAAATATCCTTCTCTTTTTCCATCTGTAAGCCCTGCTTTCTTTTTTGCAGTTTCCCTAACCACTATTATAATCCATCTGTTACCTTCCCACAATCGGATTTTTCTGATTTGTCACATTGATTTGCCACATTGCCAATCTCCTGTTATAATAAAATTACTGTTCATCAGTAACTAATAAAGCTATTAATATAAAAACGGGAGGTTTCACCAAAATGGCAAAAAAGAATCTGATCGTCGGTCAGTCCGGCGGACCTACTGCAGTTATTAACAGCAGCCTTTATGGCGTGGTTTCTGAAGGAATCCGCCAGGAAGAAATAGGACATGTTTATGGCATGATAAATGGTATCGAGGGTTTTCTTAAGGGTACTGTTCTGGACTTTGAGGAAGCACTTCCTGATGAAACACTGGAGTATCTTACCTACACACCAGGCGCTTATCTCGGCTCTTGCCGCTATAAGCTTCCTGAATCCTTAGAGGATCCGGTATACCCTGAGCTTTTCCGTAAATTTGAAGAAATGAATATCGGCTGGTTCTTCTATATTGGCGGCAATGACTCCATGGATACTGTAAGTAAGCTTTCCCGGTATGCTGCCATGACAGGCAGTGATATCCGCATTATTGGCGAGCCGAAGACTATTGATAACGATCTTATCCACACTGATCACACCCCTGGCTTCGGAAGCGCTGCCAGATATGTTGCTTCCACAGTCCGTGAGATTACCCTGGATGCCAATGTATATGAGAAAAAATCCGTTACCATCGTAGAGATCATGGGACGTCACGCAGGATGGCTCACTGCAGCAGGCGCTCTGGCGCGGAAATACACAGGCGACAATCCTCTTCTGATCTATCTTCCGGAGACAGCCTTTGATACAGAAGCTTTCCTTACCAAGGTAAACGACTGCTTCGAGAAAAACTGCAATGTTGTTGTCTGCGTTTCCGAAGGAATCCATGATGATAAGGGAACCTTCATCTGCGAATACGATAATTCCGTAGGCACTGACAGCTTTGGACACAAAATGCTGGCAGGCTGCGGTAAATATCTGGAGAACCTTGTCCGCAGCCGTCTCGGTGTAAAGGCCCGTTCCATTGAGCTGAATGTAAGCCAGCGCTGCAGTGCTTCCATGCTTTCCGATACAGATCGCCAGGAAGCCATTACTGCCGGCATTTTCGGTGTTCAGGCAGCACTTAAGGGCGAAACAGGCAAAATGGTCTCCTTCGTCCGCCAGGAGCCCTCTGATGGCGTTTACCATGTAAAATGCGGTCTTGAGGATGTAAATGTGATCTGTAACGAAGAGAAAACCGTTCCCCTTTCATGGATCACTGAAGATGGCTCTGACGTAACAGAAGACTTCATCCGCTATGCCCGTCCGCTGATCCAGGGAAATGTAGAACTGCCTATAGGTAAAGACGGACTGCCAGTGTGTGTATATAGAAAATAATACTTAAGAAATCAAAAGCCCCCTTCCTCTTTAATGCCAGATAACCAGGGCACAGGCTGCCAGGCATTTCTCAGAGGAAGGGGGCTTATCTTTTCCCATATTTAGTTTTCACACATTCTCATGCTATTACTTATTATTCTCAAAGCTTCTGTGATCTTCATCCAGCTTTTCCTTGACTTCACTTTCATGGATTTTCTCTACCTTCTCCTCATCCCTTGCTTTCGGCAGGATCAGATTCAGACAAACCGCAATAAGAGTTGCCAGTACAACCGGAGACTTTCCAAAAATAGTAGTCACCCATGCAGGAAGTGTAGCAAGAGCTGCATTTGCCTGGGAAACTCCAACACCAAGTGCTGCTGCCAGTCCTACAATAGAAGAATTACGATAATCCATCTCCGCAGAAGCTACCAGCTTCATACCAGTCATAGCAATAGAAGCGAATACGGACACGGTAGCTCCCCCCAGCACACACTGCGGAATGGTAGTAAGAAGAGCAGAAAATTTCGGAACAAAACCGGCAATTCCCAGGAACGCAGCTGCCAGTCCCAGAACCCAGCGGTTGATAACCTTGGTAGTAGTAACAATACCAACGTTCTGGCTGTATGTGGCAGTAGGAAGACCTCCAAACAATGCTCCTACAATATTGGTGATACCGTAAGCCACAATACCGCCCTGAAGCTCAGAATCCTTAGGAGTACGATTCATGGCACCGATAGTCGTTGCTGAATAATCACCAATTGCCTGAATGGAGTTAATCGCAAAGAGAAGTCCGATAGCAACACAGGCGGAAATCTCAAAATGCACTCCGAAATGCAGCGGCTGTGGTACCTGGAATACGCTTGCCTTGCCTACGCTGGCCAGATTCACCATACCAAATGGAATAGACACGATATATCCGGCTACCATACCAATAAGAATGGAAGAAAGCTTCCAGATTCCTTTTCCAAAATGGTTCAGTGCAGTTACCACTGCCAAAGTGAAAAACGCTACCAGCCAGTTCTTCCAAGAACCATAATCCGGATTGGATACTCCACCTGCCATGTAATTAATTGCAGTAGGATACAGGGAAAGTCCAATAGTAAATACAACGGTTCCCGTGATCAATGGTGGGAAAAATACCCTGATCTTTTTCACCATGATTCCCATTACAATTGCTACAATACCGCCTACGATCTGGGCTCCTAAAATGGTGTCAATCCCATATCCATCTGCTATAGCCTGCATACTAGGCACATAGGCAAAGCTGACACCCATAATAACAGGAAGTCCCGAACCTATCCGAAACTTTCTCCCAATAGGAAAAAGCTGAATCAAAGTGGACAACGCCGCAATAACAAGAGCCGCCTGGATAAGAATAACCTGATCCTTGTTCTCCAGACCTGCTGCACCTGCCACAATGATGGCAGGGGTGACACAACCCACGATCATTGCAACTACATGCTGCAGCGCAAGGGGAAGGGCCTCCTGGATTCGGGGAATACCATCAGTTTCAAAAATACTGCCTCTCTTCATAATGTTATCCTGCTTTCTTTTGTTTTTTACAGTATACCAAATACAGCATGCAAAAACAATTAGATTGCCTAAAAGTCTTTGGCTGTAATATTCACAAAAAAGCCTTCTTATTTTTGTGGATATTTATTATTCCCATTTCCACATTTTTTCGTAATATTATACTAAAATTCTCCCATTACGTCAACAGTTCAAATGTATGGTACAGATCCAGACGTCCAAATCCCCAGTCTCTATTAGGGTAAGTAATTCGGTCTTCTCTTTTTGCCCCTCTTACAATATAGTTTTTTACGCTGGAGCCTGTGAAATACGGCTGATTTCCCCGTATCACAGCCCACTCAAACAGCAATGCTGCCGCTCCTGCAGTCTGCGCCGCGGCAAGGCTGGTTCCTGAAGCCTGCCCATAATTTCCCTTTAGATCAGGTACCTGTACCGCCACTCCCGGAGCAGCCACCTGGGGCACCACATTTCCATCTGGCATAAATCCCCGCCCTGCCTGAATATACAAGCTGTTATCCCTGTACTGATAAGCAGTGACCGTAATACTTTCCAGAGAGTCCCCAGGCGCTGTTATTGTATTATAAGGTGAAGGCTCCAGGAAATAGGTTTCTTCTGAAATCAGCCCCTGCACAGGAAGCCACATATGAAAGCTGGCATTCTGTCCCTCTCTTCCCTGCACGAAAATCCGCCAGATTCCTGCTGCCGGCTGTATAAACCTGAAATACACCAGCGTATATCCGGTCTGTCTCTCAATAGAAACATAGTTCACTTCTATTTTGGTCTCCACAAAAACAAAGGACAGTACCTGAGTCACATCTCCCAGTGATGCACTTATATCCAGTACCTCTCCTGTTGGTGACTGCAAAAAAAGATGATAGATTTCCGGCGGCTCCCCCCAGAATTCCATAGTAAAGCCCGGATTCTTATCTCCCACACGAAGCTCTGCAACAGCCTGACTCTCCCGGTCCGTAAGACGCCCTGCATAATGATGCCTTGCTGCTCCTTCATTTCCGGCTGCAATTGACACAGAATTTAAAGAAAACTGTGATATATAGTCCACATAATTGCTCAAAGGATTTTTCCCGATATGAGCTCCCTGGCTGCTGCCTATTCCAATGCACACCGAAAGAGGCAGATTTCTGTCATTTGCAGTCCTTATGGCAAAATCCATTCCCATCATAATGTCGTTTTCCTGAAAAAGCTCTGCTTCAGACGGAAAAAGATAAAACTCCCGGAGATATTTTTTTGCCTGCTTTACTTTTACCACGATCAGCATTGCCTCAGGAGCTGCCCCGGAAAAGTTTTCTTCCGGAAAATAATTTCCCGCTGCAATAGCAGCCATTCTGGTTCCATGCCCATTTGTATCTGTGGACGGCACGATTTCCAAAGGATTTTCGGATACCAAAGCACGGTCAATATCCTTTTTCCAGAAAATCTTTCCATATGGGACTTCCTTTTTATCCCCCTCCAGTGTCTGATCCCAGATACAAAGGATCCTGCTGCCCAATTCGTTCTGAAAAAGTGGATTTCTGTAATCAATTCCGGAATCTACAATTGCAATTGCAGTTCCCTTTCCCTTCAGCTGCAAATAAGGCTGCTCCTGAAGCCTGGAGATCCCGGAGGCACTAAGACTGCCAAGGTCCATGTATGTGTAACACTTGGGAATAAAGCTATATGAATAAGTATTGATATCCAGCTTTCCGATTTCCCGCAAGGGCGCGTAAACTACTCCATAAACTGAATTTATCTTCTGAAAAAGAAGGCCTGGGACATCCCCCAGGTCTTCTTGAAAATCGCCCATATATTTTATAATAAAATCAGCATACATCTCATTTTGCGCCGGAGATATATCAGAGAAAGCCTCCAGCCTCTCATCTGCAGCTTCCCCATCTTTTCCTGCCCATTTTTTCATAGCTGCCTCGCTTTTTTATTTAAGAGTATGCTTTTTCCCTGCAAAAAATACCAGCAGCGCAATTCCCGCCGCAAAAGTAAACAATGAAATAAACTGGGACGTAGACAGAGCTCCCACGCTTCCCCGTGCCAGATCTCCACGGAAAAATTCCAGCACAAATCTGCCTGCACTATAGAAAATCAGATAACATGCTGCTGTCTCTCCATCTCTTCTCTGCCTTTTCAGAATCAGCAGCAGTAATCCATAATGAAGAAAATCAAGAACACTGGAATAAATCTGGGTAGGAATCAGCGCCACTCCATTAGGGGCAAATGCAGAGGTATGAAAGGTAACAGATAAACCACCCTCTGCCTCCCTGCCATAGCAGCATCCGGCCAGCAGACAGCCTATCCTGCCAAAGCCCTGGGCCAGCGCCACAGACGGCATCATGGTATCAAAAAATCTGAGAAAATCCAGTTTTTCCACCTTACAGTACACATAAGCTGTAATGATTCCACCAATGATCCCGCCAAATACCACAAAACCATCTGTGAGAGTATCTCTTAGAAATCCCGGATCCTCTGCAATACTCCTCCACTCTGTGATCCAGTACAAAAGCTTGGCTCCTAAAAAGCCACCCACAACACACCATACCACAAGATAAAAAACATGCTCATACGGCAGCTTCCGCTTCTTTGCCCTGTATTCTCCGGTAAAATAAGCTGCCAGAATTCCTATGGCAATCATAAGCCCATATCCGTATATGGTAAACGGACCAATCTTCAAAAGTTCATTTTTCATATTATTCCAGTCCTCCAGGCTGCCTCCAGAACTCCAAAAGTTCCTTGTTTGCATGGTCATTTTTGTAGTTATCCATGCATCCGTCCGGATCACATTCTCCACAGATATCTACACGGACAACCCTGCCGCCCTTCTTGGAAAAATGCGTTCTCAGGCAGCCCAGGATCTCCAGCATTTTCTTCACAGTCATATCTCCCTGACTCCAGGTAGTAACAGCTTCCTCAGGGCAAAGCACATCCTTATCAATTGAAACATATAAAGGCAGGTCACCAGAAAGCTCCGATATCCACTTATCCCAAAACTCCTGTGTTACACTGCTTTCCTTATCCAGCTCTGCCAGCTTCTCTCTGGACAAAAAATGCACACGCTTCTTAAACTGCTCTTCTACCTGCTGATAAGCCTCTTCATCTGGTCCGATCAGCCAGACCTCACTAAGGTTTTCCACTTCTTCCAGCGCACTGGCAATCCATCCTCCGCAAGACAGAAGTCCCCCGAAAGCAGGCAGCTGCATGTCTGTATGATTGTCAAAAACAAGCAGATTAAAAGGTTCCTTCACCTGCTCTGCCCCGATCCTGCTCATATAATGATAATTGCCTGAATCAATGAAATAAATTCCGGAAACAGGATATTCTCCCATTTTTTCCAGGATCTGCGCCTTGGCTTCTCCGTCACAATAGCAGTTAGTGCCTGAGATATCCTTCAGATCGATCCATGAAATCTGCTCCCCTTTATAGAACTGCTCTTCCTCATAAATACCGGAAAAGTCCATGATCACAATATTCTGCATCAATCAATCCTTCCATTCCTCCAGAACTTCCTCAGGCTCAGTCTGAACTTCCTGCTCTGCCTGAGTCTCCTGCTCATTCTGGACTTCCTGCTCTGCCTGAGCCTCCTGCTCTGCCTGGACTTCCTGTTCTGCCTGAACCTGCTGTGCGGCCTGAACCTCCTGCTCTGCCTGAACTTCCTGCTCTACCCGAGCCTCCTGCTCAGTCTTAGCTTCCTGTTCTACCCGAACCTCCTGTGAGGCCTGGGTTTCCTGTACTTCCTCAGGCTCCTGCTTTCTGATGTCAGCCTCCACATTGTCCTCTGCCGGTTCCTTCTTCAGTCCATGCTTCAAAATCAGATAAAAAATAATATCCAGCACACCATTTGCTACAAAAATACCTCCGGCAATCTGCACTGTCCTTTTAAGCTCTGAAAATGGATTCACCAGAAGCACCACTCCAAGCCCTACGAAAATCAGACTCTCAATGAGAAATGCCTTCCATGCACGCTGCTTTCTCTTCTTAAGCTTCATGCTGCCCCTCAGCATCCAGATGCTGTCTACCAGAATAAAAGCCCCCAGCATAAGTGTAAGAAGTTTCACAACTACAGTTGGATTCATAAACAGGAATATACCGATCACAAGCACGATCACACCAGAAAAAAGATCCAGTATGGTAGAGTTATCTTTTTCCAGAACAAAAATCAGAATATGATAAACTCCTGCTCCGATCAGAACCAGCCCGAAAACAACCTTACACAGCACATTCACTGTCTCCACAGGCATAAGCGCCAGGCACAGTCCAAACAGAATATAAAACACAGATGTGGGAATCTGCCCCCTCAAAATCTTACTTTTCTTGTCTTCCATCACTTCTCCTCCTGTCATCCTCCAGTTCTTTTGGACAGTATACCCCTTTTCGTGAAATTCGTCCACAAAAAGCCAGAAAAAGAATATTATTTCCTATATAAAAATCCATTTTTATACTTGAAGTTTTTCACTGTGGTATTATAATAATGTCGAAGGAAAACGAATTATATCTATTTATATCGGAGAATTGAATCTTGAATAATTTTAAAAACAACAAAACCATTCTTGCCGTTATCCCAGCTGTCGTTGTGCTGGCTGCAGGGGTAGCTTTTTTTTGCTCTCATTCAGATGGCTCTGACAAGCAATGTCAGGAAACCGTTGATCGTCTTAAACAACTTGAAACGGCCGATATATCCAGCATAGAGGATCAGATCCGCGCTCTTAACGAGAAGGAGAAGCCTGCAGGCTCTGACTCTGAGGAAGGTGTTCTCGGCGAAATTCTCACAGATGTACAAATTAAACAGGCATTTCAAGGAACTGTTATCGTAGGTGACTCTATTACAGAATCCATCGCAGAATATGGTTTTCTTGATACCAGTATTGTAGTTGCCAAGCTTGGCCTTCGCATTGATGATGCCGATGATCAGATAAATACTGCTATCAGTCTGAATCCAAGCGTATTTTTCCTGTCCTTTGGAGCAAATGACCTGGAAATCTACAACGGTGATTCTTCTGCCTTTATCGATGCATACCGTGTAAAAATAAAACAGATCCAGAGTGCTCTTCCGGATACTGCCATTTACATTAACAGTATACTGCCTATCGCGCAAAGTGCCATTGACCGAAGCCCGGCACTTGCTTACTATGATTCCTTTAATCAGGCATTACGTGATTTCTGTGATGAAATGGGCTGTACCTTCATTGATGACGCATTCCTTGTAGATGATGACATGTACGAGCCGGATGGTGAGCATATGGTCTACAGCTATTATCCCAAATGGCTTACTTATATGGCAGAAAGGGCAGGTCTTGTATGAAACCAAACATAAAAATAAACGATTTCAAAATTACTGTTCCCCTTATCGTAAAGACTGTCATGGTAATTTTCCTGGTGATATACCTTGGACGCCTTTATGTATCTGATTATGCAGCAGACGTATCCATGGATAAAATTTCTGCTGCCCTTGAACAGATTTCCGGAGTAACTGATCTTGACGAGCCCAGCGTGTCCGGACTTCGCCGCTTCTACCAGATTGATGACAGCGACCTGGACAGCTATTTTTTCCGAAAAGCTGCCTCACCCATGTCCGTAGATGAGATTCTGGTAATTAAGGCCAAATCTTCCTCTGAGGCAGCATCCTATCTGAGCGCTGCTCAGGCTCACTTAGAAAGCCAGAAGAATATTTTCGAGGGCTATGGAACTGATCAGATGGCTCTTCTTGGAGATGCCTCTGTGGAAAAACGCGGTGTATACGTCTGGTATTTCTGTGGAGAGAACGCCCAGGAGCTGCGCCAGGCATTATTATCCCTGATATAGGAGAATTTACGTTATGGTATTTAACAGTGTAATATTTATATTTTGCTTTCTTCCCATATTTCTGCTGATCTACTATTTTGTACCAGCCAGGGCACGCAATCCTGTACTTTTTGCAGGAAGCATTTTCTTTTACGCCTGGGGAGATCCTACTTATCTGATCCTTATGCTCTTTTCAAGCTTTTTTAACTATTACATAGGGAAAGAGCTGGGAGAAATAAAAGAAAATGATCCGGCTCGCAAGCGTAACCTGGTTTTTGCGATTGTGATCAACCTTCTGATCCTGGGATTTTTCAAATACTGGGGCTTTCTGCTGGATACTATCAGCGGCATTACAGGCCTGAAGCTTACTTATCCACAGCTTGCACTGCCAATCGGACTTTCCTTTTATACCTTTAAGAATCTGTCCTATATTCTGGACATTTACATGGGCAAAACAGAGCCCTGCCAGGGCTTTTTCCCATATGCAGTGTACAGTACCATGTTCCCTCATATGACGGCAGGTCCTATTGTCCGTTATACGGATATCCAGAATTCAATCGGACGCCGCAGCATTAATATGACGCGTCTGGGTGCTGGCGCAGAGCTTTTCATCAAAGGTCTTTCCAAGAAGGTTCTGCTGGCTGATAACTTATCCGCATTGTATACTACACTTCAGACTTCAGGCACTACCTCTTTTGTAGGAACCTGGCTTGCTATCGGTGCATATACCCTGGAGCTGTACTTTGATTTCAGCGGATATTCTGATATGGCAATCGGTCTTGGACAGATGCTGGGCTTCAATTTCAAGAATAACTTTGATTATCCCTATATTTCCACCAGCGTCTCTGAGTTCTGGCGCCGCTGGCATATTTCACTGGGAAGCTGGTTCCGTGATTATATTTACATCCCACTTGGAGGCAACCGTGTTTCTACTGGAAAACATGTCCGCAACATCCTTGTTGTCTGGGCACTCACAGGTCTCTGGCATGGTGCAAGCTGGAACTTTGTGTTCTGGGGAGTTTACTACGGACTGCTCCTTCTCGCTGAGAAATTTCTTCTGGGACGCTTTCTTGAAAAAGCACCTACCTGGATCCGCAATGTCTACACTATGCTGGCAGTAATAATTGGCTGGGTATTTTTCAGCCAGTCCACACCAGCTGCCATTGGAAAAATGTTAGGAGCTATGCTGGGCTTTGGTGCTTCCTGCTTCGCAGACCGGGCATCCCTTTATGCCCTGAAATCCGGACTGCTTCTGCTCATTATCTCCATTATCAGCTGTCGTCCCGGACTTTACCAATCCTTTAAACGCCTTGCAAGACGGAATAACTACCTTGCCGCAGCCATAAATGCGCTCCTGTTTTTCCTTTGCATTGCCTATATGATTTACAGTTCCTATACACCATTTATGTATCAGCAATTCTAGTATCTTTTCACACAATATAAAGCTGATACCACATTAATTGGAGGACCTATGAAGAAGAAACCAAACGGATACCGTTACTTCTATCACCTGACCGGATGTCTCTTCGGAATTTTCATTCTGGCAGTGCTGATAATCAATTTCATTGTTCCGGACAAAGGATTTTCACAAAAAGAGAACCGTGTGCTGGCTTCCCGTCCGGCAATCAGCGTTTCACAGCTCACCTCCGGTAAATTTGCCGATGGCTATGAAACCTATGTAAATGACCAGTTTTTCCTTCGTGACTGGTGGATCACACTGCGGGCTGCTTCCCAGCGAATCCTTGGAAATACAAAGGAAAACGGCGTTTTTCTTGGGAAAAACGGCTACCTGATGGAGGATTTTACAGCGCCTTCCCAGGAACGCCTGAACCGCACAGTAAATGCCATGGCAGATTTTGCTGCAAGACATTCAGAGCTTCCACAGTATGCTCTCATTGCGCCAAATGCCGTAAATATCCTTTCCGATAAGCTTCCTGCCCTGGCTGCCGCCACTGACCAGAATCCTTATCTGGACGCCACAGCCTCAGCCCTTGAGAAGGCAGGCGTTACCTTTGTAGATGTGCGTGACACCCTTTCCCAGCATAAAGAGGACAACATTTATTACCACACAGACCATCACTGGACTACCCAGGGTGCGTATTTCGCTTACCTGCAGCTTGCCAAGGTACTTGGGATCAATTCCTCTTCTATTTCCTATGACAAGCTTCCTGTTTCTAAAAGCTTTCAAGGAACCCTCTCAGCAAAGAGCGGCTTCCGGGCTTCCAAAAAGGAAGAAATGGACGTATTTCTTCCCAGAGACGAGGTTCCATCCTCTGTTGTAAATTATGTAGATGAGCAGAAAAAAACAGCTAGCTTCTACGATACAAGCCAGCTGGAAACCCGTGATAAATATGCTATGTTCTTTGGCGGAAACCATAGTAAGGTTGTGATCACCACACCTACCGAAGAAAATCGCACCTTACTTATAATCAAGGATTCCTATGCCAACAGCCTTGTACCTTTCTTGGCTCCATTCTATCGTAAGATAGTTTTGGTAGATCCTCGTTATTTCTATGACGATCTTGAAGAGCTGATACAGGTAGAAGAGATTCAGGAAGTCCTGTATCTTTATAATGCAAATACTTTCTACGCAGATACCTCTCTGGAGCTGACTCTTGCTCCTTCTGAGGCTTCTGCGGAAGCTTCAACTGAGAGCGAGGACACCCCGGCTTAACTTTATAATTACAAAATAACAGCCTCCCGGTTTATGTTTTTCAATAATTTTCATTGAAAAGCAAGGTCCGGAAGGCTGTTTTCTTTTATCATATCATTCAATTTTTGTAGTCTTATACACATGGATAAAATAAATGATCTCCACAATTGCCGTAATTCCCCATGAGAATATATACAGCAAATAGAGAGATGGAATCGTTCTGAAGTAAGCGAAAACCGTATTCACCCAGATCATTCGGAACACACAGGAGCCCATAATTACAATAACAGTAGGAACAATACTCTTGCCTAACGCACGAGAACCAGCAATGGTACAATCCATAAATGCAGAAAATCCGTAACTGAATCCCATAATGGTAAGACGCTTCATTCCAGCCTCAATAACAGCAGCTTCACCGGTAAACAATGCCAGAAACTGCTTTCCGAAAATGACCAGGCAGATTCCTCCGATCAATCCGATTCCAAAAGAATAAGTCAGACTGATCAGATAACTTTTTCGTACACGATCTCTTTTCCCTGCACCGTAATTCTGACCCATAAAGCTTCCACAGGCCGTGTAAAAGGCTGCCATCGTATCATATAAAAGCGCATCTGCATTGGCTGCTGCAGAGTTACCTGCAACCATCGTCGCATCGAAAGAATTGACCCCCGCCTGGATAAACAGGTTCGCTACCTGAAAAATTCCATTTTGTAATCCAGCCGGAAGGCCAATCTGTATGATATATTTTGCCATTCTTCTATCAAAATGTAATTCTGAAAGGCGAAGTGCATAGTCCCCTCCCATTTTTGCCAGTGCACGCAAAATCAGGAATGCTGAAATATACTGGGAAATAATGCTGGCAATTGCTACACCGGCTACATCCAGTTTACAGACAATTACCAGGAACAAATTCAAAATCACATTCACAACGCCGGCAAAAGCCAGATAATACAAAGGCTTCTTGGTATCTCCCAAAGCACTACACACTGCATTACCAAAATTATAAAGAGCCAGCGCAGGCATGCCCAGAAAATATATCTGAATATACAACACAGCTCCATCCAGAAGCTCTGCCTTGGTATTTAACAATTCCAGAACTCCCTTTGAAAAAATCAAACCAAAAGCCATTACGATCACGCCTGCCGCCAGACTAACCAGAAGCGCTGTATGAATGGTATGAACGGTACTTCTCTTATCTCTGGCACCAAAAAATCTTGCAACCAGAACATTAATTCCACCTGCCATACCGATCAGAATCCCTGTAAATAGCGTTACAAGTGTGGAAGTGGAGCCCACTGCTCCTAAAGATAATGATCCTGCAAACTGGCCAATAACGGCAATATCTGCCATATTAAACAACACCTGCAAGAGATTCGTCATCACAAGCGGAATACTGAAAAACAGCATTTTCCCCCAGATAGATCCCGTAGTCAGATCCTGTCTTTCCTCTTTCATTTCACTTCTTCTCCTTCATCAAACTCAGCGTAAAAAAAAGGCCTCATGGACCTCTCTTTGTCACCATCATATGGATTATAGCACTGCATTAGTGTTTTGTCATTGCCTTTTTTAAAACTTTATCGATTACAGAAAAAAGCTCTTGAATGAATGTTCAAGAGCTTTAAGAGGTGCCACCCAGATTTGAACTGGGGATAGAGGTGTTGCAGACCTTTGCCTTACCACTTGGCTATGGCACCATA
>CAKRVL010000045.1 GCA_934408705.1 uncultured Blautia sp. | reverse complement strand
TCCCTCCAGTTGTAGATTGTGCTAAAATACAACTGTCTGGGTATTTTTCTTGCACGAACATTATTATATATCATACACTCTGGGTTCGTCAACATCTTTTGGGTTAATTTTACAAAAAATTTTGACGAATTTTTCCTTTCCCAAGGGGTAAAGAAAAGCAAAACTTCTAATGCAGCTGTCCTTCCAGAATTCCGGCTGCTGCTTCTATTGCTTCTCCTGCCTTCTCAGGATTCTTTCCTCCTGCCTGAGCCATGTTCGGACGTCCACCGCCGCCACCGCCAACAATTGCAGCGATTGCCTTGATCAGATTACCTGCATGTGCTCCTGCTTTCTGTGCAGAGTCAGTAGCCATTGCAAGAAGATTTACCTTGCCTTCATTTACTGCTGCGAGAACAACCACGCCCTCACCCAGCTTCTCTTTCAGCTGATCGCCCAGATCACGGAGACCATTCATATCAACGCCCTCTACCTTAGCAGCAAGGAGCTTCACGCCCTTCACTTCTACAACCTGGTTCATAACATCGCCAAGAGCACCCTGAGCCAGCTTGCTCTTAAGAGATTCATTCTCACTCGCAAGAGCCTTCACCTCACCCTGAAGATGTGCGATCTTCTCAACCATCTCAGAAGGATTAGTCTTGAGAGCCTTTGCAGCCTCATGAAGAAGTGCTTCCTGCTTCTTATAGTAATCCAGAACTCCGTTTCCTGTAAGTGCCTCAATACGACGGACACCGGCAGCAATACCGGATTCAGATACGATCTTAAACAGCATGATAGAGCTTGTATTTGCAACATGGGTACCACCGCAAAGCTCTTTAGAGAAATCACCCATGGATACTACGCGTACCTTCTGGGAATACTTCTCACCAAACAATGCCATAGCACCGGACTTCTTAGCTTCCTCAACATCCATAACATCTGTATGGACTTCGAGACCAGCCTGGATCTGCTCATTTACCAGCTTCTCAACCTTCTCGATCTCTTCAGCTGTCATAGCTGTGAAATGTGCAAAGTCAAAACGAAGTCTGTCAGCAGTTACAAGGGATCCCTTCTGCTCAACGTGGGAACCAAGAACCTCCTTCAGTGCCTTCTGGAGAAGATGTGTGGCACTATGATTCTTCTCAATATCTTTTCTTGCTGCAGTATTTACCTTCAGGGAAACAGTTTCTCCCTTGGAGATCATACCAGATTCCATATGTCCCACATGTCCAAATTTGCCGCCGCGAAGCTTAATTGTATCTTCTACCACAAATTTACCATTTGCAGTTTCGATCACACCGGTATCTCCGATCTGTCCACCCATGGTAGCATAGAAAGGAGTTTTTTCTACAAAAACAGTACCCTTCTGACCTTCCATCAAGGAATCCACGATCTCGTCCTCTGTTGTGAGAACAGTAACCGGTGATTCAAAGAAAAGATGATCATATCCAACAAACTCTGTAGTTACAGCAGTATCAATCTGGTCATATACAGTCGCATCAGCTCCCATATAGTTGGTTACTTCACGGGAAGAACGAGCTTTCTCTCTCTGCTCATCCATAGCAGCCTTGAAACCATCTTCGTCGATCTCGTAACCTTTTTCCTCAAGGATCTCCTTTGTCAGATCAAGAGGAAATCCATAAGTATCATATAATTTAAATGCATTCTCTCCTGAAAGAGTCTTCTCTCCGGCTGCATTCATAGCCTCTTCCATGTCTGCAAGGATACGAAGTCCCTGATCAATAGTCTTACCAAACTGATTCTCCTCGTTTGTAAGAACATTGAAGATAAACTCCTTCTTCTCTTCCAGTTCCGGATATCCATCCTTAGAGCCATTGATAACTTCTGCACTTAAGGTTGCAAGGAAATTACCATTAATTCCAAGAAGTCTTCCATGTCGTGCTGCACGACGGATCAGACGGCGGAGTACATATCCACGTCCCTCATTAGTAGGCATGATACCATCAGAGATCATAAATGTAGCAGAACGGATATGGTCAGTGATCAGACGGATAGAAACATCGTCCTCATGATGTACCCCATACTCCTTACCTGAAATCTTACTTACCAGGTTACGAAGGGAACAGATAGTGTCTACATCGAAAATAGAATCAACGTCCTGAACAATAACTGCCAGACGCTCAAGTCCCATACCTGTATCAATATTCTTCTGTTTCAGTGTTGTATAATTGCCATTTCCGTCATTCTCAAACTGGGTAAATACGTTGTTCCATACTTCCATATAACGGTCGCAATCACAGCCAACTGTACATCCTGGCTTACCGCAGCCATATCTCTCACCACGGTCATAATAAATCTCTGAACAAGGACCGCAAGGGCCAGCTCCGTGCTCCCAGAAATTATCCTCTTTGCCAAATTTGAAAATACGCTCTGCCGGGATTCCGATCTCTTTATTCCAGATATCGAATGCCTCATCATCCTCCAGATATACAGACGGATAAAGACGGTTCGGATCCAGACCTACAACCTCTGTCAGAAATTCCCATGACCAGTGAATAGCTTCTTTTTTGAAATAATCTCCAAAAGAGAAGTTTCCAAGCATCTCAAAAAATGTACCATGACGGGCGGTCTTACCTACATTCTCGATATCACCTGTACGAATACATTTCTGACATGTACTCACTCTTGTACGCGGTGGTTTCTCTGCTCCTGTAAAATATGGTTTCAGTGGTGTCATTCCCGCATTGATCAGCAGGACACTTTTATCGCCCTGCGGCACCAATGGAAAGCTTTTCAGAACAAGGTGTCCTTTGCTTTCCATGAAATCCAGAAACATTTTTCGAAGCTCATTTACTCCGTATTTCTTCATTTCAATTCTCCTCCTACGCAATAAAGAAATGCATTCCCAGAAGGAATACTTGCATGTGTTATATGATAGCATATATCTTTATTACGGTCAAAATATTTTTATGATGTTATTTCACAGTGATCTTATGGAATTTCTTCTTTCCTCTCTTAAGAACCACACCATCACCTGTAAGTGCGTCTTTGGAAAGTGCATATCTGATATCTGTAATCTTCTCGCCATCAACAGAAACACCACCCTGCTCAATAGCTCTTCTTCCCTCGGAACGTGTAGTTACAAGAGCTGATTTTACAAGAAGGCTGATCAGGTCAACATTGCCCTCCTCATCAAAATCCTCTGCTGCAAGCTCAGTAGTCGGCATATGCTCAGTATCAGCTCCGCCTGCAAAAAGTGCCTTAGCTCCTGCCTCTGCCTTCTTAGCTTCTTCAGTTCCGTGAACAAGCTCGGTAAGGTGGAATGCAAGGATTTCTTTTGCTTTGTTCAACTGGCTTCCTTCCCATTTCTCCATCTCTTCAATCTCTTCAAGTGGAAGGAATGTAAGAAGCTTCATACATTTGATAACATCCGCATCATCCACATTTCTCCAGTACTGGTAGAAATCAAATGGAGATGTCTTATTCGGATCAAGCCATACAGCGCCAGACTGGGTTTTACCCATTTTCTTGCCCTCAGAGTTAAGAAGAAGGGTGATTGTCATAGCGTATGCATCTTTTCCAAGCTTACGACGGATCAGCTCAGTACCGCCAAGCATATTACTCCACTGGTCGTCACCACCGAACTGCATATTGCAGCCGTATTTCTGGTACAGCATGTAGAAATCGTAGCTCTGCATGATCATGTAGTTGAATTCCAGGAAGCTTAAGCCTCTCTCCATACGCTGCTTGTAGCACTCTGCTGTAAGCATACGGTTAACAGAAAAGTGAGCTCCAACCTCACGTAAAAGCTCTACATAATTCAGGTTCATCAGCCACTCTGCATTATTTACCATAAGTGCCTTATCATCAGAAAAATCAATAAAACGCTCCATCTGTTTCTTAAAGCAATCGATATTGTGCTGAATGGTCTCTTTCGTCAGCATCTGACGCATATCAGTTCTTCCGGATGGATCGCCGATCATACCGGTTCCACCGCCAAGAAGAGCGATTGGTCTATTTCCAGCCATCTGCAGACGTTTCATCAGGCAAAGAGCCATAAAGTGTCCTACATGAAGGCTATCTGCTGTAGGGTCAAATCCGATATAGAAGGTTGCCTTTCCATTATTTACCATGTCTTTGATCTCATCTTCATCTGTTACCTGGGCGATCAGGCCTCTGGCTTTCAGTTCTTCCCAAACTGTCATTTTGAATTCCTCCTGTAAATAAATGTAAAAAGCCCGGTTCTCATGTCCCTTTAGGACGAGAACCGGGTCCCGCGTTACCACCTAAATTCACAGAAAGCTCGCACTTCCTGCCTCGATAAGTGACTATACTGAAAAAATCAGAACTATCACCCCGGCACGATAACGTATGCCACTCCGTCACAGCCTACTGGATTCTCGTACAAAATCGTTCGGTGCAAAGCTCCGGGATGTATTCACAATGGTTTTTGCACGCGCCTCTCACCAGCCGGCAACTCTCTGTGTGCTCCTTCCAAGGCTACTTGTTCCCTTCAAAGCCTTTCTCTTTTAATACTTGCAAGTATACAAAGCCATCCTGTTTTTGTCAAGGAATTTGCCTTTTAATTTTAACAACTTACTGTGATAAAGGATTCTTAAAATCACTTTTTATACCCAGTCAACAAAGAAGGTATGATCCTTATATGTCTCGTATACCACCTTATTGAAATTCAGATTCTGCTTCCAGAAATAAGATGTCATCATAAAATACTTATAATTAAAATCCTTCGCCTTAGTGCCGTCTACTGTACGTGGTGTACCATTTAATACATAAGCATTATAACTGTCAAGTGCCTGCTGGGCTGCTTCATAAGCACTTGCCCGGTCATCAAACTGACCATTCAGACGCTTCAAAAGCTGATTATTAGTTACCACCGAGTACTGTGGGAATGTAGTTCCCTGATAGAGTACATAGCGCACACTGGATGGGAACTGCTTGTCAAGGGTTCTGTTCAGGATACAAAGTGCAACAGCCTTCATTCCCGGAATTCCCTGATCTCCAGCCTCAGCCTCACAGACTGCTGCCAGAATATCAAGATCAGACTTGGTTCCATCCGCTACTCCCGGATGACTTTTCAGCTCCTTCATGATAGTAAAATTACGTCCCCTGTTCTCATCATACCAGGTAAAGGTAATACTGCCATCATCCGCACTGGCCTCTGTCTCAGAAGCCACACCATTCGCATCAAAGCTGTAGTTCTTACCACCAATGGAAGCTGTAGTGCTTACGTACATCACACCTGTGGAGCCAAAATAATAGCTCTTACCATCCAGACTGAGCCAGCCTGTCTGCGCTTTACCATCTGCAGGACTAAAATAATAGCGCTTGCTTCCCACGCTGCCAAAGCCCTTCTGATAACGCACACCGCTTGACTTGGAAAAATAATAAACACTTCCATCTATAGTCTTAATGCCTGTATACATGATTCCGTTTTTAGTATCAAAATACCGGGTATAGCCCTTAGAGTCGGTGAACCAGCCGGTAAGCAGAACGCCGTTGCTCTTAAAATAGCGCTTCTCCTTCTTGGAGGTGGTCTGCCAGCCCTTTACCATAGCACCGCTGCCGCTGGTAAAATAATATTTCTTCCCTTTCAGGGTAAGCCAGCCACGGACAAGCCTGCCATCAGAGGGGCGGAAATATCTGGTCACACTTCCGCTCTTTAAAAAGCCAGTTACCATTACGCCCTTGCCCTTGGTAAAATAACGGATATTTTTCCCTTTATTATTCTTCTGCCAGCCCTTTAGCTGTACACCTGTTTTTTTATTAAAGTAGTATTTCTTACCCTTTAAGGTAAGCCAGCCCTTCTGCCGGGCACCACTCTTGGTTATGTAATAAGTCTTGCCATTTATGGTCTTAAAGCCAGCCTTGGCAGCCTGAACCTCCTGGCTCATGACCGGTGTAAGAAAAAGAGTCAGCAGCATCAGCAAAATCAAAAGTGCTCCCTTACTTCTCATTCTTTCTTTCATTTCTTTTTTCATGCATTTTTCCTCTCTTTTAAAGATAATTTAAACAAAAATCGTCTTTTATCAATCAGGATTATGTCGAATGTTTTGCAATAATTACAAATTTGTTACATTTCAATATATTATAACTAAATTTCTCTTTTCTGTCAACTACTGTGTCACCCCTCCCCTGTCCTCACCATATGATGAACTGTAAACATTTTCTGGAGGTAACAGCATGAGTGATTTAGCTGCTACAAACTGTGGCTGCGGTGACGACAGATCTGGTTGCGGATGCGGTAACTGCGGATGTAATAACAATTGTGGATGTGACAACGGATGCGGTCTTTCCTTTGGAAACGGCTCCTGCGGATGCAACGTTCTCTGGATCATCATTCTCCTTTGCGCCTGCTGCGGTAACGGTATTGGCTGCAATAACAGCTGCGGCAACGGAAACGGTGACAGCTGCTGGATCATCATCCTTCTTCTGCTCCTTTGCAATGGATGCGGAAACAACTGCGGATGCTGATTTAAAGGCTTTACACAAAAGCAGAGGACTGCCTTATCAGTCTTTTTACAACAAATCGGGACAGTGGGAAACTCCCCCTGTCCCTTATTAGTTTACAAAAAACCATTCATATCAGTCTGTTTCATCCTGCGGCGATTCACCGCTATCACACGGTTGGATCACGTTCTTTCTTTTTTCCCGCTCTGCCTGCTTTCTCCGCACACAATCCATATCCAGCTCATAAATAGTATTTTCCTCTATTATCAACCTTTCCTTTTCCTGTTTCACTTCAATTCCCTCCATATATTAATTTTCTCCTGCTATAGAATATGTCAAAATGCAATGATCCGTCATATTTTAATATCAAAAACATAAATTTAGAAAAGGGATTTCAATGGAACAGGAATACATTATTCAGACTGCGCTGGATCAGGCGGTAGGAACTGACCAGGGACAGCTGTTAAAGGCCCTTATCCCCTATTTGCCGCCCAGACAGCAGCAGCTTCTCTCTGTTTTTGCAAAAGCGAGAGAACTTTCCAACACCATGGCATTTTTTTCGAAAGAACCAGGTACTATGCGAATGCAGGCAGCAGCACTCCCGGCTCAGCCCCTTGATGTAATAAATGATCTGCGGCAATACTGCTTTGGGAATACAAAAAAAGCTCTGGACCAGCTTACCAACATAATAACCATGGTAGAAATGCTTCAGATCATAAATGAACCGGTCACTGAAGATAACTGCGAAAAAGAGCGCCAGTAAAATCCCGGAAAAGGAGTGAACCAATATGAACGAAAACTGGCAGGATAATCCAAAGCTTGCCGGCATGGACCGCAGCAAGCTGGATATGCTTCAGCAGCTGGCGCAGCAGGGCGCCGGAAAATCCCCCTCAGATCTGCTGCCTTTTATTATGAATGCAGCATCCCAGGGAAAAAATGCAGGACTGAGCTTTAACGCTAACGAGATTGATACCATCATAGAAGTCCTGAAAATGGGAAAAAGCCCGCAAGAGCGGGCTAAGCTTGACAAAGTAGTTAATCTGATGAAAATGATGAAATAAAAAATGTTACTCTAGCTCTCCCATCATGCACTCACGAAGCAGTACCAAAGCACTTGCAACTGCCTGCTGGCGGATCTTGGTGCGATTTCCGGTAAAATGGTACTCCCGGGTAATAGTCTTACCATTATGGCAGCATCCCATAAATACAGTGCCAACCGGTGTCTCCTTTGTGCCTCCGTCCGGACCTGCAAGTCCGGTAATAGAAAGACAGATATCTGCATTCGAAGCCGCGCAGCCTCCCTTCGCCATCTGTTTTGCACATTTTGCTGAGACAGCTCCCTCATTCTTCAAAGTAGACTTTTTAACTCCAAGACATTTTCTCTTGGCTCGGTTACTATAGGTTACAAAACCATGAGTAAACACCTGTGAGGCACCTGGAACATTCACTATACGTGCTGCAATAGCACCTCCGGTACAAGATTCTGCAAGAGCAAGTGTCAGCTCCTTCTCCTTCAGAAGATCCACAACCGCCTGCTCCAGGGTTGTCTCTGCATTAAAGGCAAATATATTCCTGTCAAAACGCTTCTGTAACTCTTTTACAACAGGCTTGATCAGCTTCTTGCACTCCTTCTCTGTCTCACCCTTGGCAGTGATGCGAAGATGAACCTCTCCGGTTTTTGCATATGGAGCAAGTGTAGGATTTGTCTGGGCTTCGATCATATCCTGGATATCTGTGGCTACCTGGCTTTCTCCGATTCCACAGATTTTTACAACCTGGGAGCAGATGATCTCCGGCTGTTTTTCTCTCAGATATGGGAAAACAGCCTCTTCAAACATAGGAATCAGCTCATTAGGAGGTCCGGGAAGAAGGATCGCAGTCTTGCCGTTTTTCTCAATGATCAGTCCCGGAGCTGTTCCATTATGGTTATCAAGCACTATAGCACCCTCAGGAACCTGGGCCTGCTTATAATTATTAGAGGTAACACGTCTGTCAGGATGATTTTTCTTATATTCCTTCATGTAGCACTGGATACGCTTCCTCGAATGAGGATCTTCAGAAAGAGGAAGTCCCATCACCTCTGCACACACCTCTTTAGTCAGATCATCCTCAGTTGGCCCAAGGCCGCCTGTAAGGATCACCACATCAGATCTTTCAAGAGCAGATGCGATCACAGCCTTCATTCTGTCATGATTATCGCCAACAACAGTCTCATAATAAACAGAAAGTCCAAGCTGGGCGCATTTCTCAGAAAGATATGCACTGTTGGTATTTACAATGTTTCCAAGTAAAATCTCAGTTCCTACAGCCACAAGCTCTGCAATCATTTATATATACCTCTTTTCTAATTCAGCCAACATCTCTCCCGAAGCAAAGATGTTGGCTGATTTACAGTAAAGCAGACATTCCAGGTCCGCTTCGCTACTTGCTCATGAACGCAGTCGCTTCGCGATCTGCGTTCACATATTTCTTATTCCTGCATGGAGATCACGTTCTTATTCTGGACAATATATGTGATCAGTGAGATCACTGTCAAAGCCAGTGAAATCCACACAAAAATCTGAGTCAGTATTTTAAAGAATCCCCCATAGTTCAAAATCAGAAGAATGATCATGATCATCTGGGAAACTGTTTTGAATTTGCCCCAATAGTTGGCAGCGATTACAACCCCATTCTCAGCAGCTATCAGTCTGAAACCGCTGATAATAAATTCTCTTGCAATGATAATGATAACAAACCACGCCGGCAGACGGCCAAGCTCGATCATACAGATCAGGGCCGAACACACAAGCAGCTTATCTGCAAGGGGGTCCATAAATTTGCCAAAATTAGTAACCAGATTATTCTTACGCGCCAGATGTCCGTCAAACCAGTCTGTAATACTTGCTACTACAAAAATAGCAAGACAGATATAGCGGTTGGCATCCCCGCCCCAGCCAGTCAGAATAAATAATACAAAAAACGGCACCAGGATCATTCTGGCAATAGTGAGTTTATTCGGTGTATTCATCTTCCAGCTCTCCTATCAAATCATACTCCAGAGCACCGGTAACCCGGACTCTTGCAAAATCTCCTGTCATAAGAAGTTCACCGGTCTGTACGAAAATATATCCGTCAACCTTAGGCGCATCTCCGTAGGTACGTCCAATATACGCACTCTCACCGGACACCTTGCCCTCGATCATAACGGTCATAACCTGACCGATACGGCTCTCTCCTTTTTCCAGGGAAATTTCCTGCTGAAGCTCCATGATCTCATCTCGTCTGGCTTCTTTAACATCCTCCGGAATCTGATTTCCCATAATTGCTGCTGGGGTATCCTCCTCGGCAGAGTATGGGAAAACACCAAGGCGGTCAAACTCGATCTCGTCCACAAACTCCATCAGTTCTTCATGGTCCTCCTGAGTCTCCCCCGGAAAACCACTGATCAGACTGGTACGAAGGAAAATATCCGGAATCTCCCGGCGCAGCTTACTGATAATGTCTACCAGCTCCTGCTTGGTAGTGCGGCGTCCCATGCGCTTCAGCACAGAATCACTTGCATGCTGGATGGGAAGATCCAGATAATGACAGATTTTCTTCTCCTCCTTCATAGTCTGGATCAATTCGTCATAAATCTCCTCAGGATAACAATACAGAATACGGATCCAACGGATTCCCTTAATCTTGCAAAGCTCCTTCAGAAGAATATGAAGGGATTTCTTTCCATAAATATCTTTACCATATACAGTCGTCTCCTGGGCAACCAGGATCAGTTCTTTCACACCCTTCTCAGCCAGAGACTGGGCTTCCTCTATAAGCTGTTCCATAGGAACACTTCGGTAACTGCCTCTAAGCTTAGGGATAATACAGTAAGTACAATGCTTATCACAGCCTTCTGCTATCTTCAGATACGCGAAATGTCCACCTGTGGTCAGCATACGCTTACCGGAAATATCCGGAAGGAAATCAATGCTTTTATATTCTTCGAAATGTCTGCCAGCCTCTGCTTCATTCACAGCCTTGATAATATCACTGTAGGAGGTTGTTCCAAGAATAGCGTCCACTTCAGGTATTTCGTCTGAAATCTCTTTCTTATAGCGCTGCGCCATACATCCGGTAACAATGAGTACCTTACAGCTTCCTGTCTTTTTCTTCTCGGCCATCTCCAGAATGGTATTTACACTCTCTTCCTTGGCATCACCAATAAAACAACAGGTATTGATAATAATTGCCTCTGCTTCGTCCTCATCATCCACGATCTGATGGCCCTCTGCTGCAAGCATTCCCAGCATTTCCTCAGAATCTACCAGATTCTTATCACACCCAAGGGAAATGAACAGTAATTTCATTTATTCTGCACTCTCCTCAGCTCCGACTGTATCAGTTACTGCTCCTGTCTCTTCTGCAGCAGCTTTCTCTGTCAGTTCTCCTGCATTCTCAACCAATTCCTCTTCCTCATGCTTACCAGGAAGGATCTTAACTTTACCATGATATAATTCATCAATAGCGATAGAAAGCGGCTTCTTGCCCTTTACATTATCTGCTAATGGTTTTGCACCGCCGATCAGCTGGCGTGCACGCTTACTTGTTGCAAGGATCAGGGAATAACGGCTGTTGAGCACCATGCTCTCATCGTCGTCCTCATTGTTAGTATTGATAGCTTCGATTAACTCAGAATAAGATGGATGGATCATATATATACTCCTTTCAAAAATGTTATTATTGTTATTATTTTATAAAAATCATTCCACAAATCCGGCTGCCTGTGCCTGGATCTCATGAATGAAGCCAAGATTCCGCTTCATAGCGAAATGCTCACTCTGTATAATATTATGAAGTCTTTCTACCGCCTGGTCAAGTTCATCATTTACCAGAAGGTAATCGTACTCATCTACGCCCTCAGCCTCCTGTGCGGCTCTTGCAAGACGCTGGTTGATCACCTCTGCTGTCTCAGTACCTCTTCCTGTAAGCCGCTCCTTCAATTCATCCATAGAAGGTGCAGTCACAAATACCAGTACAGCTTCCGGGAATTTCTTCTTGATCTTACGGGCACCCTGTATCTCAATCTCCAGGATCACATCACGGCCTGCAGATAACTGCTCCTCTACATAAGCCTTAGGTGTACCATAATAATTCTCCACATACTGGGCGTATTCGATCAGCTGATCCTGACGGATCATTTCCTCAAATTCTTCCTTCGTGCGGAAGAAATATTCTCTTCCGTCTTCCTCCCCTGGTCTGGGGCTTCTGGTGGTGGCAGATACAGACAATGCATAAGTGTCGTACTTCGCCATCAGGCTTTTCATAATGGTGCCTTTTCCTGCTCCGGAGAATCCGGAAACAACTACCAAAACTCCTCTACTCATGGCCTTCTCCCTTATTTTCTATAACTTCTGCAAATCTGCGGGCAATAGTATCCGGCTGGATCGCAGATAATATCAGAATGTCGTCTGAGGTGACGATCACAGATTTGGTCTTCCTCCCCTGAGTTGCATCTACAAGGGAATTAGAGCCCTTCACACTCTGAACCATTCGTTTCACCGGTGCGGCATCCGGGTTCACCACAGCTACGATTTTCTGGGAATTCACCACATTACCGAATCCGATATTGATTAATTTTGCCATGTTTTCCCCCTTCTGTCAACATTCATTAGGAAAAGATCGCGCAATTTTTTCGCGTAATCTATGTTTTCCCGAAAAAACAAGACTGCAGCCTTCATTATCTGGCTGTAAAATCCCCTACATTAGTACACCATATTACTCCACATTCTGTACCTGTTCCCTGATCTTCTCGATCTCCGTCTTCAGGTCAATGGCAATATTGGAAATCTTAAGATCGCTTGATTTGGACAGAATCGTATTCGCCTCACGGTTCATCTCCTGTGCCATAAAATCAAGCTTACGGCCGATTCCTGCGTTCTCCTCCAGCATTTTCTTCATGCCATGGATATGACTGTGAAGGCGTACCGTCTCCTCATCATTACATATCTTATCAGAAAACAGGATCACCTCAGCAGCAATTCTGGACTCCTCGATCTGGGAATCCTCCAGAAGCTCATGAACCTTCGCTTCCAGCTTCTCTCTGTAAGAATCCACAACCTCCGGTGAACGTGCTTCCACCTGGCTCACCATCTCATCCAGAGCATCCAGCTTGGCAATCAGGTCCTTCTTCAGATTCTCACCTTCTCTTGCACGGGAAAGGGCAAACTTCTCACACGCCTCACGAAGAGGACCTTCCAGAACAGCCCACAGAGCATCTTCATCCACAGACTGCTCCTCCATAGTAAGAACATCCGGGTAACGGGAAAGGGCACCTGCCTTCACATCATTCTCAATTCCAAACGCCTCTGCCATCTGACGGATATACGCCAGATACTCTCCTGCAAGCTCCTGATTATACTTCAGCGCCCCACAGCTTAAGGTGTAATCCTCATATGTGATAAACACATCCACCTTACCACGCTGCATGTATGTCTTCATAAGATTCCGGATCGCACCCTCAAGAAAAGCAAGCTTTCTTGGCATCTTAATGCTCAGATCCAGATATCTGTGATTGACGGATTTTAACTCAACAGTAATTTTCCGCTCCTTTGTTATCACCTCGGCTCTACCAAAGCCGGTCATGCTTTTTATCATAGTAATCTCTTTCTGTATATTTTTATTCCGAATACTGTGTGTCACGAAAAGCACACAATACTTCTACGCATACAGATTTATTATAGTTCATTCCAAAACCCTAGTCAAATCCTTTTTTTGCTGTTATAATAGGAAAAAGTTTCAACCTGTCAACATGAGAAAGGAGTCACTGCTATGGCTTTTGACGGAATCACCATTGCTGCAATGGTTTCTGAATTAAATAAAAATCTTTCCGGTGGCCGCATTAACAAGATCGCCCAGCCGGAGAATGACGAACTGCTTATCACAGGAAAGGGTACAAATGGACAGAAACGTCTGCTTCTCTCTGCCAGCGCATCTCTTCCTCTGATTTACTTTACAGCTAAGAACAGGATCAGTCCCTTAACAGCTCCCAATTTCTGTATGCTTCTTCGCAAGCACATCGGCAGCGCCAGGATCACTGCTATCCGCCAGCCCGGTCTGGAGCGTGTTGTGGAATTTGAGCTGGAGCATCTGAACGAACTGGGCGACGTATGTCACAAGCTTCTGATCATGGAGCTTATGGGCAAGCACAGCAATATCATTTTCTGCGATGACAACGGCATGATCCTGGACAGCATCAAACATGTATCCTGTAATGTGAGCTCTGTCCGCGAGGTTCTTCCCGGACGGCCTTATTTCATTCCACATACCCAGGACAAGCTTGATCCTCTCACCATTTCCAAAGAAGACTTTATAGAGAAGGTCTGCGGCCGGTCCAATGCTATTTCCAAAGCCCTTTATCAGACTCTCACAGGTCTTAGTCCAGTTATGGCACAGGAAATCTGCTACCGGGCCCAGGTAGATGGAAATGACGATTCCCAGTCACTGTCTCAGGCAGCGATGGAACGAATCTATACAGAATTTTCTAATATAACAGAGCAGATCCGCAGAGAGGAATTTACCCCTGTGATCATTTTTAAGGATAATGAGCCTGTGGAATATGGTGTACTTCCTTTATTCCAATATGGCGAAGGCTTCACAGCACAGACTTTTGAATCTGTATCCGAAATGCTGGAAACCTACTATGCCTCCCGTGATGTGATCACCCGGATCCGACAGAAATCTGCCGATCTACGCAAGATCGTACAGACTGCCCTTGACCGCAACCGTAAGAAGCTTCAGCTGCAGCAGAAGCAGATGAAGGATACTGAGAAAAAGGACAAGTATAAGATTTACGGCGAACTGATCAACGCCTACGGATATGGTCTGGAAGATGGCTGCAAAGCTTTTAAAGCCGTAAACTATTATGACGGAGAGGAAATCACCATTCCCCTGGATCCTACCCTTACTCCACAGGAGAATTCCAAAAAATATTTTGACCGTTACGGCAAGCTTAAACGCACCCAGGAGGCCCTGGAGGTCCAGATTGCAGATACCACCAGCGAGATTTTGCACCTGGAATCTATTTCCAATGCACTTGACATTGCCGCAGAGGAAAGTGATCTTTCCCAGATCAAAGAAGAGCTGATGGAATACGGCTACGTGAAGCGGCACTACGGAAACAAAAAAGGTGCAAAAATGCAGGTTAAAGCCAAGCCCTTCCACTATGTTTCCAGTGACGGCTACGATATTTATGTAGGAAAAAACAACTATCAGAACGATGAGCTTACATTCAAATTTGCCACCGGAAACGACTGGTGGTTTCATGCAAAAAAAATGCCTGGCTCGCATGTTATAGTAAAAACAAAGGATGGCACTCTTCCTGACCGCACCTTTGAGGAGGCGGGAAACCTGGCAGCCTTTTATTCTAAGGGACGCACTGCTCCGAAGGTAGAGATTGATTATCTCCAGAAAAAAAATGTCAAGAAACCGGCCGGTGCGAAGCCTGGATTTGTAGTTTACTACACCAATTATTCCTTGATGGCCTCTCCGGACATTACAGGAATCAAACAGCTTTCCTAAGCAAGACACACTATTATTCTAAGAACAGGAGCTATATATGAGTATTTTAAACGTTGAACACCTTACCCACGGCTTTGGTGACAGAGCTATTTTCCAGGATGTATCCTTCCGCCTTCTGAAAGGAGAACACATCGGCCTGGTAGGCGCCAACGGAGAGGGAAAATCCACCTTCTTCAATATTGTAACTGACAAATTAATGCCTGATGAGGGCAGGATCCAGTGGGCAAAAAATGTCCGTGTAGGTTATCTGGATCAGCACTCTGTCCTTTCACAGGGCATGACCATCCGTGATGTGCTGAAGTCAGCATTTTCCTGGCTTTTTGAGCAGGAAGAAAGAATGAACACCATCTGTGACTCTCTGGGCGAGGCTTCCCCTGAAGAGATGGAGACACTTATGGAAGAGCTTGGAACTATCCAGGATAATCTCACAATGCACGATTTCTATGTGATCGATTCCAAGGTTGAGGAGGTTGCCCGTGCACTTGGGCTTCTGGATCTGGGACTTGACCGTGACGTGACAGAGCTCAGCGGAGGCCAGAGGACCAAGGTACTTCTCGCCAGACTGCTTCTGGAGAAACCGGATATCCTTCTTCTGGACGAGCCTACCAACTATCTTGATGAAGAACATATTGCATGGCTGAAGCGTTATCTTCAGGAATATGAGAATGCCTTTATCCTTATTTCACATGATATTCCTTTTCTCAACGATGTGATCAACATTGTTTATCATATGGAGAATCAGGAGCTGAACCGTTATGTTGGTGATTATGATCACTTCCAGGAGGTTTATGAGGTGAAGAAGGCTCAGTTAGAGGCAGCTTACCGACGTCAGCAGCAGGAAATCAGCGAACTTAAGGATTTTGTTGCCCGAAATAAAGCTCGTGTTGCCACCCGTAACATGGCAATGTCCCGCCAGAAAAAGCTGGATAAAATGGATGTGATCGAACTGGCTGCCGAGAAGCCAAAGCCAGAATTCCACTTCAAACAGGGACGTACCCCTGGTAAATATATTTTCGAGACAAAGGATCTTGTGATCGGATATGATGAGCCTCTTTCCCGAGCTCTCACTCTGTCCATGGAAAGAGGACAGAAAATCGCTCTTGTTGGTGCCAACGGAATTGGAAAAACTACTCTTCTGAAAAGTATTCTGGGACTGATCCCGGCACTGAAGGGAACCAGAGAGCTAGGTGATAATCTGCAGATTGGATATTTCGAACAGGAAGTGAAGGGTGATAATAAAACCACATGTATTGACGAAATCTGGGCAGAATTCCCATCCTATACCCAGTATGAGGTGCGCTCTGCCCTTGCCAAATGCGGCCTTACCACCAAGCATATTGAGAGTCAGGTCCGTGTTCTCTCCGGAGGCGAGCAGGCGAAGGTCCGTCTTTGCAAGCTGGTAAACAAAGAGACAAATGTCCTTCTTCTGGACGAGCCTACCAACCACCTTGATGTGGATGCAAAGGATGCCCTAAAGGAAGCCTTAAAGGAATACAGGGGCAGTATTCTTCTTATCTGCCATGAACCGGAATTCTATCAGGATGTCGTTTCCCAGGTCTGGGACTGCAGCAAGTGGACCACTAAAATTTTATAAAAATATAAAACAGCATCCAGGCAGAAGCTCTTTTATACAAGTTCTGTCTGAATGCTGTTTGTTTTTCGCAAAATTTTTTAAATATTTCTTTATCAGTTTACAAACTGGATAATTCCGGACACCTGCTCGTAAGCGTTATCCCAGTCCTGAGAGCTTGTCAGTCCTTTTACCTTACCCTTGATTGAAACCTTTTTCGCAGAGGAAAAAGCTGAATCATCTGATTTGATTCCCTTGTTTGTGGTAAAATCATGAGTACCCCAAAGCTTATCCTCCATATACTTCCCATCTGCTTTCAGCTTAATGTTACTGAAATCTGCATTTACGGAATCTCCGTTTAATCTTGCAGAGCCCTCTACACGAAGGTATACAGTTGTTTTTGCAAGGCTTTTATTATTCACTGTCTTAACCATTTTACCATTAACATAGCAGTTACAGGTTCCGTCCTTCTTAACTGCCAGCATTACATGATAAGTTTTATTTCTCGCAGCCTCCTGAACCCAGATATAACTCTGTCCGCCAGCATTATTATGAGCAACATTCTCAATCATAAACCAGGCTTTACCGGTATACGGAGCTCTTGCATGCTGGTCATACTGGATACCAAAGCTAACTGCAGAGGTTGCTGTGCAGGCAACCAGCTTTGCATGATAACCGGAGCCGGAGCCAGAAAGCTTCATATCAGCCTCAATCGTATACTCAGACGGTGTATTGGCAATGTCTGAGGAACCGGAAGTACCACCTGTAGTGGTGCCGGAATTTTCTTCTGGAAGCTTGAAAACGATCTTCAGACCTTTTTTATTGTATGAACTTACTTTCTTTCCTTTATATGCTTTTACAGTATAATAGTAAGTAGTTCCATTCTTTACCTTCTTGTCAATATAAGAGGTTTTGGAAGCACCCTTTATGCTCTTTATCTTCTTCCAGGAACCATTTCCTGCCTTACGATAAACATAATAGCCAGCTGCTCCTTTACTCTTCTTCCAGGTAAACTTCACACTCTTGTCAACCCGTGTTACCTTTGAAAGCTTAGGCGCCTTCAGTGCTGCTGCCTGAACTGCTTCTGCTTTTCCAAATGAATAAACAGGAAATACAAGCATGAAAGCCATTAAAAACAGCATTAATTTCTTAATTGCCTTTCTGTTCATGATACTCCTCCTTCTGCAATACACATTATAAAAGGCGGAGGATTCCATTTTGTGGAAATTCTCCGCCTATGATTATACTACTTATTCGTCAGCAGCGTCAACCTTACTTGCCCGTGCTTCAATTTCTTTCTGCTGGATATCTCCAGGAGCCTGCTCATAACGTGCGAACTCATAGGAGAAGTCACCGCTGCCGCCTGTCATGGAGCGAAGATCTGTGGAATATCCATAGATTTCGAGAAGCGGAACGTCTGCTTCAATAATGGTATTTCCTTCATGATCCGGATTCATTCCCAGAACACGGCCACGACGCTTATTCAAGTCACCCATAACATCACCTGTGTATTTGTCCGGAACTGTAACCTTCATGGAAACGATCGGCTCTAACAATACTGGAGATGCATCCATGAATCCCTTCTTAAATGCAAGGATCGTTGCCATCTTAAATGCCATCTCGGAAGAGTCTACCGGATGATAAGATCCATCATAAAGAGTAGCCTTCACACCAACAACCGGATATGCTGCAAGCGGTCCCTTCTGAACACATTCCTGAAGTCCCTTCTCAACTGCCGGGAAGTAGTTCTTCGGAACAGCACCACCAACAACAACCTGCTCAAATACATATGGAGTCTCCATATCACCGGACGGCTCGAAACGCATCTTAACGTGTCCGTACTGACCATGTCCACCAGACTGTTTCTTATGCTTACCTTCAACATCAGAATTCTTACGGATTGTCTCACGGAACGGAACCTTCGGCTTGGAAAGCTCTACGTCTACTTTATAGCGCTCCTTCAGCATGCTGACAACAACATCAAGATGCTGGTCACCCATACCATAGATAAGACTCTGGCGGTTAGCACCGTCATTCTCTATACGGATGGTTCTATCCTCGCTTGCGATCTTAGCAAGTGCCTGGGAAATCTTATCCTCATCACCCTTGTTCACTGCCTTAAATCTCTTATAGGTATAAGGACTGGAAAGGATTGCCTTCGGATAGAGAACCGGGTTCGCCTTAGTTGCAAGGCTGTCACCAGTCTGAACGCTTGCTAATTTAGCAATAGCACCAATATCACCTGCATGAAGCTCCGGAACCTCAATCGGCTTGGAACCCTGGAGAACGTATAACTTGTTCAGGCGCTCTTCTGTACCTTTCTCAACATTGAGAAGAGTATCATCAGATTTAATAACACCGGAGCAAACCTTGATCAGGGAATACTTGCCAAGGAATGGATCCACGATGGATTTCCATACATATGCAGATTTCGCTTTCGCAAAGTCATAATTTGCTTCAAAAATCTCATTGGTCTTCTGGGAAATACCGTTACAAGAACGTTTATCCGGGCTCGGGAAATATCCGCAAATATCATCCAGAAGATTGGAAACACCGCGAAGATTGATCGGAGATCCCATACATACCGGAACAATGCTTGCATCCTGCACATTAGCTGCAAGTGCTGCGGAAACCTCTGTTACAGAGAATTCATCTCCCTCAAAGTAACGATCCATGAATTCCTCGCTGGTCTCTGCTACAGATTCCATCAGGATCTCATGATACTTCTCAAGGTACTCATCCAGGTAAGCAGGAATTTCACATTCTTCCTTCTGTCCCTTATCGATATATTTTCTTCCGGCCTGCTTCACAACGTTAACATATCCCACAAATTTACCCTCTTCACGAATCGGGAAATGTAACGGGGCAATCTTCTTGCCATAGAGTTCGGTAAGCTGATCTACTACCTTACGATAGCTGACATCGTCCACGTCCATATCAGTAACGAAAATCATTCGGGGAAGTTTATACTTCTCGCAGAGATTCCATGCCTTCTGTGTACCAACCTGTACACCAGCCTTACCTGATACTACGATGATCGCTGCATCTGCAGCGCTGACAGCTTCCTCAACTTCTCCTACGAAGTCGAAATATCCGGGAGTGTCCAGAATGTTTACCTTATTCTTCTGCCACGGGACCGGGATCAGAGATGTGGTGATGGAGAAATGTCTCTTGATTTCTTCTTTATCATAATCACTGACAGTGTTGCCATCTTCTACACGGCCTAAACGGTTGGTCAATCCTGCAAGATATGCCATTGCTTCTGCAAGAGTTGTCTTTCCAGCCCCACCGTGACCTAATAGGACTACATTTCTGATTCGGTCAGTTCTAAAAACGTCCATATGTAATACCTCCCTGTT
>CAKRVL010000044.1 GCA_934408705.1 uncultured Blautia sp. | reverse complement strand
TTTCTTGCCCTCCATTTTATAATAATTTAAAAGTATAACCAAAAATTCTGCCGATTCTAATTGTACATTTTTTCACAAAACATTTCAATAGTTTTCCGTGTTTTTATGCAAAAAAATCCCTCGATTTTCGGGGGATTTTTTGATATATCATACATATTCAGTCTTGTTTTTTAGTGAAAAAAGTCGTGAAACACTTTGTTTACGCACCATAAATAGGTTATTTTGCCGATATTGCGGTCAGCAGTCACATTATAATTGCCCAGAACAAGCTCTCCAAGGCAGAATGTAACCATGCCGATTTTTTGTCCTTTTTCCACAGGTGCGACAAAGGTTCTTTCCAAGCGCAGGTAACAGGTGACTTTTTCGCCTTCCTTTAACAGGATCTGCTTTTTCTTATCTGCTTCCTCAGCCTGGATCACACCACGTATATAAGCACCTGCCGTTTCCTCCCCGCCAAATTTTATTCCCTGATTCTCTTCTATCCCGTCACTTACCGGGAGCTTTGGAATTGATGGCTCCTGCCAGTATGTCTCCTTGTGGAAATTCGCCTTGCCATATTCTAACAGCTTCATTGTGTCTTTCCACTTATAGTTTTTATTATTCGGCCAGCCACAGCCGAGAAGGGAAATAATAAATTTTCTGCCCTGGTTTTCGCAGGCGGCAACATAACAGTAGCCTGCATTTCCTGTGAAGCCGGTTTTTCCGGAAACAGCATCCGGAGTCATATCCAGAAAAGCGTTTGCATTGTGTAGGCTAAACTTACGTTTTCCGGAAATATCAGAAAAAGAATAATCCCTGGTCTGTGTAATATGAAGAAAGGCTTTGTTTTTCACAGCGTAACTCATGATCAGCGCCAGATCACGGGCAGTTGTCTGGTGTACACCACCGGCATCTGCGCTGTCAAGACCATTGGGCGTAACAAAATGAGTGCTTGTGCAGCCAATTTCCTTCGCTTTTTCGTTCATCATCCGGGCAAATCCAGCCACCGAGCCACCAATGTGCTCTGCGATTGCTACCGCTGTATCGTTGTGGCTTTTCAACATTAAAGAATAAAGCAGATCTTCCAGATAATATTGCTCTCCTTCTCTTATGTTCAGCTTCACCTCCGGCTGGGAGGCTGCATTTTGGGATACCATTACATAATCATCTCCCGCACCATTTTCCAACGCAAGGATGCAGGTCAATACTTTGGTAGTGCTTGCATTGGGGCGCTTTGTGTAGCCCTCTTTTTCATACAGGATCCTTCCGGAATCTCCATCCATAAGAACAGCTGACAGCGCATAAAGATTGCCCGGTCCATCTGTTTTCTTCATATCAACAGCTGCAGGAATCATCTGCACTACAGAACTGACAGTCTCACCTCTACAGGCTGTACTGCTTCCTGCCACAGGAACCGGTCCGGTAAAAAACTGCAAAGCAATCAGTACAAAGGTTAACAGTTTATATCTGCCTTTCATAGTCCACCTTGCCTTCCCAGCTTTCATTTTTCCTATATTATAATTTTACGCTGACCTGTCCCTAATATGACATTAACCGTTATAAGTCAGATCCCACCGCGGTGAAAGGTCGCTGTCCTCCTTGGAAAGCCGATAGAGCTCCAGCAATTCTGCCGGTGCATTCTTCACTGCCTTTTCAAATAGTACATTCAGCTCCTCCACCGGCTTCCTGCTGCCGCCTGCCGGCTGAGCCATCATGCAATGATCGATCAGTGCTGACTGTGCTTTTCTTCCTCCCAGACTGGAAATTCTGGATAATCTGGTTCTTCTTGCACCTCCATCATCGCAGACCAGCTGATTGGTCATAAACTTCATCAGCCTCAGACTCAGAAGAATATCCCTTGTCTTCACAAGAGGAAAAGCTTTGTGAAGCTCCTTTGCATTTTTCTTTGTTGCCTTAATGCAATCAGAAGGATAATACGCATATGGATTTTTCCCGTTTCTCTCCATAAGGAAGCGATCGAACTCAATCTCCAGAAGAGCATGGGAGATCCTGCATTTATCATTCATTTCATTAATAAAAGGATGGCAGACAGAATCCAGAAGATAATGACAGCCAAAGCCAAGCAGATAGGCAAGCAGAGCCTCATCTTCTGACTCTCGTACCTGGTTCATCCCCTGGATAAAAAATGCCCGGGCTTTTTCCTTATGCATTCGATAACCCACACCACTTACATGATTTTTAAAAATAAAATAGTAGAAAAAAATATCCGGTCCGTGCAGACCAATCCTGTACAATTCACCATTTTCCCGGATAATCCTTTTCACGTCATCTGGCATCTGTCTGTATACTTTCTGTCCAAACAAATCATGAGCATATGTTGTTGGCATTATTTTTCTCTCCTGTCTTTTGCATCCGCAGTGCAGTCACAATTTATATCACACATCCAGCTTCAGCTGTACTTCTTCTTCCGCTTCAGCCTTGAAATCTGCCAGCTTCACCGGATCTACAGAAGGAAGCTCTTCCAGTCCCTGCACCCCAAAGGTACGAAGAAATTCCTCCGTAGTACCAAACAGAATGGGACGCCCGGGGGCATCCAGTCTTCCCAATTCTTTTACCAGATTGTATTCTACCAGTTTATTCACTGCATGGTCACTTTTTACTCCGCGGATTTTCTCAATCTCAGCCTTTGTCACAGGCTGCTTGTAGGCAATAATAGATAAGGTTTCCAGCATAACGTCTGTAAGGGCGGGCTTTTTGGGCTGCATCGCAATCCGTATCAGGCAGCCATAATAATCCCTTTTTGTGCAAAGCTGATAAGAATCCTCCAATTCTATGATCTGGATTCCTCTGCCCTCATCCTCATATTTATCCATCAGATTGTGAATCAGCTTCTCTGTGGTAGCCTTATCCTGCTGGATTGCCTTTGCTATCTGCCCAAGCTCCACGGATTCACCCATTGCAAACAGAATAGCCTCAATGGCTCCTTCTAATCGTTTGATTTCCATATATTATCCTTCCTCTGCAAATTCCGTCAGATTCTTCCAGGTCTCCGGTTCCGTCACAACATCGATTTGGATATCGTCAAAAATCTCCTCCTGGATCACATGGATATGTCCCATTTTGATCAGCTCCAGAACAGAAAGGAAGGTAACGATCACCTGCACCTTGGAGCACTGCTTTTTCAGCAGTTCCCGGAAACTGAATTTTCTGTGAGTTTTTGCAAATTCTTTCATCTCAAGCATTTTGTCGGAAAGACTGACTTCTTCTTTCTCAATTCTTCCGAACTGACTTCGGATAGGATCCCGCCTGTCATCCTGCCGGCGCATGATGGACTGATAAATCGCATTTAATTTCTCAAGAGTAAGACCAGCCAGAAGCTGGGAAGTATCCACCGGCTCCCGATACAAAAGAACCTCCTTTGGCACATCCGGTTCCCGGAAGTAAACGCCACTGGCATCATCCATCTTATCCTTCAGCTCATAAGACATATATTTATACATCTTATATTCCAACAGCTTCTGGACAAGCTCAGCCCTTGGATCCTCCTCTTCTCCCTCCTCATTTATCTCCTTTGGAAGAAGCATTCGGCATTTAATATCCAGAAGAGTGGCCGCCATAACCATAAATTCACTCATAACGCCCAGATCTTCTTTTTCCATGGCGTGAATATACTCCATATACTGGTCTGTGATCTCTACGATCGGTATATCATAAATATCAATTTTATTCTTATCTATAAGATGAAGGAGCAGATCAAGCGGTCCTTCAAAAACATTCAGTTTTACGGGAATTGCCATGAATTTTCCTCTCTAAGGTTTCATTTCTATAAAAATCAGTTCTCTCGGGTTATGGAGTCTGAGAGGCACTGTATGTTCGCCAAGTCCTGCACTTACAATCATGCACTGGTTTCCCCTGTAAAAATCGCCGCAGCAATATTTGGGAAAAGGAATAAACTGTGAACTGATAGCCCCCACATGCCTGGAAAAACGAAGCACACCACCATGGTAGTGGCCAGACAGGATAAGGTCTGCCCCCCAGTTGAAATAAGTCTTTCCATATTTGGGATTATGGGCAAGAAGAATATTCACCGCCCCTGATACTGGTTTTCCCATAAGCTCTGCCATTTTCCCGGCTGTAAGGGCAGGCGAAAATGGTTTATGGTAATATTCAAGAGGAAGCTCCAGTCCATTTATCACAAAAGGATTACCCTCCAGGATCACTTCTGTTTTCTCATTTGTCAGAAAACAAATCCCGCACTTCTTTAATTCAGCCTCATATTCCAGATACTCATTCTGATAAACATGTCCCTCTGCCCTCATCTTTGATTCGTGATTTCCCATTGAATAAAAAACAGGAAACGTCTGTGCCAATGTACATAACAGTGTTTTCGCAGTATCCAGAGTAGACGGATCCATCCTCACCACCATATCCCCTGCAAGAAGAATGGCATCCGGAGCGTATTCCCGAATCTTTTCCAGCAAAAGGGCATTATTTTCCCCGAAAATGCTTCCGTGAAGATCTGCAAGAAGGGCAAAGCGGACATTATTTTTTATTTTAGGATTGTGGACCTCATAAGCTACTGTGCGGAATTTTTCCATAAATCTCCTTTATTTACCAAAGCCGCAGTTAGGGAAGGTACAGACCTTACAATTCAGGCAAAGTCCGCCCTCTCCATATGCTGCCACTTCTTCTGCAAAAATCTCATCATCTGCCATGATTCTGGGCAGAACAAGGTCAAATACTGTACGCTTGGCATACATCACGCAGCCAGGCAGTCCAAGAATGGGAATACGTTTATTTTCCTTCTCATAGTAAGCAATAAGAAGCATCGCGCCTGGCAGCACCGGTGCACCATAGGTAACTATTCTGGCTCCTGTATCACGGATTCCGCCAGGAGTGCGGTCATCCGGATCAACACTCATACCACCGCTGCAGATCACCATATCTGCACCCTGATCAATGAATTTCATAATGTCTTGAGTGATCTGTGCCTTATCATCGCCCGGAGTGGTCTGACCGATCACTTCTGCAGGATACTGGGAAAGCTTCTCTTTCAATACAGGTGTAAAGGTATCCTGAATCAGACCTTTCTTCACCTCACTTCCGGTTGTAACAATTCCAACCTTCTTAAAATGATAAGGCAGTATAGAAAATACAGGTTCTGTTCCTGCTGCCTCCACAGCTTTATCCATCTTCTCTTTTTCGATCACAAGAGGAATGATTCTGGTACCTGCCAGCTTATCTCCTTTTTTTACCGGAAAATCCCCGTGGCGGGAAGCGATCATCATTTCTCCAAGAGAGTTTACAGCCAGAAGAGCATCGCGACGGATTTTCAGCACACCGTCCTCATCTGCTATGAGCTCGATCTTCCCCTCCTTCACATCAGTTCCATGCATAGAAGCCCCTGCACAAATCTTGTAAAGAATATCAGCACCTTCATTTTCATGAAGAATGCCCTCCTTCTTTTCCCATACAAAAAGATGCTCTTTTCCTACAGAAAGTAAAAGAGGGATATCTTCTTCTTTTACAACGTGTCCCTTAGAAAACAGGACTCCTTTTTTCTCATCTTTGATGATCTGCGTTATATCATGGCAGAGAATATGGCCTACTGCGTCTTCTGTTCTTATTTCTTTCATCCTGTCATTCATCCTTTCCATACGGTGCTAAAATATCATTAACACTTATATCCTATAAGCCGGCTTTACACAGCTTTGCGTAAACACCATCTTTATCCATCAGTTCCTGATGCGTTCCCTCTTCTGCAATTCCATCCTCTGTAAGGACAAGGATTCTTCTGGCATTGCGGATTGTAGAAAGTCTGTGAGCAATTACAAAAGTAGTTCTGTCCTTTGCAAGACGCTCAAGTGATTCCTGAACCACCTTCTCACTCTCATTATCCAGCGCAGATGTTGCCTCATCAAAAATCAGAATAGGCGGATTCTTCAGAAAAGCTCTGGCAATGGAAAGACGCTGTTTCTGTCCTCCAGAGAGCTTCACTCCACGCTGCCCAATATCTGTACCATAATTATCCGGCATTTCCATAATAAAATCATGAGCATTTGCCAGCTTAGCCGCCCTGATAACATCCTCGTCTGTAGCATCCGGACGTCCATAGCGAATATTTTCCATAATATTTCCGGCAAACAGATACACATCCTGCTGCACGATTCCTATGTGATCACGCAGATCCTTCAGTTTGATCTTACGGATATCTTTTCCATCCAGATAGATTGCTCCTGATGACACATCATAAAATCTGGGGATCAGACTGCAAAGAGTAGTCTTTCCGGCGCCTGAGGTACCTACAAGAGCAACATAGTCACCAGACTTTACTTCCAGATTCACATTAGAAAGCACCTTCTCATTATGGTCTTCATAATGGAATGATACATTCTCAAAACGAATATCTCCATCCACATGTTCCAGAGGCACAGCATCCGGTGCATCTTCAATATCCGGTGCAATGGACATCATTTCCAGGAAACGGTCATAACCGCTGTAACCATTCTGGAACTGTTCAGTAAAATTCACCAGCTTCGTAACGGGCTCAGTAAAATTATTGATATACAAAAGAAATGTCACAAGGTCTGTAGCGCTTAAATTTCCAGATGCCAGGAACATAGCACCGGAAACAAGTGCTGTTACCGTGATCAATGTGGTAAAGGCATCCATTCCTGCATGATAGCCTGCCATATAGCGGTAAGTCACACGCTTGGAATCCACGAAGCGCTCATTCCCTTTACGAAACTTCTCAATCTCACGTTTCTCATTTCCAAAGGATTTTACCACCCTGATTCCGGAAAGGCTATCCTCGATCTGACTATTGATCTCACCCATACGCACACGATTCTCTTTAAATGCGCTTTTCATTTTCTTGTTGTAGATCAGCGCGTAGATCAACATGATGATCACAACGGCAAAACACAGCAACGCCATCTGTGGCTTTACATTCAAAAGAATGATCAGCGCTCCGAACAGCTTGATCACGGAGATCAGAATATCCTCCGGTCCATGATGAAGAAGCTCGGTAATGTCAAAAAGGTCACTTGTAATACGGGAAAGCAGCTGTCCTACCTTCTGGTTATCGTAAAATGCAAAAGAAAGCTTCTGATAATGGCTGAAGATTTCATTTCGCATATCGTGCTCAATATAAGCACCCATCATATGACCATAATAGGTGATAAAATAGCGGCTTCCCAGCTGCACCAGGATCAGCAGCAGCATTCCTACACCTATTTTCAGAATGATAGTCTTAGCTTCCACCGCTGATAACTCGCTTACCGAATTCATAATGTAGCGGACCATCAATGGAATAACAAGGGTAACTGCCGCCCCTAGAAATGCAAAAAACAGATCTGCAAAAAACAATCCCCTATATGGTTTGTAATAGCCAGCAAGCATCTTCAACTTGCCAGGCTGTTTTTTCTCTTGTTTCATGTGATTCTCCTCCGCTTTTACTGCTATCATTTTCATTAGCCAGCAGCAAAAATTTTCATACAGAGTTTATTATAAACCGACTGGGAGTGTTTTGTCAAAATGCTTCTGCAAATATTTTCTCCAGGCAGTTTTTGTAGGTAGCTCTTTCTATGGTTTCTGTAAAAAGAATATTAATTTCTCCAAGCTTTTGTCCATCCACATAATACTCCAACGTACCGGCAATATCTCCTTCTTTTACAGGTGCCGGCACCTGGGATTCCAGATTAAGCTTCCGTTCTGCCTCACTTATGGTTTTTCCATCCATGCTCAGATATCTGAATTTTTTTTCATATTTTACTTCAGTGGTATTTTTTGTTCCTTTTCGGATTTCTATAGAAAGAAGCTTTTCCGGAGCTTCATCAACATAAAGACTGCATTTAGAAAAGCCGTAGTTCAGCATAGCCGCCGCATCCCTGAAACGAACCTTGTAATCAGGCGCTGCCATAACTACGGATATGAGAGTAATATTATTCCTGGAAGCCACAGCCGAAACGCAATACTTTGCCAGACTGGTGCTTCCTGTTTTCAGACCTTCACAGCCCTCATAGCTTCGCAGAAGCTTATTTGTGTTCGTAAGTCCAAACTCCTTAGAGCCTTGTCTGGTCACATGAGTAATATTTTCCATCCATATAGATGAATATTCCAAAATTTTCGGATATTTAATGATCAGTTCCCGGCTCATTATTCCAATATCCCGGGCAGTTGTATAATGCTCTGCAGATTCCGTCAACCCGCAGCAATCCACGAAATGAGTATTTTTCATTCCAAGGCCGGCTGCCCGCTCGTTCATCTGCCGCACAAATTCCTGCTCACTGCCTCCAATGTGCTCTGCCATTGCCACACTTGCATCATTTCCCGATGCGATCACAATGCACTTGATCATCGTCTCTACATCCTGTGTCTCTCCTTCTTCCAGAAAAACCTGGGAACCACCCATAGACTTTGCATAGGCACTGGTAGTCACAATATCATCCATTTTCAGAGTTCCATTCTCCAGTGCATCAAAAATCAGGATCAGTGTCATGATTTTTGTAATACTGGCAGGACTTCGTCTGGTATCCGGATCCTTCTCGTAAATTACAGTGCCTGTACTGGCTTCCATCAAAAGAGCAGAAGGCGCCTGTACAAGAGTGTCATCGGTTGCCGCCGGTTCCGTGGTATTCTGCTGTTCTTTGGCATATGTAATCCGATAGCCAGATCCCACCATGAGGCTGGCAAGCAAAATGAATAAAACCACCTTTCTTATTGCCTTTCCAAGCATAGGATGTCTCCTCAAAAATAAGTTCTATTCTATTGTAAAACTCGTGCTTCTATTTTATTCCTCTAATCTCAAACGTAAAAAGCGGTGGCCAAGGAAACTTCCTCTTTGCCACCGCGGATTGCTATTTAGTTGATTAAAAATTCTTTAATACGGACGCATTTGGACAATGTGTACTGGCTAGAGCGTGTTTGAAAAAGGCTTTCTGCAAGATGTGCGTCACAATTTGTGGAAGATTTTGCCCGGATGAGGGCGTCGTAGCGGGCTACGACAACCGAATTCGGGTGAAATATACCGCAAAGTGGGGCGTGCAGATTGCAGGAATGATTTTTCAAACACGCTCTAGGACTTCAACCCACTAAATAGCAATTTAACCTGCTAAATACGCCTTCTTCAACTCGTCTTTCGTCATTTCCTGCACCTTAAATGTAGCAGTTCCATCTCCGCTTTCCCATGTAATATGCAGACAATTCTCACCTTCCGGCTTTACATCTCCGTAAATGATCATTCCCGCATCTCCAAACCAGATTGCATAAACTGGTTTTTCTTTCCACATCCAGGCTTTCTGCTCTTCATCATATTCCAGCCCTAATGCCTTATAAATATGACTATTCCCGTCTGCCATATACCCAACCTGGTCTGCAGCTGAATCCTGCGCTATCTCTATATCCGCCTTATCATCCGGATTCTGTCCATCCTGCACAACTGTCACGAAAAAATCCTCTGTTGCTGATTCTGTGGCGGATTTTCCAGCATTTTCTGCTTCAGCCGCTGTCACTTCGTCGGTCTCATCTGTCACAGTATCTGTGTCCCCATTTTGAAAAACCTTGGTTACCATCTTTCCGTCTGCATCCATATAACTCTCTGCATACGCCCATGCCACTGTCTGCGGTATCCATGCCACACCAACAGTACCCAGAATTGCTGCACAGATTCCCAGTGCCAGCCCTTTTCCTCTTTTTTTCAGCCCTTTGTTTTTCTGCATTGTTTTCATAAAAAATGCTCCTTTCTTCTTTTTGATTACATTAAGAAGAATAGAGCATTTTCTTGTATTCCATATGTAAGTAATTTGTGATTTCTGTGAAGTTTCAACTTAGAGCGTGTCTGAAACATGCGAATATGGAGAATCATTGGAGGGATACGATCTCTGGCAACAATTCCATTTGGAAACACACACCTGCCTCTGTATTTCTCATCTCATACTCTGCCCCTTGCTGTTCCAGAATCTCCCGTACAATATAAAGTCCCAGACCGCTGCCGCCATTTTCGCGGTTACGGGAGAAATCTACGCGGTAAAAGGCGTCAAACAAACGGGGAAGATCCTGTTGGCTTATGTGCACACCTGTGTTTTCCACTTCCAGAAGTATCTTCGCTGTATTTTTCATACTTTTCAATTCTCTTGAATTTTGGTACCCTGAAACTTCTTTTAGTAGAAAAGAGTTAGATGTGGAAGAATCCACATTATAATCCGTGGATAATTTCACACTTATTCTCTCACCAGCAGGTGAATACCGTACTGCATTTACCAGAATATTCCGGACTGCAATCTCCATCAGTCCAGAATCTGCCATGCAGGGACACTTCTCTGGCAAAAAGATTTCCAATTCCATATTTTTCTGCTCAAAAAGCTCGTTCAGGTCTGCCAGCTGAAGCCTCACCAGCTCTGCCATATCCATCTCTTTTTTCTTTAATGAGAAACCGCAGGATTCCATTCTAGAAATCACCAGGATTTCCTGAACCATATTCTGCAAAGTAACCGTCACTTCTCTTGCCCGGGCAAGATATTTGTCCCGATCCTTGTAGACTCCCACATTCTGTTCCATGCCTTCAATCTGCCCTTTTAGTATGGTCACAGGCGTTTTCAGCTCATGGGACGCTGCTGCAAAAAATTCCATACGTTGCTTTTCCAGTTCCCGCTCCTGTTCCATCTCATCTTTCAGTTTGGCATTGGCTTCCCAAAGGCTGGACAAAGCCTGATCCAGGCTTTCCGCCATTGTGTCAAGGCTTCTGGATAAAACCCCAATTTCATCTATACGCTTCATATCAGTGCGCACCGAGAAATCCAGATTCGCCATTTTGTCAGAAGCCGCGCCCAACTTCTGCACTGGCTTTGACAAATATCTGGAATAAAAAAGAGCGATCAGCAAAGATACCGCAAAAACAGTAAGCAGCATCCACGGAAGGATCTGCCCCAATGCTTCCACTGCCTGATTCACAAGCTGGGTAGAGCCAAACACAAAAAGGGTATACTTATGATCTGTTCCTTTAAAAGCAACCTCATAACGTCCCATAGCCTGCTGTTCCATCTGCTCCACCATGGAAACACCTTCTTCTGTCTGAATATTATCTGCTTCCATAGTTTCTACTGTACTGGCAAATTCTTCTGACACCCCTTCACTGCTTCCTTCTATCTCTGAAATTATCATCAGCGCATCCCCAAGTCCATTCCACTCCCTGACAATTCCACCATTTTCATCAAGAAGAACCACTCTAGACTGATTCGCACTGCTGAATTCTTCCATAACAGATAATGCATTTTCCAAAGTATATCCGGACAAAGATTCTGCCAGCTGCTTCACCCTTGCTGCCAGCGTCCGGTTCAGGGAATCGGAATAGCTGCGCGGCATAAAAGCGGCCACGAAGCCATAGGAAACCCCGGATACAGCCATAAGGATCACCATGGTTAAAAGAAATATTTTTACACTAATTCTGCTTTTTATGTATTTTATCAATGCGATATCCTACCCCTCTGATGGTATCAATGTAATCCCCTGCCAGCTTTTTCCGAAGATTCTTAATGTGTGTATCCACAATTCGGTCTTCTCCAAAATAATCAGCACCCCACACAGCATCCAAAAGCTGATTCCTGGTTAGTACACGCCCTTTGTTCAAAAGGAACTCTCGCAAAAGTTCAAACTCTTTCTGGGTAAGCTCCACTTTTCGCTCTTCCTCCCACACCTGGTAACCGGAAGGATCCAGCTTTAAATCTCCATACTGTAATATCTCAGGGTTCTTCTCATCTGATAAATGTTTCCCACTGCGTCGCAGCACTGCCCCTATTTTCCGCAATAGTACCTGCATTGAAAAAGGTTTTGTCACATACTCATCCACCTGAAGATCGTACCCTTTTATCTGGTAGGACTCATCATCCAGGGCGGTGAGCATGATCACCGGCACCAACGAAGATTTCCGAATCAACTCCAACACCCCAAAGCCATCGATTTTAGGCAACATCACGTCCAGAAGAACCAAATCAATTTTCTCTTTTTCCTCCTCGTACAGATTAATAGCTTCCACCCCATCAGAGGCGCAAAACACCTGATATCCTGCCTCTTCCAGATAATTTTTCAACAATTCCTGTATATCAAATTCATCTTCCACCACAAAAATATAACTCATTTTCTCTCCCCATATCTGGCAAATTTCCCCAAGCCCTATTTCTTTTATTTTCCTATAAACAGTTGCGCAATAGATTTCATAATACTTGGGGCGTGCAAAAAAATCTGATTTACCATTGCGGACCTTGACACATTATTCGCAGTATACCACGTCTATATGGAGTTTATATGGAGATTATGAATTTTCTTCCTCATCTTCCAGAATTCGCAATCCTGCGGTATCCGTTACAGGAAGGGAAAATACGATGGTTCCGGCCTTGGAGGTAATCCCGGCCTTTTCCATGATAGCACTCATAATGGCATTTTTTTGCTCGGATTTTGCTACAATAAAGAGTACCTCTTTTTCTGAGACAAGGGAAACCCCAAGAAACTGCTCTGCCCGTTTCATTCCTACTCCTTTCCCGTGAAGAACGGTTCCACCGGTTGCGCCGCCCTCCTCTGCAGCTTTCATTACCTGAGTATTATATCCGTAATTGGCAATAGCCACGATTAGTTCATGCTTTGTCTCTTTCAATGTACTTTCCTCCTCTCTTACAAGCTCCTGTCCCTGAATGAGAAAACCCAGTTCCCGTTTTCCTCCAATACTGCTCATGGGAATGGTAAACACAATCCCGGTTCCGGGCACGTCGATCCGAAGCTGATTCTGTAAACCTTTTTTCAGTTTTTTCCAGGTGGACGCCGTCACAAATTGAAAACAAATGCTTTTCTCATCGTCTTCCAGCCCCATATAATCAAGGATGGAACTTGCGGCCGTTCCCATACCAAGGGAAATCGTCCCTACATCCACCCTGTTTTCCCTATAAAGCGTTGCAAATTTCGACATGTATTTTCGGTTGGTGATGGTAACCATCATGTATAGTTCGCTCATAGATGATTCCTTTCTTTATAAAGTTCGCTTCTGTCCATAATCTTCCCAGAATGTTAACCACTCTTTTTTCGCAAGAGATGCGTCATAATTCCATTCCTGCCTTCCTCTTTATAGCTCTATAATTTCTGTATCTCCCAGTTCTTCAAATAATTCTGCCACTGAAATGGCTTCCACCGGTATTTTGTCCGCAGACAAATCCTTCTCCCTGCTGCCAAGCTCGCCTTCTTTTACCCGGTAAACAAGTCCCAGCACCTGTAGGGTGATAAGCGGTGTCATAGCAACCATCGCCACTACTCCAAAAGCATCTGTCACAATATTTCCTCCCACTGCTTCACACGCTCCCTGAGCCAGAGGAAGGAGAAAGGTTGCTGTCATAGGTCCGGAGGCAACACCACCAGAGTCAAATGCAATAGCGGTAAAAATTTTTGGCACAAACAGGCTGAGAATTAAAGCAATGGCATAACCTGGCACCAGAAAATAGAAAATGGAGATTCCGGTCAGCACCCTGAGCATGGAAATTCCAACAGAGACTGCCACGCCCACAGACAGACCAATCTGAATAGATTTCCCGGAAATTGCTCCGTCAGTCAGCTCCTCAACCTGCTTCATGAGCACATATACCGCAGGCTCGGCTTTTACGATAAAATAACCGATCACCATTCCAAGCGGCACAAGAATCCAATTGTAAGACAGATGTCCCAATACCATTCCCAGATAATTTCCAGTTGGAATAAACCCTACATTTGCACCGGTAAGGAACAGCACAAGTCCTATATATGTATAAAATAAGCCAATACAGATTTTAATCAGCATATTTTTATTCAGTTTTAATGAAACAATCTGGAAAATTCCAAAGAATGCCACAATCGGAAAAAGAGAAATTGCAATCTCTTTGAAGTATTTCGGCAGTGCAACCGCAAATAATCTGCCCAGTTCTATAGAATTTTCCACTTCGGAAACCACTTCCAACGCAGCACTGCCTTCTGTGTGATACAAAAGTCCCAATATCAGGACTGCTAAAATGGGTCCAATGGAGCACAGGGCAACAAGACCGAAACTGTCGTCTCCTGCATGCTTATCATTACGAATAGATGCAATACCAACACCCAATGCCATAATAAATGGTACTGTCATAGGTCCTGTGGTCACACCGCCGGAATCAAATGCCACCGCCAGGAAATTCTCCGGAACGAACATGGCTAATACAAATACAAAAATATAAAAGCTGAATAACAATGGCGGCAGCGCAATCCCAAAAAGAATACGCATTAATGCCACAACAAGAAACGCGCCAACACCAAGTGCTACGGATAAGATCAGCACAAGATTGGGCACAGAAGAAACCTGTTCTGCAAGAACCTGCAGATCCGGTTCAGATATTGTGATAATAAAACCCAGAATAAAACCGATAATTACAATAAAGCCTAATTTTTTCGTGCGAAGCATGCTGCCTCCCACATGTTCTCCCATGGGTGTCATGGACAATTCCGCTCCCATAGAGAAAAAGATCATTCCAAGGATCACAAGCACGGATCCTATCAGAAATTCCACCAGGATACCTGGGGACAAAGCAGCCACGGTAAAGCAGAGTATCAGTACGATCAGCACAATAGGAAGAACTGCACTGACAGATTCTCTTGCTTTTTCTTCCGCATTTTCTTTCAAAACAGAACGATGAGATTGAATGTCTTTAATCAGTTTTCTTTTTTCCACATATACCTCCATTTCAGAATATTTCACTGTAGTTACTCTGGAGCGCACTATACAAGCATTCTGTAGTCTGTACGCTCCAATCTGTTTCCTGATATGGATTATTGTAACATTTCCCATAGGGTTAGTCATCTATAAAACGAGGATATATTCTTAATTTTTTGTAAACTGATTGTGGTTCTCTCCCATCATCACCCTTTGATCACACCACCGCCGATAACAACATCACCGTCATATAATACGGCTGCCTGACCTTTTGTGATGGCACGCTGCGGCTCGTCAAAGATAATGTGCACACTGCGCTCTCCTGTAACCTTTACAGTTGCCCACTGCTCTTTCTGACGATAGCGCACTTTTGCTTTTGCACGGAATTCTGCCGGAGGATTCTCAAAGGATATGAAGTTGAAATCTTCCACATCCAGTTCCCGGTGGAACAGATCTTCATTGTCACCAAGAATCACACGGTTTTCTTCCGGGCAGATCTTCGTAACATAAACCGGCTTGCCTGCTGCAATGCCCAGCCCCTTCCGCTGGCCTACGGTATAACTGATGATTCCTTTATGCCTGCCAAGGATATTTCCATCTTTGTCCGTGAAATCACCGGCCGGATAATCCTTTCCTGTAAAGCGACGGATAAAACCGGCATAATCTCCATCCGGAACAAAACAGATATCCTGGCTGTCAGGTTTATTGGCATTATAAAAGCTCTGCTCATCTGCGATCATACGTGTCTGATTCTTATTCATATTCCCAAGAGGAAACATGGTATGTGCCAGCTGCTCCTGGGTAAGGGAATAGAGAACATAGCTTTGGTCTTTTCCTGGATCTGCCGCTTTTTTCAGAAGATATCTGCCATCATCACGCTGCTCAATTCTGGCATAATGACCGGTTACTACGTAATGGCAGCCCAACTCTTTGGCACGATGATAAAGGCTGTCAAATTTCAAATAACGGTTACAATCGATACAGGGATTGGGCGTAGCACCGTTTTCATATGCTGATACAAAACGATCCATAACCTGTTTTTTGAAATCTGCTGTGAAATTAAACACATAATAGGGAATGCCAAGACGATGTGCCACACTTCTTGCATCCTCCACGTCATCCAGAGAACAGCAGCTTTTTTTGCGGCTGACCCCTGCGTCTTCATTCTGAAAAAGCTTCATGGTAACACCGATACAGTCGTATCCATGTTCTTTCATCAGATAAGCGGCTACCGAAGAATCTACGCCGCCGCTCATGGCGATCAATGCTTTTTTCATGTTGTCTGATTCCATACTTTTTATACCTCGCAATATCAAAAGCTTAATGTTTAACTCATGTGAAAACTTTATACTGGAACAGAAGTGAGCTGTTCTACCACCTGGGGAATTACTTCCAGCATATAATCAATTTCCTCTTCTGTGTTCGTACTGTCAAGACTGATCCGAAGAGCTCCCTGCGCGGCTTCAAGAGTGCGTCCCAAAGCCAGAAGGACATGACTTGGATCCAAAGCCCCGGAAGCACAGGCTGAACCTGAGGAAGCACAGATTCCCCTGCCATCCAGCAAAAGAAGAAGGCTTTCTCCTGAAATGCCTTCAAAGCAGAAGCTTACATTTCCCGGAAGACGATTCCTGACAGAACCATTTAAAATGCTGTTGGGAATCCTGGAAAGTCCCTGAATCAGCCGATCCCGCATGGCAGTGATTTTCACTGCGTGTTCTTCCATTGATCCACACTCTTCTTCCAATGCAGCTGCCATTCCCATAATAGCGGGAACATCCTCCGTACCAGGACGTTTCCCACGTTCCTGTCCGCCGCCTTCCATGATAGTGGTCAGTTCAATACCTTTTTTTGCATACAAAACTCCGATTCCTTTCGGTCCGTGGAATTTGTGAGCAGAAAGAGATAACAGATCAATATTCTGTTTTTTTACATTTACCGGAATATGGCCAACCGCCTGCACAGCATCTGTATGAAAAAGAATGCCATGGGCACGGCAAACCTTCCCGATTTCTTCCACAGGCAGAATGGAACCAATTTCATTATTGGCAAACATAGCTGTGACAAGACAGGTATCTGGCCGAACAGCTTCTTCTACCTGAGCTGCCGTAATATTCCCTTCGGGTCCTACATCCAGAAGCTGAACCTCAAACCCCTGCTCTCGCAGGCGTCTTAATGTATGAAGCACTGCATGATGCTCAAAAGCAGTGGAAATTATATGTTTTTTGTTCTGCTTTGCTCCAAGCATGGCGGCAGACAGAATTGCCTGATTATCTGATTCTGTTCCACCGGATGTAAAAAAAATCTCCTTCGGCATACAGCTAAGACACCGGGCAATCTGCTCTCTTGCTGTCTGGAGGGCATTATTTGCCTCCATTCCAACCTGGTGAATGCTGGAAGGGTTTCCATAAATATCTTCCATCGCAGAAATCATGGCATTCTTCGCTGTCTGACTTATTTTTGTAGTTGCTGCGTTATCTGCATAAATTCTGAACATACCTGAAAAACCTCTTTATTGCCATTTTAACGTTACATGATATGAGTGTCAAAAGGTCTTTTGACACTCATTTGATACCCGGATTGCTACACAGCTACGCTGCTCCCGCAATCCTCCAAATATTCGAAATCCGCTGATTTACTGCGTAAATCGCTACTTTCTCATATTTGGCGTGTCCCAAGTTCAAACGCCTTATCGTGCAAGCACGAACGGCTTTTTGACCTTTTGACACTGGTATCATTACATTCCAAGCAGCATTACATTTCTCAGCTTTCTTGTGAGATCAAATGTACCTGCGTCTTTTTTCTGCATCATCATGAGAATTGTCATATTCTCTTTAGGCAGATTGGCAAAATAACAGCCAAGCCAGCCGTCCCAGCCATATTCTCCCTCACTTGCTGCAAAAGGTGCCTTCCATGATTCTGTCATCACACGCATCAGGTTTCCGTAAGAATATCCGTTCATTTCCCACCATTTGTCAAACCAGTCCTGCTGACAGCCTGTAAGCCTGCGAGATGTCATATATTCCACTGTACCGGGCTTTAAGATCTGTTTTCCATGGAAATTTCCTTTATTCAAAAGCATGGACGCAAATCTGGAATAATCATCAATGGTAGATACAAGGCCAGCACCGCCGGCTTCATACGCCGGGGGTACATCCATTGCAAAACGGATTCCAAGGCTGTCCTCCCGGTATTCCTTTATTTCTCCATCAGTCTGTTCATAGGTCACAGCCAGTCTGTCCAGCTTCTCACCTGGAACAAAAAATCCGGTATCCTTCATTCCAAGAGGTTCAAAAAGCTCTTTTTTCAGAAATTCGCCATATTTCATGCCGGAAGCCTTCTCCACAACTGCTGCCAGAATATCTGCCGACACACCGTATTTCCACCGTTCACCCGGCTGAAACTCCAGTGGGCATTTTCCAATCCTGTCTGCAAATTCCAGTGTGGTCACCGGATGCTCTGTCCCCAGACGTTTGTGAACTTCTTCAAACACATTTCCGGCAGCATATTCTGCTGCACTGCTGTTTCCCCCGTAGGTCAGGCCTCCGGTCATGGACAACAGATGATAGACTGTCACATTGTGCCACACTGGCGCCAGGCCTCCCGGAACAGAAACCATCTGATCTGCAAATCCGGGAATGTATTTGGACACAGGATCCGCCAGATCAATAACGCCTCTCTCAAATAAAAGCATGGCGGCGGCTGCCGTAACAGGCTTGGTCATGGAAAAAAGCCGGAAAATGGTATCACGTTTAAGCTTCTTTCCTGCAGCCTTATCTGCATAGCCACATTCAAGATACACTTCCTCCTGCCCCTCTTTCACAACCATCATATTCATACCGGCAATCTGGTTGTTCTCAACTGCCTGGTTCATTATCTGCCAAAGCTGTTTCTTTGTCTCTTCTCTCATGTCCGGTCTCCTATAACATCGGTGCAAATAGCCTTAAAATACTCTGCATTGCACGTACTGCAATATTTCTTCCACGACAAAACTCCAAAGATACCGGATTACAGTACTCCAGAGTATCCGTAAAATCCTTCTTAATATCGTATATTACCTTATTCTTGCAAATCCATACACCATCTTCAAAATGAAGATACAAGCTCCGGTAGTCCAGATTAATAGTTCCAACCACGCCGATCTCATCATCACAGACAAAAGACTTGGCATGAAGAAATCCCGGCAGATATTCATAAATCTTCACTCCTGCTTCAAGAAGCTGCTCATAATAGGACTGAGTAAGAAGAAATACCAGTTTCTTATCCGGAATACCAGGCGTCATCAGGCGCACATCCACGCCGCTTTTTGCAGCAAGGCAAAGTGCTGTCATCATCTCATTATCTATAACTAGATAGGGAGTACAGATATACACATATCTTTTTGCACGATTGATAATATTCAGATAAACATTCTCGCCTACAGTCTCACTGTCAAGAGGGGAATCACAGAAGGGCTGAATAAAGCCATCGCCTTCAAAAGGCTCCGGATGCCATACATGGGGCAGATATTCCGCCAGACTGCCACCCTCACGATTATTGGTGATCACATTCCACATATGAAGGAACATAGCAGTCATATTCCAGACAGCTTCACCCTTCAGCATAACTGCTGTATCCTTCCAATGACCAAAACGTTCCTTCTGATTGATGTACTCATCTGCCAGGTTCACACCTCCTGTAAATCCAATATAGCCATCAATAATACAGAATTTCCGGTGATCACGGTTATTCAGGATAATATTCAGAATAGGCCGGAAAGGATTAAACACCTGACACTTGATTCCCTTGGCTCTCATAGTTTCATAATATTTATGAGGAAGAGTTGTAAGACAGCCCATATCATCATAAATCAGACGTACATCCACGCCTTCCTTAACCTTCTTCTCCAAAATATCCAGAATGGTTCTCCACATCACACCATCATGAATAATAAAATATTCAATAAAAATATAATGCTGTGCCTGTTCCAGTTCCTTTACCAGGACAGGGAACATATCATCTCCCACCTGGAAATATTCTGCCGAGGTATTTCCATGAACAGGATAACCTGCATTACGATATATATAATCTGACTGATTACACGCAGATACACTCTCTGTTTCCAGCTGGTCATGTATCTGGGGATTCGCCTGCAAAAATGTTCCAGAATTTATGAGCATTTCATTAAAACGCTCCTGCATATAATTACCGATTCTGGAACGTCCGAACACAAGATAAAGCACAAGTCCAAAAACAGGCAGGCATAAGATCAGTATAGTCCATGCCAGCTTATACGAAGGGTTTATTTTTCGATTTACAATTTTCAGAACGATCAGAATACTGATCACATTCAGAGCAAAGGATATATATCTGGAATATCCTGCAAGACGCATGAATATGGTCAGCACCCAGCCAAGCTGCACCGCCATGGCAAACACCACATAGAAAACCCGGTTAAACAGAAGCTGGGCAATTTTCTTCAGAATCATCATAGGTTTCTCTTTTCCTCTCCTTCAGACACAACTTCTAATAGATTTAAAAATCCCTGACTGAATGCAGCCAGGGATTTTTGCGCACAATTAATTATATTTACGTTTTCTTGCGGCTTCAG
>CAKRVL010000043.1 GCA_934408705.1 uncultured Blautia sp. | reverse complement strand
ATTGTTGTAATCGGTGATGTTTTTATCGATGTGAAAGGATATTCCACAGCACCATTTATTCCTGGAGGAAGAAATGCAGGCGTGATCCAGCAGATTCACGGCGGTGTAGGCAGAAATGTAGTGGAAGATATTGCAAATATTGAGTTGAAGCCTACTTTCGTCAGCCTGGTAGATGACGATGCAATGGGAGATGATGTTATCCGTAAGCTGGAGCGCCACAAGGTTGATACCAGGTACATGCGCAAGGTAAAGGATGGAATGGGAACCTGGCTGGCTGTATTTGATCAGGATGGAGATGTTGTAGCATCTATTTCCAAACGCCCGGATCACCGTCCTATTGAGCATATTCTCGATGAATGTGGAGATGAGATATTCAAGGATGCAGACAGTGTGGTGATTGAGATTGATATTGATAAAGAAATTGTGAAAAAGACATTCCATTATGCTGAGAAATATGGTAAAAAGGTTTATGCCATTGTTTCCAATATGACAATTGCCATGGAGCGCCGTGATTTTCTTCGAAAAACAGCCTGCTTTGTCTGTAATCAGCAGGAAGCAGGGCAGCTGTTTTCTGAAGATTACAGTAATCTGAATCCGGAGGAAATGGCAGAATGCCTGAAGACCCGGATCCAGTCTGCCCATATTCCGCAGATGGTTGTTACAATGGGAAGTGAAGGTGCTGTTTATGCAGACCAGGAAGGAAGCTGTGGTGTATATCCGGCCATGAAGGTAGATGTAGTGGATACTACCGGTGCAGGAGATGCTTTTTTTGCAGGTGTATGCGTAGGGCTTACATATGGCAAGACTATGAGAGAGGCCTGTGCTATCGGTACCCGCCTTTCCTCTACCGTAATCTGTACCTCCGAGAACATTTGTCCAAGATTTATGCCGGAAGAATTCGGCCTTGACAGGTAGGTGTGAACAAAATGGAAAGTCTTATTATAGGAATTGCCGGTGGCTCCGGCTCCGGCAAATCTACATTTACAAACAGAATCAAAGAATATTTCGGAGACGATGTGGTAGTTCTCTATCACGATAACTATTATCGCAGACAGGATGGCATTCCTTTTGAGCAACGTGTAACTGTGAATTATGATCATCCGGATTCGCTGGAAACAGAACTTCTTGTGGAGCATCTGAAGCTTCTGAAACAGAGAAAATCCATAGAATGTCCGGTGTACGACTATTCTTTGCATAATCGCTCTGACAAGATTCTCCATATTGATCCTAGTCCGGTAATCCTTGTGGAGGGAATCCTTCTGCTGGCAGATCCGAGAGTGCGGGAGCTGCTTGATATTAAAGTGTATGTAGAAGCTGATGCAGATGAGCGTATCCTGCGAAGAATTACCCGGGATGTGGAAGAACGGGGAAGAGATCTCAGAGGAATCATCAATCAGTATCTGAATACGGTGAAGCCTATGCACTATCTGTATGTGGAACCAACTCGTTCCAAGGCTGATATTGTGATCAATAGCGGCAAAAATAACGTGGCATTTGATCTGTTTGTTTCCAAGATCAGTATGGAGCTGGAAAAACGCAGACAGAATTAGAAAGACTGCCATCGGGAGCACAGTGATAAGTACGGAAATATGAAATAATACAGGAGACAGGAATGGCACAGAAAAATGAGATGAAAAATCCCCGGAATGCCCAGACAATCCAGGAGGGGCAGCAGCCTCACCAGAGAAGAGTTCGCTATAAAGGTAAATATCCAAGGAAATTTGAGGAAAAATATAAAGAGCTTCAGCCGGAGAAATACAAGGATACTATCCAGCATGTTATTAATAAAGGCAATACCCCGGCAGGTATGCATATTTCCATTATGGTAAAAGAAATTATTGATTTTTTGGAAATTAAGCCAGGGCAAATTGGCTTTGATGCCACACTTGGTTATGGTGGACATACTAAAGCCATGCTTCAGTGTTTACAGGGAAAAGGGCATATGTATGCTACCGATGTGGATCATGAGGAAGCTGCGAAAACCAAGAAACGTCTGGAAGAGCTTGGATTCGGGGAAGATATTCTGACTATTAAGCTCCAGAATTTCTGTACTATTGATGAGATTGCCAAAGAGGTGGGAGGATTTGATTTTCTTCTTGCTGACCTGGGAGTGTCCTCTATGCAGATCGATAATCCAAAAAGAGGATTTTCCTTTAAGGTAGATGGCCCTCTGGATCTGAGACTGGATCAGGAGACGGGAATCAGTGCAGCAAAGCGTCTGGAGAATATTACCAGAGATGAGCTTGCCGGTATGCTTTATGAGAATTCAGATGAACCTTATTGCGAGGAACTGGCGAAGGCGATTACGGATGAAATCCGTAAGGGAAATCATATTGATACTACCACAAAGCTTCGACAGATCATTGAGAGGACTCTTTCTTTTCTTCCGGAAAAAGAAAAGAAGGATACCATTAAGAAAACCTGCCAGCGTACCTTCCAGGCACTTAGAATTGATGTGAACAGGGAGTTTGAGGTTCTGTATGAATTTATGGAAAAACTGCCTGACGCATTGAAGCCAGGCGGAAGAGCTGCGATCCTTACCTTCCATTCAGGAGAGGATAAGCTGGTGAAGAAGGCTCTGAAGGAGGGTTATAAAGCTGGGATTTATTCTGATTATGCAAGGGATGTGATACGTCCCAGCGCACAGGAATGTGCCCAGAATGGAAGAGCCCGGTCTACAAAAATGAGATGGGCTGTGAAAGCAGAAGAATAAGAAAGGGGGTGGAACCGCATTACTGCAGTTCCATCCCCCATATTTTACAATCTCTGGTTCCTACAACCATATAGCTTTTGTATACTGCAGGAGATGCTTCGATAACACCTTCACTGATCTGATGAGTGTCAAGAACATCTCCTGTTTCTCCGTCCAGAAGATAAATGTGCCCGGTGCTGTTACAATAGAGCACTTTTCCGCTGCCATCAGGGTTGTATACACATACAGGAGAGGACCAGGCATAAGCTGATTCATGCTCCCATCTGACTTCACCGGTATTTTTGTCAATGCAGGCAAGAACTCCCTGAGCCTGTCCATCGGTTCTGGCTACAGTCACATAAATGTTGTCTGAAAGCTGTTCCTTTCCAACTGCAATCGTAGACTGGACACCTCCGGATACACCATCATCGGAAGCACAATCATAAGATGTCTTCCAGATGATCTCGCCGGTCTCAGCATCAATTTTCCAGATTGGAACCTCAGCAATGGAATTACTGCGCCAGCCAAGACGGAAGGAGGTGCTGATATACAGGTAAAGGTGTCCGTCCTCAACAGAAAGGACCGGAGAGGAGTTGGAGTCATCCAGAATATCCTGCGCCCATACCAGTTGCAGGGTGTTTAAGTCAAGACACATCAGATTACCGCCGTTGTCTGACATAAAAATATAACCATCGTAGATAGCTGCACTGTCTTCCATACCCAGCCAGTAAGAGGCAACGCTGGTTCTAGTTCCGTAATAGTGCCATTTTACAATATTATCAGGAGCAATGGATAAAGTCCCAGCTTCTTTATCATAATCGGTGTTTAGCTTTATAAGGTAAAGAATACCGTTTTCGCCAGGGTAGATAAGAGTGTCCGTTTTTGCATCCACAAGTGCAGAGGAATCAAAATAGCTTAAATTTCCCCGGAGTGAAAAAGGATCGTTGTTTCCAAACGTGTACATAACGCTGCAGTCCAGAAGATTTACAACAAATACTCTTGCAGTGCCCTGACTGCTGTCATAGCCTGCGCCTACATACAGAATCGGGTACCCTCTGGGATCAAGGGCACCGGCACCTTTGAAGGTGAACCCAAGGAAAAGCGGATCTCTTGTGGCTTCTCCTGTTTCAAGATCAAGAAAATATACATACCCATCCATGCAGGCGTATATGACTTCTACAAGGTCATCTTTTTCCTTTGCCCAGTCGTACATATTCATGGACTGCTTTACTTCCCTGGGCCATTTTTCCATAAGAGGCTGACCGGTCCATCCGCTTCCTGACCAGGTTGCATCTCCATATGTGAGTGAGCTGGTTTTGGCTGTCCACAGATCCTTTATTTTGCCATTTTTCATCTGTGTATTGCCATAAGATGCAGTGTCTCGGAAGTTATTTCCACGGAAGGTAACAATGCCATCTACGTCTGTATAGCTGATTCCTGCATCAAAGGAAAGGCTTTCCTTCGGAGAATAGTCGGAAATACTGGCGAGAGTCTGACCATCCACTTCAATGGCGGTGGATTCTATGTAAAGTGATGGCTTAGTGGATTCTACGCATCTTGGGGAAAAAGAAGTGGGACGTGCCATGGCAGCCTTCACTGCTGCAAGAGAATCTGCCTGCTCCATATTAAGACCGCTGTTTTCTCCGGAGACATCAGCAACCATTGAAACTGTGTTGACATTTTCTTTGATTTTTTTATAAAGGGAAATTCCGCCAAATAGTATAAGTGAAGCTGCAGCAACAAGAGCTCCTGTTGTAATAAGCTTGCGGAAAAAATACTTTCTTTGCAGCTGACGCTTTCGTTTACCTGTTTTTCTTTTCATATGCCTGTTCATTTTAATCCTTCCTGAAAAAAAGAGATGCGCTATCCAAATTCAGAGCCTGTTGCTCAGGTTTATTACAGTTGCATTATACAAGGTGCAGAAGAGAAATTCAAGGCATGTAAATTTAAGGCAATACATTTTTCTTGACAGAGAGTAAGGTGAATTGTTAAAATAATATCAACTGTGTGGAAAAATATGTTGCTGTGAACAAGCTGAGCGGTGATATGAAAATCACAGTAACAAATTATATGAGGAGGAAAGAGTATGCAAAAAGTATGGATCGTAGGTTCTGAAGGCCAGATCGGTGAGGCAATCAATGAAGTGTTAAATCCATTGGAAATTGAAGCCTTGAATACGGATAAGAATGAGCTTGATATTACTGAAACAGATGAAGTTCTTCGTTTCGGTGAAATCCATCGCCCGGATGTGATCATTAACTGTGCCGGACTTACTGATATGGACCTGTGTGAGAAGGAGCCGGAGGAAGCTTTTCGTGTTAATGCACTTGGAGCACGTAACTTAAGCATTGTGGCAAGAAAGACAGGGGCGAAGATAGTGCAGCTCTCCACAGACGATGTTTTTGACGGCCTGGCAAAAAAGCCTTATACAGAGTTTGATGATACCAATCCGACAACTGTTTATGGCAGATCCAAGCGCGCCGGAGAAAACTATGTGAAGGAGTTTACACATAAGCATTTTATTATCCGAAGCAACTGGGTTTATGGAAAAGGAAACAATTTTGTTAATCGTGTTCTGGAAGCTGCCAATGAAGGAAGAGCGCTTTCTGTAGCAGAAGATCAGTATGGTTCCCCAACAAGTGCAAAGGATCTGGCAAGGATCATTCTCCACCTGATCTACACCAATGAATACGGAACCTATCATGCTACATGTAAGGGCGTTTGCAGCCGTTATGAATTTGCCCGGGAAATCCTTCGGCTGGCAGGAAAGAAGGATGAGCTGAATCCGGTGCCTACACCACAGTCTGACCTGTCTTCCAAAAGACCTGCATATGCGGTTCTTGATAATTTCATTCTCCGGATCATTGATGTATACGACATGCCGGAATGGAAAGAGTCCCTGGAAGAATTTATGAAAGAAAAGCTGGAGGGTTAAGATGGGCGCAAAAAAAGAAACGACAACAAAAGAGAAAAAGAAGCTTGGCCTTACCAGCATGATTTTTATTGCACTGATTGCCGGAGCCATTACCGGTATGGTGCTTCATTATATAGTGCCGGATGGCAGTATAAAAAGTGATGTGATCGTAGAGGGAATCCTGTATGTCCTGGGACAGGGCTTTATCCGTCTCATGAAAATGCTTGTAGTACCACTTGTATTCTGTTCTTTGGTATGCGGCAGCATGGCGATCGGGGATACGAAGAAGCTTGGAAATGTAGGCGGAAAAACCCTTGCATTTTATCTGATCACAACAGCAGTAGCAGTAGCCGTTGCTCTTGGAATCGGAACACTGCTCAGACCTGGAATCGGACTTGATATGAGCCAGATCCAGTCCAGTGCTTCAAGTGTGGAAACAATGGAGTCTACTTCCCTGGTGCAGACGATACTGAATATTATTCCGGATAATCCTGTTAAATCTCTGGCAAACGGGGAAATGCTTCAGATTATTGTATTTGCCCTGATCATAGGTGTGATTCTTGCCAAGCTTGGAGATAGGGCGGAGACAGTTGCAAACTTTATCAGTCAGTTTAATGATATTATGATGGAAATGACAATGATGGTTATGAAGCTGGCACCTATCGGAGTTTTCAGTCTGATTGCCAGAACCTTTGCAAACATTGGTTTCAGTGCATTTGTTCCGCTGGCAAAATATATGATTGCTGTTTTACTGGCACTTGCAATTCAGTGCTTTGGAGTATACCAGATTTTGCTCAAGGTGTTTACCGGCCTGAATCCTGTCAGATTTATTAAAAAGTTTTTCCCGGTTATGGCCTTTGCATTCTCTACTGCTACATCTAATGCAACCATTCCGCTGTCTATTGATACGCTGCATAAAAAAATGGGTGTTTCCAAGAAGATTTCTTCTTTTACCATTCCTCTTGGTGCGACCATTAACATGGACGGTACCTCTATCATGCAGGGTGTTGCAGTTATGTTCGCAGCCCAGGCCTTTGGAATCCAGCTGACGCCAATGGATTATGTGACTGTAATTGGTACTGCAACTCTGGCATCTATTGGTACAGCGGGTATTCCAAGTGTCGGTCTTGTTACTCTGACGATGGTGTTTAATTCTGTTGGGCTTCCGGTTGAGGCAATCGGTATCATCATGGGTATCGACCGTATTCTGGATATGGCCAGAACTGCAGTCAACATTACAGGTGATGCTGTTTGTACTACCATCGTGGCGTGCCAGAATGGAGCTGTGGATAAAGAGGTGTTTAACCGAACAGAGTAAAAAAGGAGTACTGATCCTGAAATGAAAAAGAATCAGATTTTAATAAAATGCGGAACCGATTATACAGGGATGACGAAGGAACTGCTGGAGGCATCTGATCTGGCAGGGGAGATAGAACAGAAATTTGCGAAATGTGAAACGAATTCAGAAAATGGTCTGCACAGCATGCGGATAGGTATCAAGCCCAATTTAGTTGCCCCCATGGAAGCCTGCTGGGGAGGCACCACCCATCCGGAGGTAGTTGCCGGAATTGTAGAATACCTTCAGGAAAAAGGTTTTTCCAATCTGGTCATCATGGAAGGCTCCTGGGTAGGAGATAAGACCTCCGAATCCTATGAGGTATGCGGTTATAAATCTCTTTGTGAAAAGTATAACGTTCCTTTTCTGGATATGCAAAAAGAAAAGGGTGTTCCGGTAGAATGCGGTGACATGACACTGAATATTTGTAAAAGTGTTCTTGACCTTGATTTTCTTATTAATGTTCCGGTGCTGAAGGGACACTGCCAGACTAAGATCACCTGTGCCTTGAAGAACATGAAAGGCCTTTTGCCTAATTCCGAGAAGCGCCGCTTCCACGCACTTGGTCTTCATGATCCTATTGCTCATCTTGGCCTTGGCATCCATCAGGATTTCATTGTGGTGGACAATATCTGTGGAGATCTTGATTTCGAGGATGGAGGGAATCCGGTGGAAATGAACCGTGTCCTTGCAGGTACGGATCCGGTTCTCATAGATGCTTATGTCTGTGATATGATGTATTATCAGGTGGAAGAAGTTCCCTACATCGTAAAAGCTGCCGCCCTTGGTGTAGGCTGCTCTGACATTCGTCAGGCAGAGATCAAGGTTATTGGCGGTGATCCGGGTAAACCTATTCCAAAGTCGCGAAAAGTAGTGGAGCTTGCCGATGCAGTAGAAGAGGTAGAATCCTGCAGTGCCTGCTACGGAAATCTGATTCCCGCACTTGACAGGCTCAAGCAGGAAGGTCTTTTAAATAAACTGGATACCCGGATCTGTATCGGGCAGGGCTATCGCAGGCAAGAGGGAAAGCTTGGGATTGGTAACTGCACCCGTCATTTCGTCCATCATCTGGCAGGCTGTCCGCCAACAGAAGATGACATATATGAGTTCTTGAAATCCTATATGAAATGAGTGTCAAAAGGTATTTTGACACTCATTTGATACCCGGATTGCTACGCAGCTACGCTGCTCCCGCAATCCTCTAAATATTCGAAATCCACTGATTTACTGCGTAAATCGCTACTTTCTCATATTTGGCGTGTCCCAAGTTCAAAAGCCTTATCGTGCAAGCACGAACAGCTTTTTGACCTTTTGACACTGGTATCATAATTTATAAAAAAAGCAGGTCAACCGTGATATGACTTAATCGCGGTTGGCCTGCTTTTACTCACTTCAGATAAGCTTCTTTACCATATCTACAATTTCATCCTTAGTTACTGTACTGCTGTTAATGCACAGATCATACTGGAGCATATCCAGCCAGTTGGTATCTGTGAAATACTCGTAATAAGCACGTCGTTCTTTATCTGTACGCTTCACCAGCTTGCGTACACTTTTCTCCTCCCGTCCTGTACGTGACATAACTGTTCTCACACGGTCTTCAAATGGAGCATAAATAAACATGCTAAGATGCTTCTCCTTGCTGTCCTTCAGCAAATAGTTACCACAGCGCCCTACAATAACGCAGTCTTCCTTATCTGCTGCCTCCAGAATGATCTTCTTCTGCAGATCAAAAAGTACATCGTTCATAGGGACAAAGTGATATTCAGGATTCATCTGAAGCTCATAGTCTACCGGATACAGCCACTGGCTGGCCTTACGCTCATCTACTCTGGCAAATTCATCAAAAGGAATATTCTTCTCCTTACTCGCCATTTCAATCAGTTCCTTATCATAGAACCTGAATCCCAGTTCCTCGGCAAGAGCCTTTCCAATAATACGTCCGTTACTTCCAAACATACGATTGATAGTTATGATTCGTTTACTCATAAAACCCGCTCCTTTCATGAAATATTCCGTTCTTTCACTGAATTATAACACAATTGTTTGAAAATATCTATAAAATATGTATAAAATCAAAATAAAAAAATATTCTGAATATGTCATTTTGCTGGAAATCTATTATTTTTCTTGTTATACTAAGAAGTAATAATACAAGAAAGGAAAAAAGCATGCTTAAAATAAAAAATTATGTGAAAGTGGAATCTCTGGAAGAAGCCTATGAGCTGAACCAGAAGCGGACAGCCTGTGTGCTTGGCGGCATGGTATGGCTGAAAATGGGAAGCCGTAATGTGACTACAGCCATTGATCTGTCTGGTCTGGGATTAGATACTATCACAGAAACAGAGGAAGAATTTGTAATCGGTTGTATGACACCTTTACGTGATCTGGAACTTCATAAGGGACTTGATACATACACGAATGGAGCAGTAAGAGAGAGTCTTCGCCATATTGTAGGCGTTCAGTTCCGAAACTGTGCAACGGTGGGCGGAAGTGTCTGGGGACGCTTCGGCTTTTCTGATGTGCTGACAATGTTACTTGCGCTGGATGCGGAGGTAGAGCTGTTTAAGGCAGGCAGAGTCTGTCTTTCAGATTTTGTAAAAATGCCTAAGGACAGAGATATTCTGGTTAGGATCATTGTGAAAAAGACACCGTTGAAGGCAGTTTATTTAAGCCAGCGAAATACCAAGACAGATTTTCCGGTTCTGGCATGCTGTGTCAGTCTTTCCGAAAGCGGTGTAAAGGCAGTTTACGGTGCCCGTCCGGCAAGGGCCTTTTTGGTTACGGATGAGGAGAATATTCTTGCAGGCATAGATGAAATGTCAGCAGAGGAGAAGAAGGAAGCCTTTTTACGATTTGCAGATTTTGCAGCAGCGAAGGTTCCTACATCCGGAAATATGCGAGGCAGTGCAGAATACAGAAGTCTTCTTGTGAAGGTTCTTACAAGAAGAGCATTAGAAGCAGTAGGAGGTATTGACTGATGAAAATTAATTTCTGGCTGAATGGAGTCAAAAAAGAAGAGGAAATCCGTCCAGATACCATGCTTCTGGAATTTCTTAGAAGTCTGGGCTGCTATAGTGTAAAGAGAGGCTGTGAGACTGCGAACTGTGGTCTTTGTACTGTGCTGGCAGATGATAAGCCTGTGCTTTCCTGCAGTGTTCTGGCAGCGCGTATTGATGGCAAAAAGGTTGTGACAATGGAGGGACTTCAGGCTGAAGCCGAGGAATTCGGTTCTTTTCTTGCTAATGAAGGAGCAGAGCAGTGTGGCTTCTGTAACCCTGGTTTTATTATGAATGTAATCGCTATGACCAGAGAACTGGATAATCCTACAGAGGATGATATTAAGGAATATCTGGCTGGTAATTTATGCCGGTGCTCAGGTTTTGTGGGACAGACGAGAAGTATTCTGAAATATCTGGAATTTAAGAAAATGAAGAAGGATGGATCAGAAGACAGCGGGAAGCAGGAGAAGGAGGTGCAGGCATGAGCTATGTAAATCAGTCATTACAGAAAAAGGATGCCATGGCCCTGGTTACAGGTCAGCCGGTATATACAGATGACCTGGCACCTAAGGAGTGCCTGATCATCAAGATCCTCAGAAGCCCTTATGCAAATGCCTGGGTAGAAGAAATCAAGACAGATACAGCTATGAAGGTAGATGGTATTGCCTGCATTCTTACCTGGCAGGATGTGCCGAAGAAACGTTTTGCATCTGCAGGACAGACTTATCCGGAATTCAGTCCTTACGACAGATTGATCCTGGATCAGCATCTTCGCTTTGTAGGAGATGCGGTGGCAATCGTAGCAGGAGAGACTGAGGCTGCTGTTGATCTTGCAATTAAGCGAGTTAAGGTTAAATATCGTGTGGAAACACCGGTTCTGGATATGCATACTGCAAAGGACAATCCTATTCTGGTCCATCCGGAAGAGAACTGGGAGTCTAAATTCCCGGTAGGTGCGGATAATAAGAGAAACCTTGCGGCTAAGGGCCATGAGGAAATGGGAGATATTGATAAGGTTCTTGCAGAGTGTAAGTATACAGTAGATGAAATCTATCATACAAAGGCAGATCAGCAGAGCATGATGGAGAGCTTCCGTACATATTGTACTAAGGATCATTTCGGCAGATTGAATGTGGTATCTTCCACACAGGTTCCTTTCCATCTGCGCAGAATCCTTGGAAATGCCCTGGGAATCCCTTCATCCAAGATCCGTGTGATCAAGCCGCGTATTGGTGGTGGCTTCGGTGCGAAGCAGACAGAGGTCTGCGAGATTTATCCGGCAATTGTTACCTGGCTTACAGGACGCCCTTCTAAGATCGTTTACAGCCGTTATGAAACTCTGACCTGCGGATCTCCACGCCACGAGATGGAGGTTCATGTGCAGGTTGGTGCTGATGAGAATGGAATTGTAAAAGGAATTAAAGTAGAAGCACTTTCCAATGCCGGCGCTTACGGCGATCACAGTCCGACAACAGTAGGTCTGACTGGTCACAAGGCAATCGCGCTGTACCGTAATCTGGAGGCGTTTGCCTTTGATTATGAGGTTGTATACACCAATGTACAGGCGGCAGGTGCATACCGCGGATATGGTGCTACACAGGGAATCTATGCAGTTGAATCAGCGGTCAATGAGCTGGCTCATAAGATGAATATGGATCCGGCGAAGATCCGTGAGCTGAATATGCCTATCGAGGGTGAGCGAATGTATGATTACGATGGTAATCTGACTCATACTGCAAGCTGTACTATGGATCGCTGTCTGGCACGTGCCAAAGAAATGATCGGATGGGACGAGAAATATCCATGCAGGGATATGGGAAATGGTAAGGTGCGCGGCGTTGGCCTTGCTATGGCGATGCAGGGTTCATCTATTTCCAATGTAGATGTGGGCGGTGCTACCCTGAAGCTGAATGAGGATGCCTCTTACACATTGTCCCTTGGATGCTCGGATATGGGTACTGGCTGTGATACCATTCTTTCCCAGATGGCAGCAGACTGTCTGGAAACAGAGTTTGAGAACATTGTTGCATTTGGTGTAGACACAGATGTCTCTCCTTATGACTCCGGTTCTTATGCCTCTGCAACTACTTATGCCACTGGAAATGCGGTGATCAATGCCTGTGACGAGCTGAAAAAACGAATTATGAAGCTTGGTGCAGGAATGCTTGGAGTAGAACCGGATCAGGTTGAGTTCGATGGCAAGAGAGTATTTTCAGGTGACAAGGAGGTAAGCCTCCAGGATGTAGCTTATAAGGGAACCTGTGGTAATACACAGGAGCTTCAGGTAACAACAGCCTTTTCTTCAAAGATTTCTCCGCCGCCATATATGATCGGTGCAGCAGAGGTAGAGGTTGACAAGGAAACCGGTAATATCGAGCTGATCGACTATGTGGCTGTTGTAGACTGCGGAACTCCTATTAACCCTAATCTTGCCAGAGTGCAGACTGAGGGTGGTGTTGCCCAGGGTATTGGTATGGCTCTTATGGAAGAGGTACAGTACACCAAAGCCGGAAAGATCCGCGAGAATTCCTTTATGCAGTACAAGATTCCAAGCCGTGTGGACATTGGAGATATCCGCGTGGAGTTTGAGAGCAGCTATGAGAAGAGCGGTCCGTTTGGTGCTAAATCTATTGGAGAGCTGGTTATCGATACACCTTGCCCGGCAATTGCGGATGCAGTTTATAATGCTTCCGGCGTGCGGGTAAGAGAGCTTCCGATCACACCGGAGAAGGTAGCGATGGGAATCCTGGAGAATCAGCTAAAAGGAGAAAGCAGTAAATGAGAGAGGCTTGTCTTGCGTGCATAGGATTTGTTCTGGAAATGACTATATTTTTTGCAGCAGGCAGACTTTTGTCCAAAGCATTGAAAATAAAGAGTGATATTTCCCTGCAGCTGATAATGGGATATCTGGTTTATTTTGCAGTATTTGAAGTGGTGATCGTGCCAATGACGCTTCTGTGGGTGCCGCTTAGCAGGGCGGCAGCATTGTGGGTTCTGATCCTAGTAATCTGTCTGGGCGGCGGTTATCTTTTTCTTAGACGAAGAAAAACAAATGCCGAGTTCGGACAGGAGAGGAGCATTTCTGTGAAACAGCTATGGAAGGAGCATTCCTTTATGCTCCTGGCTGTTGTCGGTGTAGTCCTCTTCCAGTGTCTTATCGTGATATTGTATCAGGATACCACAGTAGATGCCACATATTATGTAGGAACTGTAAGTGCATCTGTGTACACCAATACTCTTGGCAGATTTGATCCTTTCCAGGGTGGTATTCTGAAACGCTTTCAGGCCCGTTATATTTTATCGGCATATCCTATGAATAATGCAATATGGTGTAAGCTGCTTGGTATCCATCCCCTTGTTCAGGCGAAGCTCGTAATGTCCTGTGTGAACGTTTTGATATCCAATCTGATCATTTATCAGGTTGGAAAGCGCCTGTTCGATGATTCCAGAAAAAAAGCAGATATGATGGTAATATTTGTATGTGTCCTTCAGCTTTTTTGCGGTACTATTTATACGGCAGGAACCTTTTTCTTTACAAGAAGCTATGAAGGAAAAGCCATACTGGCCAACATTGCTTTTCCGGCAGTACTGATGTGTGCCCTGTGGTTTTATCAGAAAAAAAACGAAAAAGCTGTCTGGCTGGTGCTGTTTCTTACAGCTGCAAGTGCACTGGCTTTTTCCGGTTCTGCTATTATCTTTCCGGCAGCAATCCTGGCAGGAATGGTGCCGGCCATGTGCATGAACCGGAAGTTTTCCGCAATACCCTACTGCATCCTGTGCATGCTTCCTTCTGGTATATATGCGGCAGTTTATTTTGCATGTAAGCTGGGCCTGATCCGGCTCGCCGCATCATAGAAAGGGGAAAAGTATGGCAGGAGTGACAATTGAAGAACTGGGATTAGAATTTGTAAAAGCCTGTATGAAGCTGTACTGGGGCTCCAAGTGGTATCCGTTCCTTTTTGCAGTTGGTCTTTTGTGTACATTGATCTGTGGAAGGAAAAAAAACTCCAGGATTTTTATAGGGTATACAGCGTTTCTTTTTCTGACGGTATATAATCCTGTAGTTGTAAAGTATATAATTGCGAAACTGGATTTTGAAAACGAATATTATCGTTTTATATGGATCTTGCCGGTAATCCCTGCAATAGCCTACTACGGAGTAACCTTTGTCTCCTGGTTTAAGAAAAGGTGGATGAGGGCTGCTGCGGTCGTTGCTACGGTGGGTGTGTTTGTGTTTTTGGGAAATCCATTAAATGGAATCGTGAAGAACTTCGCAGCTACAGAAAATATTTACAAGGTTCCCGATGAACTTATCGAAATCTGTGATATTCTGCATGAGAATATGAAGACGCCGGATTCCCAGCCAAAGGTGGCATTTGATAACAGTCTGAATAACATTGTAAGGCAGTACGATGCCCAGCTTAAGCTTACAATCAACAGAAATGTGAGCATTTACAGAGCCGGAAGCACTGTGGCGGGAGAATACAACGAGAAAAGCAAGCGGTATAGACGTCAGAAGGTAATTCTGGATGTAATTGACTATCATATTTACTATGATGGAAATAAACTCAGAAAAGCTTTAAAAAGAACGAAAACCGAATTTGTAGTTGTTGCAAAAAATGAGGAGCTGCAGGCATACCTTTTGAAAAATGGCTGTGAACAAATTGGAGAAACCAAATCCTATAATATTTTTGCATTTACGAATAAAAGGTGAGAAGAAATAGAAATTTAGACTTGCAATTACAGCAAAAAGCTGATACAGTATTTTTGTAAAAAAACCGAATACGGGAAGTTATGATAGAGGCGCGGGCTTCAACAGTAATTTCAGCTGCAGGATCAGCGGTGTGCAGAGAATTTTTGCATAAGACAGAGCAGATCCGAGGTTGTCTGGCAGACTGGCTGGAATGAAAGGGGAGACTGCCGAAGGATTTTTTCCTGCCATGAGAGATGAATCCTGGGCTGACGCAGAATATGCGGCTGACTGTCACTGTTGTGGAGCGCTATCTAAGGTATGAATCCTGTGAAGAATAAATGCCATGAATGTGTCGTCCCATGATGGACCCCGCATTCATGGTTTTTTGTATAATAGACATTACTTCACAGGGAGGAAAGTGATAATGAAATTCAATCGTAACAAATTATCTGTTCTTTTTACAGCTGTTTTGATGTTCGTGCTGGCATGCCCGGTAACAGTTCTGGCAGCGGAAGAGGAAGCCGGTACGCCGGCTGTATATGCAACCTTCTGGTCACTTATACCACCGGTTGTGGCAATTGTTCTGGCGTTGATCACAAAGGAGGTTTACAGCTCCTTATTTCTTGGAATTTTAGTCGGAGCACTTCTGTACTCAGGGGCTAATTTCGAAGGAACAGTGAATCAGATTTTTTCCGGAGGAATGATCAGTGTATTATCAAGCAGCAGCAATGTAGGTATTCTGGTGTTTCTGGTAATTCTTGGAACTATGGTGTGCCTGATGAATCGCGCCGGAGGTTCTGCGGCTTTTGGACGCTGGGCAAGTAAGCATATCAAAACAAGGGCGGGAGCAGAGCTTGTCACTATTTTACTTGGTATGTTGATTTTTATTGATGATTATTTCAACTGTCTGACTGTAGGTAGTGTTATGAGACCAATCACAGACAAGCATAACGTTTCCCGTGCCAAGCTTGCATATTTGATCGATGCAACAGCAGCGCCAATATGTATTATCGCACCAATTTCATCCTGGGCAGCAGCGGTCAGCGGATTTGTTCCGGGAGAGGATGGTATGTCAGTATTTGTGAAGGCCATTCCGTATAACTATTATGCACTCCTTACGATTGTTATGATGGTATCCATGGTCCTTATGAAAACAGAGTTTGGTGCTATGGGTGTCCATGAGTCAAACGCTTTAAAGGGTGACCTGTTCACTACAGCTGCCCGTCCTTATGCTTCTGGTGAGGATGACGGATCTGCGAATCCAAGAGGAAAAGTGATAGATCTTTTGATTCCCATTATTTCTCTGGTTATCTGCTGTGTTATCGGAATGATCTATACTGGTGGATTTTTCAGTGGAACTGATTTTGTAACTGCTTTTTCCCAGAGCGATGCTTCTGTTGGTCTGGTACTTGGAAGCTTCTTTGGTCTTGTGATCACTATTTTACTTTATATGGTACGGAATGTTCTGCCCTTCCGTGATTGTATGGCTTGTATTCCGGAAGGCTTCAAATCCATGGTTCCGGCAATCCTGATTCTTACATTTGCATGGACACTGAAAAGTATGACAGACAGCCTTGGTGCGGCAGAGTTTGTTGCCGGAGTGGTAAAATCCTCTGCAGATGGCCTTGTAAATATGCTTCCGGCAATTATTTTCCTGGTAGCCTGTTTCCTGGCGTTTGCTACAGGTACCTCATGGGGAACCTTTGGTATTCTGATTCCGATTGTTGTCCACGTATTTGAAAATACACCTGGGGATATGATGATCATTTCCATTTCTGCATGTATGGCTGGTGCTGTGTGCGGTGATCATTGCTCTCCGATTTCCGATACAACTATCATGGCTTCCGCAGGAGCACAGTGTGATCATGTAAATCATGTATCTACACAGCTTCCATATGCGATTGTGGCAGCAGCGGTTTCTTTTGTGACATACATTTTTGCAGGCTTTATCAAGAGTCCTCTGTGTCTGCTCATCGGTATCGCATTGATGATGGGAGTTATGTTTGTTGTGAAAATGAGATTCTCAGATTTAACCGAATAAACAGTTAGTGTAAATTGTTAGAAAGGTTTGCCTTGCATCTGTCCGGGAAAAAATATATAATGAACAAATGGACGAAAAAATCAGAATCAACAAATATTTAAGCGAAGCAGGATTCTGTTCAAGGCGTGAGGCAGACAGTCTGATCCAGGATGGAAGGGTGACTGTAGAAGACCACAAGGCAGAACCTGGTGAAAAGATTACAGCAGATGCTATAGTGTTCGTGGATGGCAAGCCGGTGAAAAAGGTAGAAAAAAAGGTACTTCTTTTATTTCACAAGCCCAGAGGGGTTGTGTGCAGCACTAAGAAGCAGCGGCAGGAGACCACAGTTACAGGGTATCTGAATTATCCGGTACGGATCTATCCGGTGGGCCGGCTTGACAAGGAGTCCGAGGGACTTTTGCTTTTGACAAACCAGGGTGACCTGGTGAATAAGATCATGCGTGCGGGGAACTATCATGAGAAGGAATATCTGGTGACTGTGAACAAGCCTATAGACAGTAGCTTTGTGAAAAAAATGTCATCCGGAGTTCCTATTCTGGATACGGTTACCCGCCCGTGTTTTGTGGAAAAAATAGGAGAAAAAGCTTTCCGGATCATTTTGACTCAGGGACTTAACAGGCAGATTCGCAGAATGTGCCTATATTTGGGCTATCAGGTGGTTACATTGAAGCGCGTGCGGATCATGGAGCTGACACTGGATGGTCTGAAAGAGGGTGAATATAGAGAAGCTACAGGAGAAGAGTGGAAGAAGCTGGAGCGTGGAATCGCTGGCTCATCCTGTCTCCCGGCATATTCCCAAAAGACTGGGAAGGCTTCTTTGGCAACTTTTGTAAAACAGCAGCCTGCCTCACTGGGGAAGGCTGCTTTTGGTGGTAATAAGGGGAAAACAGGAGGACATCATGGAAAATTCTCTACAGCGAATGAAAGAACTGGTAGAAAAACTGGATCAGGCCGCGAAGGCATATTACCAGGAAGACAGGGAAATCATGAGCAATCAGGAGTACGACAGTCTGTACGATCAGCTGGAACAGCTGGAAAAAGAAACAGGAACCGTACTCACGAATAGCCCTACTGTGCGTGTTGGGTATGAGGCTGTAAATGAACTACCCAAAGAAGAGCATCCTAGCCCTATGCTGTCTCTTGATAAGACCAAGGATAAGGAAGTGCTTCGGGGATTTATTGGAAGCCACAGGTGTCTTCTGTCCTGGAAGCTGGATGGTTTGACAATTGTTCTCACGTATGAGAATGGGGAGCTTGTGAAAGCTGTAACAAGGGGAAACGGAGTGGTAGGTGAGGTTATTACCAACAATGCCAGAGTGTTTAAGAATATTCCACTCAGGATTCCTTATAAGGGTCATCTGGTGCTTAGGGGTGAAGCAATCATTACCTATTCTGAATTTCAGAGGATTAATGAAACTATCGGAGATGTGGATGCCAGATACAAGAATCCCCGTAACCTCTGCAGCGGTTCTGTGCGTCAGCTGAATAATGAGATTACAGCGAAACGTAATGTGCGTTTTTATGCTTTTGCATTGGTAAGTGCCCAGAATGTGGATTTCGGAAATTCCCGGGAACAGCAGTTTATCTGGCTGAAAAATCAGGGCTTTGAGGTTGTGGAATATAAGGTGGTTACCTCCGAAACACTGGATGAGGCTATGGATTATTTTTCTACAACGATAGTAAATAATGATTTTCCATCAGATGGTCTGGTTGTGACTTATGATGATATTGCTTATGGAGAGTCGTTAGGAAGCACAGCAAAATTCCCAAGAAATTCCTTTGCCTTCAAATGGGCAGATGAAATGCGAGAGACAAAGCTTACAGATATGGAGTGGAGTCCGTCCAGAACGGGATTGATCAATCCTGTGGCGATTTTTGAACCTGTGGAGCTGGAGGGCACTACAGTAAGTCGTGCAAGTGTGCATAATATCAGCATTGTTAAAGAGCTTCAGCTGGGAATCGGAGATACCATCAAGGTGTACAAGGCGAACATGATCATTCCACAGATTGCGGAAAACCTTACAAAAAGCGGAAATCTTGTCATTCCGGATAAATGTCCGGTGTGTGGTCATGAGGCGCGTATCCGTCAGGAAAATGATGTAGAGACCTTATACTGTATGAATCCGGATTGTGTCGCTAAGAAGATTAAGTCTTTTAGTCTCTTTACCAGCCGCGATGCCATGAATATTGACGGACTTTCCGAGGCAACGCTGGAGAAATTTATTGCAATGGGCTTTATTCATAATTTCGGAGATATTTTCGAGATTGGAAAATATAAGGAACAGATTGTGGAAATGGAGGGCTTTGGGCAGAAATCCTTTGACAATCTGATGGCAAGCCTTGAGAAAGCCAGAGAGACAACTCTTGCCAAGGTTATCTATAGTCTGGGGATTGCAGGAATAGGGCTTGCAAATGCTAAGGTGATTTGTAAATATTTTAACGATGATATAGAAAAAATCCGTCACGCAAACGTGGAGGAAATTAGTTCTATTGAGGGAATTGGACCTGTTATTGCGGGAAGCCTTGCAGATTATTTCAAAAATGAAGAGAACAATGGGAAATTGGATCATTTGCTTGAGCATCTTCATCTGATCCATGAAGAAGTCTCAGGGGAGCAGATGTTTGCAGGTAAAACTTTTGTGATCACAGGAAGTGTAGAGCATTTTGCCAATCGCTCCCAGGTGAAGGAGTTCATTGAAGCCCGGGGCGGTAAGGTAACTGGTTCTGTGACGAAAAAAACAGATTATCTGATCAATAATGATAAAACATCAACTTCATCTAAGAATAAGAAGGCTCAGGAGCTGGGAATCCCCATTTTGTCAGAGGAGGACTTCCTGGAGCTGGCAGAAGAAAAGTAACGGGAGGAACAAAAATGCCAATTAAAATACAAAGTGATCTTCCGGTTAAGGAGATACTGGAAAAAGAAAATTTATTCGTTATGGATGAAAATCGTGCCATGCATCAGGATATCCGTCCGATTTATATCCTGATCCTGAACCTGATGCCTCTGAAAGAGGAAACTGAGCTGCAGCTTCTTCGTTCTCTTTCCAATACACCGCTTCAGGTGGATGTAAGCTTTATGGCAGTAGAATCTCATCAGGCGAAGAATACGTCAAAAAGTCATTTAAACAAATTTTATCAGACATTCACTGAGCTGAAAGATAAGAAATTTGACGGAATGATCATCACAGGAGCTCCGGTGGAGCAGATGGAGTTCGAGGAGGTTGATTACTGGGAGGAGATAAGCAGGATCATGGACTGGTCAGAGACTCATGTGACCTCTACTATTTTTCTGTGCTGGGCTGCCCAGGCTGCTCTTTATCATTTCTACGGGCTTAAGAAGCGTAAACTGGATAAGAAAATGTTCGGTCTCTTCTGGCACAAGGTTATGAACCGCAAAATCCCGCTGGTCAGAGGCTTCGATGATGTGTTCCTTGCACCTCATTCCCGACATACTGAGGTTCCCATTGAGGATGTACATGCCTGCAAAGACCTTACTGTCCTGGCAGAATCCGACGAGGCAGGACTTTTCCTCGCCATGGCAGAGGATGGCCGCAAGATTTTTGTAATGGGACATCCGGAATACGACCGCGTTACTCTGGATGGCGAGTACAAACGTGATCTGGGTAAGGGACTTCCTATTGAAATGCCTGAGAATTATTATCGCGATAATAATCCGGAGAATGTACCACTGCTTCTGTGGAGAGCACATGCCAATAATTTGTATACCAATTGGCTCAATTATTACGTCTACCAGAGCACCCCATACGACCTCTACGGAACACCTGATTTTTCCAGTATTTTCAAGGGTTGAGA
>CAKRVL010000042.1 GCA_934408705.1 uncultured Blautia sp. | reverse complement strand
TTGTCAACAGTTAATTTGAATTTTCTGAAAACTTATTTATTTTTCAGTATTTCAGAAGCAATTCCTTGCGACAGCTTATTTACTATACCACCGCCGCAAGGAGAAGTCAAGCACTTTTTACAAAAAAGTTTGTATTTTTTTGTGCAAGCTTTTTGCAGGCTATTATCTGTTTATAATATAACGGATAGCATCCTGGATCTGTCTCACATAAACCAAATTAACTCCGTCTGCTTTTTCAACAGAATTCCGGCATACTTCCGGCAGAATTACAGTATCAAAGCCCAGTTTCTTTGCCTCTTGTACTCTCTGCCCTGCCATACTCACTGCACGCACTTCACCACTAAGGCCAATCTCACCAAAAGCCATCAGTTTATCAGGTATTACAATATCCTTCATGCTTGAAGCAATGGCCAGACAGATTCCAAGGTCAATTGCCGGTTCCGTCATCTTCATTCCACCTGCAATATTCACATAAGCATCTGAAGAAGCAAGATGAAGTCCAACTTTCTTCTCCAAAACTGCCATCAGTAAATTCACTCTGTTAAAATCTGTTCCAACCGCAGTTCTTCTAGGTATACCAAAATTACTCTCACAGACCAATGCCTGTATTTCCACAAGGATTGGGCGCGTTCCCTCCATAGAACAAGCTACAACACAGCCCGATGCGTTCTCCGGTCTTCCCTCCAGGAGATATTCAGAAGGATTGGATACCTCCTCCAGACCTGAACCCTGCATTTCAAAAACACCAATTTCATTAGTAGAACCAAATCTGTTCTTTACAGCACGCAATATTCGATAGGATGCATGCCTGTCTCCCTCAAAATAAAGCACTGTGTCCACCATATGCTCAAGAACCCTTGGGCCAGCCACATTTCCCTCTTTTGTCACATGCCCTACAATAAAAATTGTTATTCCCAATCCCTTGGCAATCTGCATCAATACATTCGTAGACTCTCTTACCTGAGAAACACTTCCAGGTGCAGAACCAATTTCCTCATCAAACATAGTCTGAATGGAATCTACAATAGCAACATCGGGCTTCTTTCTTTCCATTACTTCTCGAACGGAATCCAGATTAGTCTCGCACAAAAGCTGAAGATTCTCATTAAAGGTTCCGATACGGTTCGCACGAAGCTTGATCTGCCGCAGAGATTCCTCCCCGGAAATATAAAGCACTGAGCTTCCATTCTCGGCCAGATTCCGGCACACCTGTAAAAGAAGGGTAGATTTCCCGATACCCGGATCTCCCCCTACAAGAACCAAAGACCCGGGGACAATACCGCCCCCGAGTACTCTGTCAAGTTCACCTATTTTCGTTGTCTGCCGCTCATCCTCCTTCAGACTGATATCCTTCAGAATAACCGGTTCAGACTGCTGCCTGGAAGATATTTTGCCACCTCCTGCAGCCTTTTTTCCTGTGGCAGCGGGTTCCTCCACAAAGGAATTCCATGCCTTACAGCCAGGACATTGCCCCATCCATTTAGCGGATTCATAGCCACACTCCTGGCAAAAATATATCATTTTTTTGTTTTTTAACATTTTACGATTTTAACATCCACAGCTGAACCATTTCCAAGCTCTACGCTGAAAGAAAGCTTTCCGCCAAGGTTAGTCTCCATCTTACCGGTGCTTGCTCCGTCAAGATACACTTCATACTTAGCTTCTGCCTCAAGTTCAACGGTAATCTGTGCATCCTCCGGTCCCTCTACACGAAAACTCATCTGGCTTCCATCCTGTGCAAGGTCAAATACAGCGGTACCCGGTACAGACTCATATACAAACATACCATTACGTTCCAGCTTGGTAATCTCCTTAAATGTTTTTACTTTATACATATCTCCCTGATGGGGAAAATCTGAAACCTTTGATTTCTGATTTTTCTCATAATCTCCAAAGCTGATGGTACCATTTTCCTCTGTACGGATCAGTTCCTTTACTACTGACATGATGCGTGTCCTCCCTAAGACTCTTTCGTTATGTTCTCCGGCAGATCATCATCTGCCAGATCAGTTTCACCAGTTTCCCGATGTTGTTCATATTATATAATAAAACCTTTTTCTTTGCCAGTACCTTACAAAAATTTTATAGCAATTTTAGTTTTTTTATCTTTCTTTCACAATAAACCGAATTTCTTTATTCCTGCATTGCACCTGTACCGAATCTCCTCGCTTAATCCTGCCTTCCAAAAGCTCATTTGCCAGACGATCCTCTATCTTGGACTGGATTGCCCTGCGAAGAGGTCTTGCCCCGTATTTCGCATCAAATCCGGCTTCTGCAATATAATCCACAGCAGAGGCAGTTACATTCAAATGAATATCCATCTGCTCCTTGCAGCGGCTTTCCAGTGATTTCAAAAGAAGAAGAACAATCTTGCGAATCTCTTCTCTGTTCAAAGTGTGGAATACCATGATCTCATCAATACGGTTCAAAAATTCCGGTTTGAAAAGCCGGCGTACTTCTTCCATTACACCAGATTTCATTTTCTCATAATCTTTCTTCTCATCCTTCTGAGAAATAAAGCCCAGCTGCTTCGGCTCTACAATTGCCTGCGCACCTGCATTCGAAGTCATAATGATAATAGTCTGCTTAAAGTCCACCTTTCTTCCATGTGCATCCGTAATATGCCCATCGTCCAATACCTGAAGAAGAATGTTGAATACATCCGGATGCGCCTTCTCGATCTCATCAAAAAGAATAACGCTATATGGATTCCTGCGCACTTTTTCGCTAAGCTGACCGCCCTCATCATAGCCCACATACCCTGGCGGAGAGCCAATCAGTTTAGATACACTGTGCTTCTCCATATATTCAGACATATCAACCCGGATCATAGCCTGCTCACTGCCAAACACCGCCTGAGCCAGTGCTTTGGAAAGCTCTGTCTTGCCTACTCCTGTAGGTCCAAGGAACAAGAAAGATCCAATAGGACGGTTAGGATCCTTTAGGCCCACACGTCCACGCTTCACTGCCTGGGAAACAGCATGTACTGCCTCTTCCTGTCCGATCACACGCTTGTGAAGTTCTTTTTCCAGCTGGGCAAGACGTTTGGTTTCTCCCTCTGTCAGCCTCTGCACAGGAATCTTTGTCCAGTCTGAGACAATATCCGCTATAGCTTTTTCATCCACTTTACCGGACTTACGCTGGTTCTTCTTCTCTTCTCTGGCGCGAAGCTGATCCAGTCTGAGCTCAGCTTCCTTCTGCTTCTCCTGGCATTCCTTTGCAAGACTTAAGTAACCGGTCTTAATTGCGCGTTCCTTCTCCTGAAGGATTTCCTGGATTTCACGGCTTATCAGCTCTGCTTCAGATGAAGCCTGATAACCAGCTAATTGTACCTTGGATGCAGCTTCATCAATCAGATCAATTGCTTTATCCGGAAGAAATCTGTCATTTATATAACGGACAGACATTTTAACAGCTGCTTTCAAAGCCTCATCCGATATTTCTACCTTATGGTGTCTTTCATAGTAAGGGCGAAGCCCTTTCAGAATCTCATACGCACCATCTTCAGATGGTTCTTCTACTGTAACCGGCTGAAAACGACGCTCCAGTGCAGCATCCTTTTCAATATATTTACGATACTCTTCCAATGTAGTGGCACCTATGATCTGCAGCTCTCCACGGGAAAGTGATGGTTTCAGAATATTAGAGGCATCAAGGGCACCTTCTGCCCCACCTGCCCCAATAATAGTATGAAGCTCATCAATAAACAGCAGAATCCCCTGATTTTCCCGTACTTCATCCACAACCTTACGGATACGCTCCTCGAATTCTCCTCTATACTTGCTGCCAGCTACCATTCCAGATAGATCTAATACCACAAGACGTTTATCCTTAATAGTATCCGGAACTGTACCGGCTATGATTCGCTGCGCAAGCCCCTCAGCAATGGCAGTTTTCCCTACTCCCGGTTCGCCTACCAGGCATGGATTGTTCTTAGTCCTGCGACTCAGGATCTGGATCAGCCTGCTGATTTCCTTCTCTCTTCCTACCACCGGATCCAATTTGCCCTCTGCTGCCATCTGAGTCAGATCACGGCTATACTGATCAAGAGCTGGTGTGGCACTTCCCCCCGGACTCTGCATAGCCTTCGCAGCCTGAAATTCTTCCTGAATAGATTCACTGTCATAGCCCATGGCACCAAGTATCGCAGCATAAAGCTTCTGGATATTCACTCCCATGGTATATAAAAGCCTTGTTCCTACACAGTCTGTTTCTCTTAACATAGCAAGAAGCAGATGCTCCGTTCCAGCTTTCTCGCTTCCGGAATTCTGTGCCTCCATTACAGCCCCTTCCAGAACCCTCTTAGCTCTGGGACTGTAGGCTGGCTGCATATTAATCTCTGCTACATCTCCGGCTTCTGCAGGGGCAACCAGTTTATCTATCAGCTCTACCAGTTTTTTGCCATCTGTCTGAAACTCCTCCAGCACTCTTCCGGCTGTACCCTCTGTCTCACTGAGAAGCCCAAGTAGCAAATGTTCTGTACCAATATACCCCTGTTCAAAATCAATTGCCGCAGCCTTTGCCAGTGTCAGTGCGGTCTGTGCCTGTTTTGTAAATTGATTTCTTGTCAATGGATGTACCTCCTTGCTGTCTTACTGCCCATACTCATCCAGAATCTCATCGATCAGGCTATGGACTTCTTCTCTTGTCACATTATTACAGCAGCCCCTTGCAAGAGCCACCTGCAGATTCCGCTTCAATTCCTCCATAGCTCTCAGCTTATCCACATCCAGGCAGATCACTGCGCCTTTTCGTCTGTCAATGGACACGAAGCCCTCCTGACGTAGCAGAGAATAAGCCTTATTTACTGTATGCATATTAATTCCAATAGTATCCGCAAGCTGTCTTACAGACGGAAGCGTATCCCCCTCCTGCAGCCGGGACGTAGCGATACCCATAATAATCTGATTCATCAACTGGGTATATAGTGCCTCATCACTCTGGAAGTCTATTTCGATCACCATCTTATTCCTCCCTTGTAAAAATTCCAGCATCCTTACTGTTATTCCTGAAAATAATACGGTATTCTTAGAAAAACAAAGGGACCGGAGTCATATATCCCCCGGCCTCTTGGTATCTTTCGTAGTAAAAAGCTCTTACACTTATCGCAAAATGATTAAATGTAAACCATCTCTTAAGCTGGCAGCAAACCCTATTCTTCTTACTGAACTGGTGTCTCCGCTGTCGGTACCTCTGTATTCTGTACTTCTTCCTCTGTGCTCTGAGCTTCCTGTGGCGCTTTTTCTGCAGGTACTACAGCTGGTGGAATCTGAATGCCCAGAATTTTCCCAAGCTGCACTCTGTCAAGAATAAGATTAAAGCCCATTGGATTGATCACAAATGCCTTAGCCTGGTTGATAATAAGACCTGGCAGCTTGGCAAATGGAACCTTGGCAGCACGAAGCTTCTTGCCTCTTGCAAATTTATCAAATTCCATAACATCAGAAAAGGCAGGCTGAAGAATATCGCCTTGCTTGTTCTTAAGATAAGGAATATTAACCTTAGTAGGATCTTCCGGATCTGTAGCCATAGCTACCAGAAATTCAGATTTCTTAAGGTTCACTATCAGCTCCTCCTCCATCTCACGAAGGTTCACTGTACGCTCCTCCTTCTTAAGCGGACGACGCAGTTCCTGCATAAAGTAAATACCGGAAAGCTGAAGTGTAGAATTAAACAAAGGCTGTTTCTTCGGCTCCAGCTTGCTAAAGTCTGCCTGTTTCGCGATTCTGGTCAGTTCAACCTCTATCTGATTCTCTCCATCAACCCATACTACACTGTTAACACCGATGGCATATAAAGTGCCATAAAATCTAGGGAAATCCTTCTTCTCATACTTCATTCCCATAAGAAGAACCTTATCATCTAATTTCTTCTTACCAAATGCCTTAATCTCCTCTTCTGTGGCAAATACCCACACCTGATCATTAAAGCTCTCTTCGTCACAAATTACATATGGAAGCTTCGTAGCCTGTGAATAAGCTACAAAGAGTTCGTCTCTTGTCTGTAATTCCTTAATTGCGTCTTGTTCTGTGATTCCCATGTCATTATCCTCTCAGTCCTGGTTTCAAATATCGTCATATGTGGAATCCATATATCGACGTAAAACCTGATATGTTATTTATTCTATAACAAAATCATAAAAAAGTAAAGTCTAACCCGTGGTTTCTTTATGCAATTTTATCTAAAGCAGGCAATAACCTATTTCATAAAATCATATGTCTTTTTTACATGAGGAGAGGCTGGATGCCTGCTCAGGCCATACACCCCTGGAATCCAGCCTGACCACTGAGTCTGCGGATCATACTGCCTGCCATTGATCGTTATCCAGCAATGATCGTAGCCTACCATGATCTTTATTTTTTTGTATCCCAGCTCTCGGGCCAGCGCTGCAAAGGCACAGGCGAAAGAAAAACAGTTTCCGGTTCTGGTTTTCAGCATTTTCAACGCTGTCTCATTATACCAGCCCTTTTTCTTCAGATTAGGATCCGTTCCGCCGTATCTCATTTTTTCCCTGTCTGTAGTATAATTCCAACAGGCCTTAAGCTTCTGGGAACGTGTCATTTTGGAATTGGTAATTTCGGAAAGCGTCTGCATTGCCTGTATTTTCAGAAGAACAAAGGTATTCTTCCTGGCAGAACCGCTGGCTGTGAAATAGTATTTTCCTTTTTCTCTTGTGCAGTCAGTCACACATCTTCCTGTTTTATCTGCATAATAAAGATTGTTGCGGTAAACAAAATATCCTGTTGCAGGGTTTCCCTTCTTATTAGTGATATAATACTTATCGCCAAGGACTGTTACCATCTTGTTCTTTTTATTTTTCAGAATGTGCCCTTGTTCATCAAAAACATAAACTTTACCATTAATTTTACATCCGCCTTGGTATATGTGTTCATCTTTCTTCTGTAAATCTTCTTTATTACTCTGATCATAGCCTGCAGCCTCTGTGATTATTTGTCCCGGAATCTCTGCTGCCCTCACCTTAGCAGGTGAAACAAGCAAAAAAGCTGCAGCCATAGTCCATAAAAGCATCTTTTTCCCTTTCATCTTACTCCCTCCACAAAAAAGAAAACACTGCACCTTGTTCTCCGGCAGTGTTTTCTTAACTTTTTTATTTAGGAAACATCCTTGTAAACAGATATTTTCCTTCAGCCGGATTTCAACCTTATTTTGTCATAAAGTTCACAATCTGGTCGATCTGTGCCAGCTGGTCTTCCTTCAGGGCAGATTTAACCGTTACTGTCTCCTCACAGATTTCCATATCCTTCATTCCTGAAAGGATCTCTCTCATCTGTCTTCCTGCTGTAGGTGCCCAGGTACCATTTTCCAGCACTGCCACCTTTCTCTTCTGGAGATTATGGGCAGCAAGCTCATGAAGCAAGGTCTCCATCTTCGGGAAAAGGCCGCCATTATAAGTAGGGCATGCAAATACGATTCTGTCACAGCGGAATGCCTCAGCCAGCAAATAGGACGGATCAGTTACAGAAACATCATAAACCTTTACGTTCTTCTCCCCTGCGTCAGCAAGCTTGCCAGCAAGAACATCTGCTGCATTCTCAGTATTTCCATAAATAGAGGCATACATTACTACAACATTATGATCTTCCGGTGTATAGGTACTCCATTTCTGATACTTATCAATAAACCAGCCCAGGTCTTCTCTCCAAATCGGGCCATGAAGCGGACAGATCATAGCAATATCCAGTGTAAGTGCTTTTTTGAGGGCTGTCTGTACTGGGCCGCCATATTTTCCAACTATATTTACCAGATATCTTCTGGCATCATCCAGCCACTCTTCCTTGAAATTCACTTCATCAGCAAAAACATTTCCATTCAGCGCACCAAAGGTTCCAAAAGCATCGGCACTGAAAAGCACCTTGTTATAGGCATCGTATGTAACCATTGCTTCCGGCCAGTGAACCATAGGGATCATAGCAAAAGCAAGGGTATGCTTTCCTGTGCTTAAGGTATCTCCCTCTTTGATCACAACTGCATGTCCATCTACATCAAAGGTAAAGAACTGTTTCATCATGTTAAATGTCTTGGCATTTCCCACAACCTTTACTTCCGGAAATCTTCTTACCACTTCTTCGATAACAGCACAGTGATCAGGCTCCATATGGTTTACGATCATATAGTCCAGTTTTCTGCCATCCAGAACATGCTCAAGATTTTCAAAAAACTGTCCGCTTACAGACTTGTCTACAGTGTCAAGAAGGACTGTCTGCTCATCCAGGATCACATAGGAATTATAAGATACTCCTCTTGGAATTGGGTAAATATTTTCAAACAGGGCAAGTCTTCTGTCGCTTGCACCAATCCAATATAAATCTTCATTTACTTTCTTTACATTGTACATGATATTTCCTCCTTCGGTGGATCATAGTTTTTCTTTAGAAACAATGCGGACAATTCCGCTTACATAAAAAACAGACAGGAAACAACACTTGTCTCCTGCCTATTTTATACCACTTGATCATGCCTCGTCAATTGCTTTTCCAATATCGTGGCGCATATATTTATTCGCGAAAGTAATCCATTCTGTTGCCTCATAGGCATTTTTTCTGGCCTCTTTCAGATTGCTTCCAGTTGCAGTGATTCCAACAACACGTCCGCCGTTTGTAACGATCTGTCCGTCTTTAAATTTAGTTCCTGCGTGGAAACAATAATATCCTTCTTTATCCTTGAAATTCTCAAAACCATACATAGGAATTTCTTTTTCATATTTGACCGGATATCCGTCACTTGCCAGAACTACGCATACAGCTGCATTATCTTCAAACTGCAGATTGATCTGATCTAATGTTCCGTCAATACAAGCTTCCATTACTTCCACAATATCATTCTTCATACGCGGAAGTACAACCTGTGCTTCCGGATCGCCGAAACGTGCATTATATTCCAGAACCTTAGGACCATCTGCTGTCAGCATCAGTCCGAAGAAAATAATTCCTTTAAATTCTCTTCCTTCTGCTGCCATAGCATCCACAGTTGGCTGATATACATATTTTCTGCAGAACTCATCCACTTCTTCAGTATAGAAAGGACTTGGGGAAAAGGTTCCCATTCCACCGGTATTCAGTCCCTGATCTCCATCCTGAGCACGTTTGTGATCCTGGGCTGAAGTCATTGTTTTGATTGTTTTTCCGTCTACAAAAGAGAGAACAGATACCTCACGGCCGGTCATAAATTCCTCTATAACCATAGTGTTACCTGCATTTCCGAACTTCTTATCTTCCATGATCTCCTGTACACCAGCTTCAGCCTCCTGAAGATCCTGACAGATCAGAACACCTTTTCCAAGAGCAAGTCCATCCGCCTTCAGAACGATCGGGAATTTAGCCTCTGTGCGAAGATATTCCAGTGCCTTCTCAGGATCATCAAAGTTCTCATACGCTGCAGTAGGAATGTTATATTTCTTCATCAGATCCTTGGAAAATGCCTTAGAGCCCTCCAGGATGGCAGCATTCTTACGCGGTCCGAACACCCGCAGGCCCCTGCTCTCAAATTCGTCTACAACACCGCCTACAAGAGGATCATCCATACCGATAATGGTGAGATCCACCTGATTTTCCTGGGCAAAATCAGCAAGCTTTTCAAATTCCATGGCACCAATATTTACACACTCTGCAAATTCTGCTATTCCTGCGTTTCCTGGTGCACAATAAATCTTGTCTACCTTAGGGCTTCTGGACACACTCCATGCGATAGCATGTTCTCTTCCGCCACTTCCTACGATCAGTACCTTCATAATATCCTCCTTAATCGCTGATAGTCACAATATGGTCTTCCACAGAAATCTTTCCATTGGCGATCAGATTGATTGCCTTGGGAAGAATTTTCCACTCCGCCTTCTCCATCACACTTCTCTGAAGTGACTGCGGTGTATCATCCGGCTCGATCTTAACCGCCTTCTGTAAAATGATCGGACCTGTATCTGTGCCTGTATCAACGAAATGAACAGTGGCTCCTGTTACCTTTACGCCTCTTTTCAGGGCTGCTTCATGAACATGAAGTCCATAATAGCCTACACCGCAAAAAGACGGGATCAGGGACGGATGAATGTTAATAATCTTATTTGGGAATGCCTCCACGATCATAGGAGGGATTGCAACCAGGAAGCCGGCGAGAACAACCAGTTCTGCACCGCTTTCCTGTAATTTCTGTAAAAGCGCCTTGTGAAAAGCTTCACGATTCTCAAATTCCTTAGGAGAAATACAGACGGCTTCTATACCATGATTTCTGGCCCTATCCAGTGCATACGCCTTAGGATTATTGCTGATCACAAGAGAAACCTCTGCATTTGTGATTTTTCCGGAATCAATTGCATCCAGAATTGCCTGGAGATTGGTACCGCCTCCTGATACCAGGACAGCAACCTTTAGCATAATGTCACTCCCTTTTCTCCTGCCTCAATGCGACCTACCACATATGGTGTTTCACCTGCTGCCTTGATTGCTTCCATAGTCTTATCTACGTCAGCCGGGTCTACAGCCATAACCATACCAAGTCCCATGTTATAAGTATTGTACATCATTTTCTCCTCGATATCTCCGGTCTTTGCAAGAAGCTTGAAGATCGGGAGAACCGGATAACTGTCTTTCTCAATAACAGCTCTTGTGCCCTCTTTCAGCATACGAGGTACATTTTCATAGAAACCGCCACCTGTGATATGGCTGCATGCATGGATCTTAACGCCTGCATTTTTAATGCTCTTAAGAGCTTTCACGTAAATCTTGGTTGGTGCGATCAATGCCTCACCAAGGGTAGTTCCAAGTTCATCATAATAAGTATCAAGAGATTCCTTTGTCATTTCAAACACTTTACGAACAAGGGAGAAGCCGTTGCTGTGTACACCTGAAGAAGCCATTCCGATCAGCACATCTCCTGGATTTAAGTTCTCACCTGTGATCAGATCCTTCTTATCAACAACGCCAACTGCAAATCCGGCAAGGTCATATTCATCTACCGGGTAAAAGCCTGGCATCTCAGCTGTCTCACCACCAATAAGAGCTGCATCAGACTGACAGCAGCCTTCCGCAACACCTTTTACGATCTCTGCAATTTTCTCCGGATAGTTCTTTCCACATGCAATATAGTCCAGGAAGAAAAGAGGCTCTCCACCTGCACATGCAATATCATTTACACACATTGCCACACAGTCGATTCCAACTGTATCATGCTTATCCATAACAAATGCCAGCTTCAGCTTTGTTCCAACTCCGTCAGTACCGGAAACCAGAGTTGGCTCTTCCATATCTTTAAAACTATTCATAGAAAAAGCGCCTGAAAATCCACCGATTCCTCCAAGCACCTCTGATCTCATTGTCTTCTTAATGTGCTGCTTCATTAACTCTACTGATTTGTATCCTGCCTCAATATCAACGCCCGCGTTCTTGTAATCCATGCCTGTTTCCTCCCAGAATTTTATGGTTTTTCCGTTTTATTTTTACAATGAGTGCAGGGGGAAAGCATCCCCCTGGTGTATCACTTTATTTAGTGTAAGCCTTATGTCCCACTTCCTGTAATTTCTCATCCTTAGCTTCCACCTGCTCTTTAAGCTCCTGACTGTAAGCTTTCAGGCGATCCAGAAGCTCCGGATCAGATGTTGCAAGGATTTTCGCCGCAAGAAGACCTGCATTTGCGCCTCCGTTAATCGCAACAGTTGCTACCGGAATACCGGATGGCATCTGTACAATGGAGTAAAGGGAATCTCTTCCTCCCAGAGATGTGGTGTGCATAGGAATTCCGATAACCGGCATTGGGAAAATTGCTGCGCACATTCCTGGTAAATGCGCCGCCATACCGGCACCTGCAATAATAACTTTAAATCCTTTTTCCTCAGCTGTCTTCGCATACTCAAAGAACACATCCGGCTCTCTGTGTGCGGAAATAATACGCATTTCATAATCAATTCCAAGTTTCTCAAGGATGTCTGCTGCTTTGCTCATAATTGGCATATCTGAATCGCTGCCCATTACAATTCCTACTTTTGGCATAATATTCTCCTCTTTTATATGTGATTTAGAACTACTATTCGCGTAAATTCTACTAAGAATAACATTTTCTGTCAATATGATTATAACAAAGAAAAATTTTGAAGGGCTAATTAATTTTGCTGTTGAGCCTGATAACCGCCTTTCCCCATACTTTCTTTTTTAATTTTCAAAGGGTTTATTCAGTTCCTCTGTTCCAGGCAGCACAAATCTGCCATCTTCAATAATAGAGATTTCCTCTCCATCTTTTCCAAGAACACGTATGCTTCCCAATTCATCATACGGAATGGTGATATCAGTATGACAGCCAAGATATGCCTTGCTTATATCTTCCTTCCGCAAAATAGAAACCTCATTGTCTCTTGCTATGATTTCTTTTCCATCCGGGTTAAATACAGCAGTATCCTCAGACCAGCTATAGCAGGTATCGCCTACCGCAAAATGCGGTCCCATTTTCTCTGCAATCAGAATAGGCAGCTTGTCTGCAATATTATATTTCTCGGCAGCCACATAAGCTGTAGTATTGGTTCCGATAGCAAACTCTCCCATTGGAAGGGTTGGATGGTGGAACAGGATATTATCCTCAATATATTTTTTATTCTCTTCCTCAGTTTCAAAATTACTGCAGGAATAAGTTACAATTTTTCCATCTTTAAATTCAAGCTTCAGATCACAGAACTGAAATCCTCCCAGATAAACCTTGCTGACATGAAGAAGTCCATTTGTACCGGAAAGGACCGGAGAGGTAAATACTTCGCCTACCGGAATATTTACATCAGCAACACAGTTCTCGAAGTTTGTCTGCTTCGCCGGATCAGTAAGTGTGTGGAGATGAATCTTAAGATCAGTCTTGTTTCCGGCTTTTCCCTTTACAGATACCCATTCTGCAGTATCAAGTGTATCGATAATAGTCTGCTGGATCTTCTGGTAAAGCTGGTAATCTAAATTGTTGATCTTCACGATCTGACGGAATATCTCCTGATAATCACCACCAATTTCCGGAACAGGATAAGCAATAATGGTAAAGCTTCTCTCATCGCCTTTTATATAGCGGTTAGTGATCTGTCCGGCTTCATTCAGCATTTCAATCTCCAGCTTCTGCTGTGCCTCACTGAACTGCCATGCCTCTTTCACACTCACCGGTGAAAACGGAGTCTCACCAAACACCTCAATACACGCCGGTCCGGCATGTACATATGCCAGCTCTTTATACTTCTCATAGGAGGTCTGCAATGCACGAAGACGCTTCTGTACGAAATCCTGGTCCATAAAAAGAGCTCCATCCTGACGATGGTCATAATCAAACTGAGGGTTTGTCACAGCGCCGGTATAGCCAATCCTGAGTGCTCCACGCTTATTTACCACATGAGTGGGATAACGGAAAATCACCGGCTTCAGTCCCATCTCTTCAAACTGGAGAATAGCAGCCTTTACCATGCGTTCAAAGCCGAGATTATAACGGATATTTACAGTTTTCTTTTTGCCAAGATCCTTACGTCCGGCTACAAAGCCCATGCGGTAGCCTTCTGTATAGGTTCTGGCACAGGAATTGATTTCCTCCTGGGAAAGTCCGTTAAGAAAAGCCGCCACTCCCAGTTCATTCTCCGTAACATACTCTCCAAACTGATATAAATAACGAAGATCTGTAAGATCAGAATTCATGATGATCTTTGCAGCAAAATCCAATTCCGGATCCACGCACTCTCTCGTGCGGTACTCCACCATATCCTGACAGTAATCGTTTACATAGGAACTTAAGATCCCACGAAACTCCTCCTCTGTAGGCAGCTCCTCCTGGGAAAAAGCTCCGTAAACCTCCAGAAACAGCTCCAGAAGCACTGTCATATCCCACAGTCTTTTCTCGAAGGCATAGATAACAGCTCCTCTCAGTTCTGCATAGAGAAAGGAAAAGTCTTTTCCGTATTCGTTAAGTCTTTCACATGCATAAGCCGGATTACCATAGCTGGTTTCATAATTATCCGGAAGGATATCAGCATAAAGCTCATCATTCAGTGCTTTCCACTGTTCCATTGACAGATCACCTGCACAGGTAAGCTTATGTGGCTCCCTTCCATCTCCAACAAACACCACACCATCCAGGATCTCTATATTTTTCTCCAGGAATACAGCCGTCTTCCGGAAGAAATCCAGATATGGCTGCTGCACTGCTGTTTCGTCCTTAATTTCACAAACTCTCTCTTTTGCAAGAGTGTAGCGCTCCATCAATAACTCGTCCACTCTTTTTCCTCTCTTTCTTATTCAATTTCTATCAAAAAAGAGACTTATGTCCCGTTTATTTTTCTTCTGACATATCATCTATCACATGTCCCTTTTCCACATGCTTATCGATCAGCTCCTGCATATATTCCCATACCTTCGGCGCACCTTCGCCGGTACGGCGGTTTCGCTTATAAATCTGACTTTTCTTTACATTGTGCTCCACCCAGCTGGTCCCATCTGTAGCATCATTAAGGAATAATGGCTGGCTGTTATCCAGCATGTGCGCATATTTTGCTTCTGGTGTCTCGTAAGCCTCGAACTCTTCCCACAAACTCCGCAGCCATTTTCCCTGATCCTCCGGAAGAAGTCCGTAGATCCGCTGTGCAGCCACCTGCTCTCTGTCATGCTGAGTAGCCGCGCCTGCAGCATCATACGCATAGGTATCTCCTGCATCAATTTCCACCAGATCATGGATCAGAACCATAGGAATAACCTTGGAAAGATCAACCTCCTCCGGCGCATATTCCTTCAGAAGCACAGCCATAAGTGCCAGGTGCCAGGAATGCTCTGCGTCATTTTCCTTACGTTTCCCATCTGCCAGATAGGTCTGACGCATAATATTTTTTACTTTATCCACTTCCAGGATGAAATCCAACTGTTTTTTCAAACGCTCATCCATAGTAATCTTCCTTTCTATAATCCCGTCAGATATACCCCGATCCACACGACCAGGATCAGCCCATTAGTCATAGAGCCTATAATACTTGTCTTATGGCTTCTGCCCTCCTCTGAAAAGCTGAGCAGTCCCATAATAAACCCATATATTGAAAGAAGTGTGGCGAACAGGCTCACTCCTCCCACAATAAATCCAAGGCTGCTATCCAAAAAATATGCCAGGATAATAGCCGTTATAAACAACAAAAAGGACGCTGCCGCCAAACTGGCAGACAGCTTCCCTTTTTTTGCTTCTTTTTTCTTTGTAAATGAATATCTATATCTTCTTGCCATAATGGAATCTTCTCCTAAACGGTCACTTCTGCCTGCGCAGACACCGCCAAATATGATTACAGATAAGAAAAAGAACATACCCCAAGGCTGCCCCCAGGGTGTTCAATATCATATCATCCACATCAAAGCATCCGACCTTCGTGACAAGCTGAATCACTTCCACAGTCAGACTCAGAATAAATCCTGATATGCAGATAAGGAAACCATTGTTCATTCTTCTGAAAATAACCGGAAGGATAAACCCGAAAGGTAGGAAACCTATCACGTTTCCGAAAATATTGGAAAATACTGCAAACATTCCCAGCTGCTCCCGATATTTCCAGAACCTTCTGATCTCCACAAAAGGCACCAGATTGTACCTATACACCTGCTCAGCCTGCGCCACTCTGCCATATTCCTCTGCAAAAAACAGAAAATAGATCAGAAGTATCACATAAACAACGAATAACAGGACTCCCATATGGCGGATCAAAGCTTTCGTTTCCTTTTTCAAAAAAATATCCCCTTAAATCATCATATCGGATTTGCCCTTCAGAAGTCTGGCTCCGTTCACGATCATGAGAATACCGGTTGTCACACCAGTTACCAGTGTGATGATCCCAAGTGCAATACTTCCGGCTCCCACGCCTGATATAATCTTATAAAGCCTTTCGCTCATCAGCATTTCCTCCTTTTACAATTCGCTGCTGTCAGCGCTCTTCAAAGCCCTGGGATTATTCTGCACCATACTGCTCGTAGTATGCATCAATAGCAGCCTTTAAGGTATCATCGATGATAACTTTGCCTTTATATTCTTTATTATAGAGATGCTCTACTACCTCTGCCATGGTTACAATGGCAGTTGTCTGCAAACCATATTTCTCTTCGATTTCTTTTAATGCACTCTTTGTTCCCTGGCCGCGCTCCATACGGTCTACAGATACAACAAGACCGATAGGGGATACATCACCCTGTGCTTTAATGATAGGCAGAGTCTCCTGAATAGATGTTCCTGCAGTAGTAACATCCTCGATGATCACAACCTTATCTCCGTCTCCCATCGGGCTTCCAAGAAGGATTCCCTTATCTCCGTGATCCTTTACCTCTTTACGGTTAGAGCAGTAACGGATATCCTTGCCATATTCTTCGCTGATTGCCATTGTAGCAGCAACTGTCAGTGGGATTCCCTTATATGCAGGTCCGAAAAGCACGTCGAAATCCAGACCAAATTTGCTCTCAATTGCCTTCGCATAGTACTGTCCCAATCTTCTGAGCTGTGCTCCTGTACGATAAAAACCTGTATTTACAAAAAACGGAGTTTTTCTTCCGGATTTGGTTGTAAAGTCTCCAAATTTAAGCACATTGCAATCGATCATAAACTCAATAAATTCCTGTTTATACTGTTCCATCTTTATCCTCCTGTTATAAGGGCTGTGTCTTTATTTTATCAGTGCAGGTATCCTCTCTGCAAAAGACAGGATACACTGCATATTTCTTCTATAGTATCACAAAATCAGGGTATGGTCAAAAACTCTTTTCCAAGGCCATAATTTCTGTTTTATAAAACACAACCGATCAGTTCATTAATATCTTCTACCTTCTGTCTCTCAAGGAATGCAGCCATACCATCCACAACCTCCTGGGTGGTGTAAGGATTGATAAAGTTTGCTGTTCCCACAGATACTGCTGTTGCACCTGCCATAATAAATTCAAGAGCATCCTCTGCACTTGCGATTCCGCCCATTCCGATGATCGGAATCTTCACAGCATTTGCAACCTGGTAAACCATACGTACTGCCACAGGCTTCACTGCCGGACCGGACATTCCGCCGGTTTTATTTGCAAGGGCAAATGTCCTGCGATTGATATCGATCTTCATTCCGGTAATAGTATTGATCAGGGAAACCACATCTGCACCACCTGCCTCTGCTGCCCGGGCCATCTCAGTGATGTCTGTTACATTAGGGCTCAGCTTCATAATGACCGGCTGTCTGGCATATTTTTTTACTTCCTTTGTGATAGCCTCCAACGCCTTAGGATTCTGACCAAAGGCAATTCCACCCTCTTTTACATTTGGGCAGGATACATTGATCTCCAGCATATCTACAGGCTCATTTGCCAGACGTTCAACAACTTCGCAGTAATCCTCTGTGGTTCTTCCGCACACATTTACAATAATTTTGGTATCATACTTCTTCAAAAAAGGAATGTCTCTCTCACAGAAAACATCGATTCCAGGATTCTGAAGACCAATAGCATTCAACATACCGCCTGTTGTCTCGGCAACGCGGGGAGTAGGATTACCTGACCACGGCACATTTGCCACGCCCTTTGTTACTACTGCTCCAAGGTTATTCAAATCTACAAATTCACTGTATTCCGCACCGGAACCAAAAGTTCCGGAAGCAGTCATTACCGGGTTCTTAAGTGTAACTCCCGCAAGATTTACGCTCATATTGCTCATAATTCTACCTCCGTACTTCTGAACACCGGACCGTCTTTACACACACGCTTATTGTGTACATGAGAATGATCATCAACCTCTGTGGACTGGCACACGCATCCAAGACAGGCACCAATTCCACATGCCATACGTTCTTCCATGGAAATCCAACAGGGGATTCCCTTTTCAAGAGCATATGCCTTGATTGCACGAAGCATAGGCTTAGGTCCACAGGCAAAGATCACATCTGCCTCCAGGCCATTCTCATGGATGGCATCCATAACATTTCCTTTAGTTCCGGCAGAACCATCCTCTGTCGCAATATATACCTTGCCGTTTTTACTAAATTCATCTTCTAAAAACAGTTCATCACGATATCCAAGAACTGCTATTTTCTCAGCATTCAACTGCTTCATTGTCTCAAGCATAGGCGGCACACCAATTCCACCACCCATAAGGAATACCTTTTTGCCAGCTGCCTCTTCCATAGGAAAACCATTTCCAAGAGGTCCGAGAAGCTCAAGCTGATCTCCTGCAGTCAGCCTGGAAAAGCCCTCTGTACCGGTCTTAGGACCAGTCACTCGGTAAACAAGGCGAAGTGCTCCCTTTTCCCTGTCGATCTCACAAAGACTGATAGGACGAGGAAGCAGCTTGCCACCATCCTGTGTATAAACAGAAACAAACTGTCCCGGCTTAGCATTTCCTGCAATTGTCTTTGTCTGAAGCCACATACTGTAAATATCTTTTCCGATACATTCCTGACTGATAATAGTACAGGTTTCTTTTACCTTTGTGCCCATTTTCTTCCTCCTAGCGGTTCTCGAGAGCAGTGCTGATGTCCAGGATCATATCCTTTACTGCCTGACGGGAAGCATCTGCATAGTTAGCCTCACCAAACTGTGAATATTTATCCTGCTTGTAAGCTGCAATGATTCCTCTGGAGGAGTTTACGATTGCACCAAGACCATCTTTGTTAAAGAAATGTACAAGATCAGCACCCTTGCCGCCCTGTGCACCATATCCCGGTACCAGAATAAAGGTCTTCGGCATAAGCTTTCTTAACACCTTGCCCATTTCCGGATAAGTAGCACCTACAACAGCACCTACATAGCTGTAGTCATCACCCATAAGCTCATCACCCCACTGGGCAACCTTCTCACCAACCCACTCATAAAGAGGACGTCCCTCAATAATTCTGTCCTGGAATTCTCCACTGGATGGATTAGATGTTTTAACTAATACGAAAATTCCTCTTTTCTCTTCCCTGCACACATCCATAAATGGCTTCACACCGTCTGTTCCAAGGTATGGGTTCACGGTTGCAAAATCCTCATCAAACGGTACATATGTCTTGCTTCCTACCTGGATTTTTCCAAGATGTCCTGTAGCATATGCTGCAGATGTGGAACCTATATCGCCACGTTTAATATCTCCGATCACTACAAGACCTTTTTCCTTACAGTAATCAACAGTACGCTTATAAGCGGCAAGTCCCGGAATTCCAAACTGCTCATACATAGCGATCTGTGGCTTTACAGCCGGGATCAGGTCATATGTAGCATCTACAATGCCTTTGTTATACTGCCAGATTGCCTCTGCTGCTCCCTCTAATGTCTCACCGAACTCCTTGAAAGCTGCATCCTGAATATGCTTCGGAATGTAGTTCAGCATTGGATCCAGTCCCACTACGATAGGTGCTCCTGTTTTTTTGATGTTGGTAATAAGTTTATTGATCATGGATGTTTCCTCCTGAATTATAGTTATAATTTATTTTACTGCTGAATCCTTGTATACAAGCTTGCCATCACAGATAGTGTACAGGATCTTACCCTTCACTTCTTTGCCTTCAAAAGGTGTATTCTTACCCTTGGAAACAAAATCTGCCTTGCGAATCGTGTATGACTTATTAATGTCTGCGATCACCACATCTGCAGGATGTCCCTTCTGAATAGTTCCACATGACAGGTTCAGAATCTGAGCCGGATTATAGCTCATCTTCTCCACAAGCTGGGAAAGAGTCAGGATTCCTGTTTCCACAAGAGCTGTATAGCTAAGTGCAAAGCTGGTCTCAATTCCTACGATTCCAAATGCTGCTGTACGCATGGAACCGGATTTATCCTTCTGGGTATGGGGAGCATGGTCTGTACTGATTACCTGGATATAACCTTCCTTCAGGCCTTCGATCAGTGCATCCACATCCTTCCTGGTACGAAGAGGAGGATTCATTTTGTAATTGGGATCGTCTCTTTCGATATCATCGGATGTGAGAATAAAATGATGAGGGCAGACCTCGGCTGTTACATTTTCAATGCCTTCTGCCTGTAACATTTTCATCATAATGGCAACGCCTCTGGTAGAGCAATGGCAGAGATGCAGCTTCGCCCCTGTCTCAATGGCAAGAAGAGAATCTCTTGCTGCAATGGTATCCTCAGTGGAATTACAAATTCCAGGAAGGCCAAGGCGTTTCGCATTCTCATCATCATTCATACAACCATTTCCGCGAAGAGTCATATCCTCACAGTGGTCTAAAATAGGAAGGCCTGCTTTTACCGCTTCTTCCATAGCTTTCTTGCAAAGACTTGCCTTCATAACGGACTTGCCGTCTTCAGAAAGAGCCGGAACTCCGGCCGCAGCCATACCTGCTATATCGGAAAGCTCTTCTCCAAGCTCACCCTTCGTCATAGCTCCTGCCTGAAGCACATGGATCGGTGATACCTGCGCAGCCTTATTTTTCACATAATTTGCACGATCAGGGCTGTCAATTACCGGAGCGGTATTTGGCATTGCCACTGCTGTAGTCACACCGCCTCTTGCAGCTGCATGAGAGCCGCTTTCGATATCTTCCTTCTCAGTCTGTCCCGGATCACGAAAATGTACGTGAAGATCCACAAGACCGGGCATAACCACCAGCCCCTTCGCATCTATAATACTGTCATCCTTATCCTTAACCTTCAGCTTGTCTCCAACTTCCTGGATCACGCCGTCATCCAGATAAACATCTGTAACTTTATCCATCTGGGTGGCCGCGTCAACAACACGTCCGCCTCGAATCAGAATACCCATTTGGTTCTCTCCCTTCTGGTATAACATACTTTATCACAACTATCATACACGAAAACCTACATTTAATAAAGCCTTTTTTTCATGTGGTATTTTTTTATTACACAAATTTAATTATCCTTGACTTTTTGAGGTGCAAGTTATATAATCTATCCATGTCGAAGATTATTTAATGTAAAATCACTAGTTTTTAGAGATTATATATTTACATGATAT
>CAKRVL010000041.1 GCA_934408705.1 uncultured Blautia sp. | reverse complement strand
CAGAAGGATATTTCTGACCTTCAGCTGACAGTTGCTTCCACAAGAGATAAGGTTATCATGATCGAGGCTGGTGCCAACGAGGTTCCGGAGGATCAGATGATCGAGGCTATTTATAAAGCACATGAAGTAAACCAGGAAATCATTAAATTCTTCGACCAGATTGTTGCTGATTGCGGTAAAGAGAAACATAGCTATGAGTCCTGTGCAGTTCCACAGGAGCTGTTTGATGCTATCAAAGAAATCGTTCCTCCGGAAGAGATGGAGGTTGCTGTATTCTCTGATGACAAGCAGACAAGAGAGAATAATATTGCAGCTGTAACAGAGAAGCTGAAAGAAGCCTTCGCAGAGAAAGAAGAGTGGCTTGCAGTTCTTGGTGAGGCTGTTTACCAGTATCAGAAGAAGACTGTTCGTAAGATGATCCTGAAGGATCACAAGCGTCCGGATGGCCGTGCTATCACACAGATCCGTCCTCTGGCAGCAGAAGTTGACATTATCCCGAGAGTACATGGCTCTGCTATGTTTACCCGTGGACAGACTCAGATCTGCACCATCACTACTCTGGCACCTCTTGCAGAGGCTCAGAGAATTGACGGACTTGATGAGTTCGAGACAAGCAAGAGATATATGCATCATTACAATTTCCCGTCCTATTCTGTAGGTGAGACAAAGCCATCCAGAGGACCGGGACGTCGTGAGATCGGTCACGGAGCGCTTGCTGAGAGAGCACTTGTACCGGTGCTTCCAAGCGTAGAGGAGTTCCCATATGCAATCCGTACTGTATCTGAGACCTTTGAGTCCAACGGATCTACTTCCCAGGCAAGTATCTGTGCATCTACCATGTCTCTTGAGGCAGCTGGTGTACCGATCAAGAAACCTGTTGCTGGTATTTCCTGTGGTCTGGTTACAGGTGATACTGATGATGATTATATCGTCCTCACAGATATCCAGGGACTTGAGGATTTCTTTGGCGATATGGACTTCAAGGTAGCCGGAACTCATGACGGTATTACAGCTATCCAGATGGATATTAAGATCCACGGTCTTACAAGACAGATCGTAGAGGAAGCAATCAGACGTACTAAGGAAGCAAGAGAGTACATCCTTAATGAGGTTATTGAGAAATGTATTCCGGCTCCGCGTACAACTGTTGGTAAATATGCTCCGAAGATCATCCAGATCCAGATTGATCCTCAGAAGATCGGTGATGTTGTCGGACAGAGAGGTAAGACAATCAACACCATCATTGAGCGTACAGGCGTTAAGATCGACATTACAGATGAAGGTGCAGTATCTATCTGCGGTGTAGATGCTAAGAACATGCAGGAAGCAAAACGCATGGTTGAGATCATTGCTTCTGACTTTGAGCAGGGACAGATCCTTACAGGACATGTTGTAAGTATCAAAGAGTTTGGCGCATTTGTTGAGTTCGCACCTGGCAAAGAGGGAATGGTTCATATTTCTAAGATCTGCAAGGAGAGAATCAACCGTGTAGAGGATGTTCTTACTCTTGGTGATAAAGTAACAGTTGTCTGCCTTGGAAAGGATAAGATGGGAAGAATCAGCTTCAGCATCAAGGATGTTCCGACAGAGACTAAATAAGAATAAAAATTCAGGATGCCGGACTGGAATGCCCGGCATCTTTTGACTTTAGAGGAGAAAAAATGAAGAGAATCGCGAAATTTCATAAAGTTAGCAAAGAACGTTTTGTGGCAGATTGGAAGGATACATTTGAGAATGCCGCTACTGAAGATGCAGAGAAAATTTATGAAAATATCCGTCTTCCAAGACGGGCTACAGCCGGAAGTGCTGGCTACGACTTCTTTTCCCCGGTTGATTTCGTTGTTCAGCCAGGAGAGACGATCAAGATTCCTACCGGAATCCGTGTGGAGATGGATCAGGAGTGGGTGCTGAAATGTTATCCAAGAAGCGGACTGGGATTTAAGTTCCGCCTGCAGCTGAACAATACTGTAGGAATTATTGACAGCGATTATTTCTATTCTGATAATGAAGGCCATATTTTTGCAAAACTTACTAACGATACTAATGAGAATAAAGTAGTAGAGTTAAAGGCTGATACAGGATTCATGCAGGGGATTTTCGTGGAATACGGAATTACCGTAGATGACGATGTGACAGATGTAAGAAATGGCGGACTTGGAAGTACAACGAAATAAGCAGATACAAAAGCAGCAAATATAAAAAGTAATAAATATAAAGAACAAAGATAAAAGCAGGTAAATGTGAAAAAATTCACAGATACCTGCTTTTTCAACTGGATTATTCTAATGGCTCGCCAGCAGCTTCTGCCTCGCGTGCATTCTGTAAAACAGTGTCAAAGGCAATAGCAGCTTTATTATACTCATCATCGTCCTCAATATTGGAAAGCATAGGAGAGCCCTCTGCTGTATGGGCGAAAGCATAGAGATAAACCTCACCATCATGGTTCTGTCCATCCTCATCAAGAGGAAGAAGTGCAATATACTCCTTGCCATCTACAGGGAAAATAGTAAGGATAGCGCATTCTACCTCAGTATCATCCTCCATGGTAAGAGTAATGGTGCTGTGCTGGTCAGCATCTGTGCTGCAGCCGCCACATGTAGAGCAGTCAGAACCACTGCAGGAGGAACTGCTGTCACAGCTTCCGCAGGAATTGTTCATATCTAAATCACTCATTATAATACCTCGCTTTATCTTCCGGAAACTATATGCCCGGGTAATATTTAGATTGTACCAGAAAAATAAGGTTTTGTGAATAGGGAAATATGTGTTATAATGAAGAACAGGTATAAACTATACAGAATGGAGAACGACATGAAGCTTGTATCATGGAATGTAAATGGAATCCGCGCATGTATAACCAAAGGCTTTGAAGAAAGCTTTGCGAAGCTGGACGCGGATATTTTCTGTCTGCAGGAAACGAAATGCCAGGAGAACCAGGTGAAGCTGGAGCTTCCGGGCTATCATCAGTATTGGAATTATGCTAACCGCAAGGGATACTCAGGAACAGCTGTTTTTACCAGGAGAGAGCCTCTGTCCGTGAGCTACGGACTGGGAATAGAAGAGCATGACAAGGAAGGCCGTGTGATCACAGTGGAACTGGATGAGTTTTATCTTGTTACTGTATATACACCTAATTCCCAATCTGAGCTCAGAAGGCTGGAGTATCGCATGGAATGGGAAAAGGATTTCCTGGCATATCTGCTGAAGCTTCAGGAGAAGAAGCCTGTGATCTGTTGTGGAGACCTGAATGTAGCACATCAGGAGATCGACCTGAAGAATCCTAAGACGAACCGAATGAATGCAGGCTTTACTGATGAGGAACGTGCATGTTTTTCCAGAATGCTGGAAGCAGGCTTTATTGATACTTTCCGATATTTTTACCCGGAACTTGAGGGCGCTTATTCCTGGTGGTCCTATCGGTTTAAGGCCAGAGAGAAGAATGCAGGATGGCGGATTGACTATTTTCTTACTTCTCCGTCACTTAAGGAGAAGCTTAAGGGCGCCAGAATCCACAGCGATATTATGGGTTCTGACCACTGTCCTGTAGAGCTGGAGCTGAATTTATAATCCTCAGATTGTCCCTGTGTGACAGAAATTACGGGACAGCTGATATTATATGAAGAATTTGCAGAGACAGTTGAGGACAGGATATCAGATAAAGACAGGAGGTCTTATAAAGTGGCAATACCGGGAAATAAAAGAGTGGTTGTGACGCCAGGCTATCCCCTTTTGCTTGGGGTGAGCCAGATGGCAGATGGATATAATTTTGCAATAGAAGCAGAGGAGGATTCACAGGTTTACCTGCTTCTTTACAGAAAGAGAGGGAAGGAACCCTTTTATGAGCTTCTTCTTGACGGGAAATACCGGACGGGAAGAATTTTTTCTGTCTTTATGAAGCGGTTAAATGTGACTAACCTGGAATACAATTTCCGGATAGATGGGGAAATCTGCCTGGATCCTTGTGCCAGCAGGATCATTGGAAGAGAGAAGTTCGGAGCTCCATGGGATGAAGATCCTCACAAGGTGCGCTGCGGCTTCTGGTCTGGAGACAGATACGACTGGGAGGATGAGAAAGCACCGGAGACGGGATTTGGAGATATGATCCTTTATAAGCTTCATGTGCGTGGATATACCAGACAGGCGAAGCTGCCGGCAGGAATCAGGGGAACCTTCCAGGGACTTACGCAGATGATCCCATATCTGCAGGAGTTGGGAATCAATACAGTGGAGCTTATGCCAGCCTATGAATTTATGGAAGTAACCAGACAGGAGGAAGCGGAGGGCCTTGTTTCCCAGAAGAGTAAGAAGAACGGGATAAATTACTGGGGATATGGAAACGGCCTTTATTTTGCGCCAAAAAGCGCATACTGTGCCACCAGGGATCCTCACAGGGAATTCTGTGATATGATCAAGGCATTCCATAAGGCAGGAATCGGTTGTATCATGGAGATGTTTTTTCCGGCAGATGTTAATCCACTTATGGCTCTGAGGGCTTTACAGTGCTGGAAGCAGAATTATCATGTGGATGGCTTCCATGTGCTTGGAGCGGGAGCACCTCTTGACCTGATCCTGAAGGACGGACTGCTTTTTGGAACTATGATCATGGCAGATGGAATGGATACAGATGCGCTCTATAAAAACCGCAGACCGGGACAGCGCTGCTTCGCTGAATATAATCTGGGCTTCCTTCAGGATATGCGCAGATTCCTCAAAAGTGATGAAGACATGGTTCCGGCAGTACAGTACAGGCTCCGCCATAATCCGGATGATCATGGTGTGATCAATTATATTACCTGTCAGGATGGCTTTACCCTGAATGACCTTGTATCTTATAATTACAAGCATAATGAGGCCAATGGTGAGGGGAATAATGATGGCTGCAGCTATAATTATTCATGGAACTGTGGTATTGAGGGACCAAGCCGGAAGCAGTGGATACGTCAGATGAGAGAGCGGCAGATGAGGGCTGCCTTTGCAATGCTGCTTTTTTCCCAGGGAGTGCCTATGATCTACGGTGGAGATGAGATAGGTAATTCCCAGGATGGAAATAATAATGCATACTGCCAGGATAATTCTATCGGATGGATTGACTGGAAGGGACAAAGGAGAAATGCCAGCATTCTGGCTTTTGTGAAAAAGGCGGTGGCTCTTCGTAAAGCCCATCCTGTTCTGCATATGAAGGAGAGCATGAAGGAAGCGGATTACCTGGGAAAAGGTTTTCCGGATCTGTCTTTCCATGGCGAGCGTGCATGGTTCTGTAATACAGAAAATACCAGCCGTATGATCGGTATGATGCTGTGTGGTGAATATGCACAGCTGCCGGATGGCGGTGAGGATGATTTCCTTTATGTGGGCTATAACTTCCACTGGGAAATCAGAAACATGGCTCTTCCTAACCTGCCTGAGGGGATGGAGTGGAAGAAAATCATGGACACAGGTGATCTGACCTGTGATGGCTTCTATGGAGAGAACGGGCCGGTTTATGAGCGTGCTGTAGAGGTGGGACCGCGTACTGTGGTTGTGCTTCAGGGCGTTAAGAAGCCAGTTCCCGAGAAGAAGCATAAAGTAAAAAAGAAGGAAGCAGAAAGGAGGTCCGGTGAGAATGCACCCGTGGCTTCACTTTAAAACAATTACAAGACATAAGCTTATGGTTATGCATTACTGCTTTAAGATCGGACTTTATAAGCAGGGCCTTCTCCATGATCTGTCTAAGTATACTCCGTCAGAATTTCTGGTGGGATGTAAATATTATCAGGGAAACAGAAGCCCTAATAACGCAGAGCGTGAGGATACCGGCGTTTCAACAGCATGGCTGCATCATAAGGGGCGCAATAAGCATCATTATGAGCATTGGGTAGACTATTCCATAAATGATCCGGAGCGTGTGATCATGGGGGCGAAAATGCCGCGTAAATACGTTGCGGAGATGGTAATGGACAGGATCAGCGCATCACGGACCTATCTTGGAGATGCATACGATCATCATCAGCCCTTGGAATACTTTCTGAGAAGCAAACCAAAGCTGTGGTTCGTACATCCACAGACCAAGAAGGAGCTGGAGGGGCTGCTCCGCATTCTGAATGACAAGGGTGAGAAGAAGGCTTTGTGGTATATTAAGAATGTTTATCTGAAAAAAGAAAAAAATTATTAATTTTTCTTGCACTTTCATGCTCTTCTGTGGTAAAGTGTTAAATGTGTTATTTTATCACAGAGGAGGAGAAAAAATTGAGTGGTACAACAGGTATGATTCTGATCGCTTTTGTGTTCTATCTCGCAATGATGATTGTCATTGGCGTGGTTTACATGAAAAAGACTTCAAGTTCAGAGGATTATTTCCTTGGAGGACGAGGACTGAATGGATGGGTGGCAGCACTTTCTGCACAAGCTTCTGATATGAGCGGATGGCTTCTGATGGGGCTTCCCGGAGCAATTTATTCCTTTGGATCCGGACAAATCTGGATTGCAGTAGGACTTTTTATCGGAACGGTTCTTAATTGGGTGTGTATTTCCGGAAGGCTTCGTAAATATACGATCGTGGCGAATAACTCCATGACGATTCCGGCTTTCTTTGAGAATCGTTATCGTGACAAGAAAAAGATTTTGCTTCTGATTTCATCTGTTGTGATCGTAATCTTTTTCCTGGTCTATACAGCATCTGCATTGGCAGCAGGCGGTAAACTATTTAATACAGTGTTTGGGCTTGACTATCATATTGCATTGGCTATAGGAGCAGCAGTAATTCTTTGTTATACTTTTATGGGTGGCTTCATGGCAGTGTGTGTAACAGACTTTGTACAAGGTACTCTGATGCTTATTGGACTTCTTGTAGTGCCGCTGGCAGCATATTTCCTGCTTCCGGGCAATCTTACAGATTTGATTTCACAAAGTGGTGTGACCGGTGGTGCAAGTGCATACCTGAATCCCTTTATGAATGGAGACAGACCTTATACATTTATTGAAATTTTTTCACAGCTGGCATGGGGATTCGGATACTGTGGAATGCCCCATGTACTGGTAAGATTTATGGCAGTTAAGAATGAAAAAGAGTTGAAAAAATCCTGGGCGATTGCTATCATCTGGGATCTTCTCTCACTGACAGCGGCTTTTGCTATTGCAGTTATCGGAAGGGCATATTTACTTCCTGTCATTCTGGGAGAGAATGGAGCAGCCTCTTCTGAGAGCGTATTTATTGAGATGATCCGTAAAGTGTTTACTTCAGAGCTTGCGCTTCCATTTATCGGAGGTCTGTTCCTCTGCGGAATTCTTGCAGCAATTATGTCTACAGCAGATTCACAGCTGCTGGTAACTGCTTCAGCTGTATCCGAGGATCTGTATCACAGCTTTATTAAGAAGGATGCTGATTCTAAGGAGATTTTGAAAGTGAGTCGTATTACGGTTATTGTGATTGCTGTAATTGCATTTGTGATTGCGTGGAATCCTAACAGCAGTATTATGGGACTTGTTTCTAATGCCTGGGCGGGGCTTGGAGCTGCATTCGGACCAATCGTAGTAATGTCTCTGTTCTGGAGACGGACTAATCTTCCGGGTGCGATTGCCGGTATGGTTACAGGTGGACTTACTGTTATTATCTGGGACTACATTCCGCTGGCAAAGGGCCAGACGCTGGGATCCTATACAGGGCTTTATTCCTTGGCAATTGGTTTCCTGCTTAGTCTTTTGATGATCGTGCTTGTAAGTCTTGTTACGAAGGCACCTTCCAGAGAAATTACAGAGGAATTCGACCGGGTGGCTGGTAAGTAATATATAAAAGTTTTATAAAAAAGGTAGTCCTTACATGGAAAGGGCTACCTTTTTTTCAGAAAATTTGTTATAATAATAACATCTTTAGCCGGGAACAGCTGATATTTCGGAACAGCTACTGTTCCCATAACAGAAAGGGGCAACATAAGATGAAGAAATATGATTATCTGATCGTAGGAGCAGGACTTTTTGGAGCTGTATTTGCCCATGAAGCCACCAGAAAGGGGAAAACCTGCCTGGTGATCGACAAACGTGACCATATCGGTGGAAATATTTACACAGAAGAAGTAGAGGATATCCAGGTTCACAAGTATGGAGCACATATTTTCCATACTTCTAATAAGGAAGTCTGGGACTATGTGAATCAATTTACAGAGTTTAATCATTTTGTGAACTCACCTATCGCAGTGTATAAGGATGAGCTGTACAATCTTCCATTTAATATGAATACCTTCCACCAGCTGTGGGGTGTGCGCACACCGGCAGAGGCCAAGGCGAAGGTCCAGGAGCAGATCAGCCGTATGCATATCACACATCCGAAGAATCTGGAGGAGCAGGCACTGGCTCTGGTTGGACAGGATGTTTACGAGAAGCTGGTTGAGGGATATACACGTAAGCAGTGGGGAAGAGAGTGTAAGGAGCTTCCGTCATTTATCATAAAGAGACTTCCTCTTCGCTACACCTATGATAACAACTATTTCAAGGATCCATACCAGGGTATTCCTAAAGGCGGCTATACACGCATCATCAAGAAGCTTCTTGAGGGTGTGCAGGTATGTCTGAAGACAGATTTCTTTGCCAACAGAGAGGAGCTTACCTCACAGGCAGATAAGATCCTGTTTACAGGTATGATCGATGAATTTTATGATTATTGCTATGGTGAATTGGAATACCGTTCCCTGCGTTTTGAGACAGAGGTTCTGGATATGGGCAATTATCAGGGAAATGCAGTTGTGAACTATACAGATTATGAGGTGCCATATACCAGAATCATTGAGCACAAGCATTTTGAGTTCGGTACACAGCCAAAGACAGTTATCACCAGAGAATATCCGGCATCCTGGGAGAAGGGCAAGGAGCCTTATTATCCTATTAATGATCCTAAGAATAATGAACTTTTTGACAAATATGAGCGCCTGGCACTGGAAGAGAAGAATGTGCTCTTCGGTGGACGTCTTGGTATGTATCGCTATATGGATATGGATAAGGTAATTGAGGAGGCTCTTAATATGGCAGAGACAGAGCTTACCTACGAAGAAGCATAAAGGAGTGGCAGAATAATATGGATACCCCAACTATTACACAATACTACAGAGAATCAGATCCGGCGAAGCGTCTGGCGCTTTTGAATATGTCCATTGAAGCAGGAGAGGAGCCGGAGCTGAATCAGATCCGCAAGGAGCTTTGGGACATCCGTTACCAGGATAAATCCGAGCTTGGAGGAGATGTACGTGCTGATGGATTTATTGCTCTGTGGATGCTGATGGAGTTTAACAGGGACAATGGTAAGCGTTTCCTTGGCCTTCGTGGAGGCAGGAAGGAGATCCTGAAGCAGCTGGATAAGATGAAATTCCAGGAGGTCCGTAGCAGAGGCAGAGATTATGAGGATATGCTTTACAGAGAATGCTGCCATATGGTAAAAACCTATATGGAGCTTAGTGAATCTGATAAGTCATATAACAGCACCTTGTTCGGCATTATGAAGATAAGCAGTGAGCAGGCGAAGAATAAGCTGAAAGCAGATATTTACCATACCGCAGTAGAGCTTCCCCAGAATCTGAATCTGGAGGAAGAGTTGGGAATCGTTACCAGAGCTGCCCGGGAAATGTATGAACTTCACTTCCCGGGAGAGGGTAGTCTGGAGGACGGAAGATAAACAGAAATAAAAAGTAATAAATAAAGATTAATAAACATTATCCTAATACCGCAGCAGTCTCCTGATCTGGAGCTGACTGCGGTATTTGTTATGCAGTTCTAACCCCAGGGCATTCTCACATGCTTCGAGGATCTGGTCAAAATATGTAAATTGATAAATGTTTCCGGCAATTTGCACACAGTTATACTGCTGTAATGAAGCGCAGATATCATTTCTGGAAAAGCGGAAGTCCAGTTTGTGACGAAGGGTTTCCAGGAGAACATAAGCGGTAAAGCCGGTAACACAGAAACCTCCTACGTTATTCTCATTCCAGTCAGCCTCCTGAGAGCATTCCAGAAACAGCCGGTTCTGGAGCCATAGACCGAAGTCACTATTATCACAATCAGTTACAGCAAACTCCAAATCATCCTTCAGAAGCCGATTTGTCACCTGCTTCATGTTAGAAATAGATTGGTTCAACGAAATACCACAGCTGGAAATACTGAAAAAGGCTGGAATCCTGTTATGGTCTGCAAGAAAATCTATTTGCAGCTTTTCTTGAAAAACGAGTGGAAGCTTCTGTGTAGAAAAAGAGACTTCAGAGAAATCACGGTTCCATAAATCTCTGGAATGCTGGAAAATCCACTTTTGAAGCTCCTTTTGATAATTCCAGATAATCCCGGCAGCAGATTTCAGGGAAGAGAGCTCCTGAAACTCCGGTTCTTTAAAAAAATATCCCCTATTTATACAGTCCATCCAGCGCAGATTAGGATAAAGTGCCTGGGAAAGAACCATATACCGAAACACTTCTTCAATATTATAGGGAAGAGAAAGATTCCAGGTTTTTGTGCGCCAGAAAATATCAAGCTGTAATTCCTTATATAGCTGCTTCAAAATTCCGTATCCGGTATTTTTTAATGCATGCTCTCCTGGGGAGAGGACAGTGGTCTGATCTACGTATACAACAGAATTTTTCTTATTCTCTCTTTCCAGATTCATGTCTGCTACTACCTGTTCAAAGTGGGCAATAGGATCCGGATACTTTTCCTTAAGAGCATCAAGATATCCAAGGCCCATAATAGTTTTCTGACGGGTAGTCTTTTTCTCTTTATCATAATAGGACTCTGTGATTGCCAGATAAATGCCTTTTGGCTTAGGCGTTTTCTTCAGAAACATGAGAGCAACCTCCTTTATTCTTAGTTCAGGCCTTCTGCCTGTGATCCTTTATCAGCATATTTTAGCATAGAATCATAGCACAGTCAAAAGAACAGGATGACTGTATAACAAGATATAACTTGTAAATCATAATATGAAGTAAAGAGCAGAACTAAATTAAATAATAAGAAAAATGCATAAGCATAATGTAAGAAGGTCTGGCAGCTGCCGGGCCTTCTTGCTTTATGGGAAATTTTCCCGTTCAATTCTATTGCACTTCCAAGGCGGGCAATGTTATAATGAATGTTACGAATGAAATCCGGGCATAGTTTCAGAAGCCCTGGATATGTTAATAAAAAAACGATTCCGGTACCTGTAAGAGCAAAAAGAGGCTCCGGAACCTTTGGAGGAAAAGATGAAGAAAGAAAATATTCCTGCATATGAGATTGTGAAACAGGAGAAGTTGACAGATATCCATTCCACCGGCTATCTGGTTCGCCATAAGAAGACAGGAGCAAGGCTGGTACTTATCGAGAATGATGATGAGAATAAGGTTTTCTCCATTGCCTTTCGTACTACACCGAAGAACAGCACTGGTGTTCCACACATATTGGAACACAGCGTTCTGTGCGGATCCCGGGAATTCCCGCTGAAGGATCCATTTGTAGAGCTTGTTAAGGGCTCATTGAATACATTCCTGAATGCTATGACTTATCCGGATAAGACCTGTTATCCGGTAGCCAGCTGTAATGACCAGGATTTCCAGAATCTGATGCACGTTTATCTGGATGCGGTTTTTTACCCGAACATTTACCAGAAGGAGGAGATTTTCCGCCAGGAGGGCTGGAATTACCATCTGGAGCAGAAGGAAGGTCCTCTTACCTATAATGGTGTTGTATATAATGAGATGAAGGGGGCATTTTCTTCCCCTGATGAGGTGCTGGACAGAGAGATCATGAATAATCTTTTCCCGGATAATACTTATGGCGTGGAATCCGGCGGTAATCCTGAGAATATTCCGGAGCTTTCTTATGAGGAGTTCCTGGATTTCCACCGCACCTATTATCATCCCTCTAACAGCTATATTTACCTCTATGGAAATATGGATATGGAGGAGAAGCTTCGTTTTATTGATGAGAAATATCTGTCTGCCTTTGATGCGCTGGATGTGGATTCTGCTATTAAAGAGCAGGCTGCATTTTCCCAGGTGAAGGAGCTGCAGATCGAGTATCCGGTTTCCGAAAGTGAGGAGGAAGAGGATAATACGTATCTTTCTTATAATATGGTTGTGGGAAATGCAATGGACAGCACTCTTGGCGTGGCCTTTGATGTGCTGGATTATGCTCTTCTCAGCGCACCTGGAGCACCACTGAAGCAGGCTCTTCTGGATGCTGGCATCGGTAAGGACATTTATGGCGATTACAGTGATGGTGTTCTGCAGCCATTCTTCTCTATTGTGGCAAAAGGTGCGAAGACATCTCAGAAGGAGAAATTTGTTTCTGTTATCCGTAATTGTCTTCAGGATATTGTGCGAAATGGAATTGACAAAAAGGCTATTCTTGCGGGCATTAATTATATGGAGTTCCGCTATCGGGAGGCTGATTTCGGACAGTTCCCCAAGGGACTGATGTATGGACTGGATATTATGGGAAGCTGGCTCTATGATGACGAGAATGCTTTTTCCCAGGTACAGCTTTTGTCTATTTATGACAGATTAAAGGAGGCTGTAAATGAGGGCTATTTCGAGAAGCTGATCCAGAAATGGCTTCTTGATAATACACATGGCCTGATCCTTACACTTGTGCCGAAGCGTGGGCTTGCCGCTCAGCGTGAGAAGGAACTGGCAGATAAGCTGGAGGCTTACAGAAGCAGTCTTTCAGACAGGCAGCTGGAGGAAATGGTCGAGAGGACCAAAGCTCTTGAAGCTTATCAGGAATCAGAGGAGAAGCCGGAGGATCTTCAGTGTATTCCTATGCTGAAACGCTCTGATATCCGTAAAGAGGTTAATGGCTTTTCCAATGAAGAGCTTCAGGTAGATAACAGTCTGTTCCTGTATCAGGATGTGTGCACCAACGGAATCGGTTATGTGAACGTTATGTTTGAAATCAAGGATATGGCTGTAGAGAAAGTCCATTATCTGGGACTTTTGAAATCTGTTCTTGGTTATGTGGATACAGAGAATTACACATACGGTCAGCTGTTTAACGAGACTAACGCCAGAACTGGCGGTATTCAGTGTGGTGTGGATGTTTTTGATAAGGCAGATGATCCGGAAGCATTCCGTACTATGTTTACTATTCGCGGAAAGGCACTTTATCCTCAGATGGATTTCCTTTTCCAGATGATGGAAGAGATTCTGAATACTTCTAAGATCACAGATACCAAGCGTCTCTATGAAATTATTGCAGAGCTCAAGTCCAGAGGACAGGCTTCCCTGATAGGCTCAGGACATCAGACAGCAGTGCTTCGCGGCGCTTCCTATGGTTCTCCGATGGCGAGATTCCAGGATGAGATGGCTGGTGTTGGTTATTATAAATTTATAGAGGACCTGGAGAAGAATTTTCAGGACAAAAAGGCCGAAATCGTGGCAGGACTTGAGAATGCCATGGCGGAGATCATTCGCCGGGATTCTTTCATGGTAAGCTACACAGGTGAGAAAGAGTCCGTGGAACAGCTGAAGGCTTTAAGCTGTTCTCTGAAGAAGAGCCTGAAGGAGAGCTGCTGTCAAGTTCCGGAGGTTGCCATTACCTGCGAGAAAAAGAACGAGGGCTTCAAGACCTCAGGACAGGTTCAGTATGTGGCAAGAACAGGTAACTTTGTGAAAAAGGGCTTCACATACACAGGAGCGCTGGAGATCCTTAAGGTGGCTTTAAGCTATGATTATCTGTGGATCAATCTTCGCGTAAAGGGCGGCGCATATGGCTGTATGAGCGGATTTAAGAGAAGTGGAGAGAGCTTCTTTGTATCCTACAGAGATCCTCATCTTAGCCGTACACTTGAGGTATATGAGGGAGTGCCGGAATATGTGCGCACCTTCGCAGCGGATGAGCGTGAGATGACGAAATATATTATCGGAACCATCAGTGGAAAGGATGTTCCAAGAACGCCACAGACGCAGGGAGCACTTGGCAGAATGGCTTATTTCCGTGGCCTCACTGTGGAAATGCTGCAGAAGGAGCGTGACCAGATCCTGAATGCTACTGTTGAGGATATTCATGCACTTGCTCCGCTGATCGAGGCAGTTCTTTCTGATGACCAGCTTTGTGTAGTTGGAAGTGAGAGTGCCATCGAGAAGGCGAAGGATGTATTTATGGAGACAAAGCCGCTGGTAAGCTGTTGATAATAATGAACTGATTAAGAAAGAAGAGGAAATATTTTAATGACACCAGATTTTAAATCCGGATTTGTGGCAATTATAGGACGTCCTAACGTTGGTAAGTCTACCCTGATGAACCATCTGATCGGACAGAAGATTGCCATTACTTCTAAGAAGCCTCAGACCACCAGAAATCGTATCCAGACAGTTTATACCTGCGATAAAGGGCAGATCGTTTTCCTGGATACTCCTGGTATCCATAAGGCGAAGAATAAGCTTGGAGAATATATGGTAGCTGTTGCAGAGCGTACTCTGAAAGAGGTTGACGCTATTATGTGGCTGGTTGAGCCGTCTACCTTCATTGGTGCCGGTGAGCGCCATATTGCAGAGCAGCTGCAGGGCGTTGGTGTGCCTGTTATTCTGATCATCAATAAAATTGATACAGTAAAAAGAGAAGAGATCCTTCCGGCAATTGATACTTATCGTAAGATTTGTGATTTTGCCGAGATTATCCCTTGTTCAGCTCTTCGCGGACAGAATACAGATGATATTATTGACAGCATTCTGAAGTATCTGCCTTATGGTCCTATGTTTTATGACGAGGATACTGTAACTGACCAGCCACAGCGCCAGATCGTTGCAGAGGTGATCCGCGAGAAAGCTCTTCATGCCCTGGATGCAGAGATACCACATGGAATCGCAGTTGCCATTGACAGGATGAAGGAGCGCCCGGGCAAAAATCCTATTGTAGATATTGATGCTACTATTATCTGCGAGAGGGATTCCCATAAGGGTATCATTATCGGAAAAGGCGGTGCCATGCTGAAGAAGATCGGCAGTAATGCCAGATTTGAACTGGAGCGTATGCTGGATTCCAAGGTGAATCTGAAGCTTTGGGTAAAAGTGAAGAAGGACTGGCGGGACAGCGATTTTATGATCAAGAACTTTGGTTACGATAAGAAGGAAATCTGAAAATGAGTGATCTGATCACGGTACAGGGAATTGTGCTTTCGGCCCAGCCTGTGGGGGAGTATGATAAGCGGATCGTGCTTCTTACCAGGGAACGGGGTAAGATTTCTGCCTTTGCCAAAGGTGCCAGGAGGCAGAACAGCCCATTCATAGCGGCTGCGAATCCCTTTGTATTCGGGAACTTTACCCTGTATGAGGGGCGCAGTAGTTATAATCTTAATCAGGTGACCGTGACTCATCATTTCGTGGAACTGGCCACCAGACAGCCAGGAGTATATTATGGGTATTATTTCCTGGAACTGGCGGATTATTTCGGAAGAGAGGGCACAGATGAGAAGAATATGATGAATCTTCTTTATCTCACTGTGAAGGCTCTTCTGAATCCTGAGATTGATGACCGGCTGGTAAGGTGCGTGTTTGAGCTGCGGACTATGACAGAGCAGGGGCTTATGCCGGAGCTTTTCAGGTGTGTCTGCTGCGGGGATGAGCTTACAGAAAAAGAGAATCTGTTCTTTTCCCAGGCCGCACATGGAGTTCTGGAGGGTGACTGTCTGAAGAAGGCAGATGCAGAGGAAGTGAGGACTGCCCGGCGGATTTCACCGGCAGCGCTTTATACCATGCAATATATTGTCAGCTCGCCTATGACGAAGCTGTACAGCTTCACGGTGACAGATGAGGTGCTGTGGGAGCTGGAGCGGCATATTCAGCCTTATGTGGCAGGGAATACAGATAAAAGGTTCAAAAGCCTGCAGATTCTGGAGGTTATGGTGTGATTCCCTTTTACAACTTTACAAAATTAAATGTAACGAGTATAATGTATCGTAAAAGACTTTTTCATCTATTAAATAATGAGGAGAGATATCATGGAAAAAACAATGGATAAGATTATTGCTCTGGCAAAAGCAAGGGGATTCGTTTACCCAGGTTCTGAGATCTATGGCGGTCTTGCTAATACATGGGACTATGGTAACCTTGGAGTAGAGCTTAAGAATAACGTTAAGCGAGCATGGTGGCAGAAATTCATTCAGGAGTCTCCATATAATGTTGGCGTTGACTGCGCGATCCTGATGAACCCGCAGACCTGGATCGCATCCGGACATCTGGGAAGCTTTTCCGATCCGCTTATGGATTGCAAGGAGTGCCATGAGCGTTTCCGTGCGGATAAGATCATCGAGGACTACAGCCAGGAGCATGGCATTGAGTTGGAGAGTTCTGTAGACGGATGGTCCCAGGAAGAGATGAAGAACTTCATCGAAGAGCATAATGTTCCATGTCCTTCCTGCGGTAAGCATAATTTCACAGATATCCGTCAGTTCAATCTGATGTTCAAGACCTTCCAGGGTGTAACTGAGGATGCTAAGAATACAGTATATTTAAGACCGGAGACTGCACAGGGTATTTTTGTAAACTTTAAGAATGTACAGAGAACATCCCGTAAGAAGATTCCGTTTGGTATCGGCCAGATCGGTAAATCCTTCCGTAACGAGATCACACCGGGTAACTTTACATTCCGTACCCGTGAGTTCGAGCAGATGGAGCTTGAGTTCTTCTGCGAGCCAGACACAGACCTTGAGTGGTTTGCATACTGGAAGAGCTTCTGCCTGAACTGGCTTCATGCACTTGGCCTGAAGGACGAGGAAGTACGTTATCGTGACCATGATCAGGAGGAACTGAGCTTCTACAGTAAGGCTACTACTGATGTTGAATTCCTTTTCCCATTCGGATGGGGCGAGTTGTGGGGAATCGCAGACAGAACTGACTACGACCTTACCCAGCATCAGAATGTATCCGGACAGGATCTTACTTACTTCGATGATGAGAAGAAGCAGAAATATATTCCATATGTAATTGAGCCGTCACTTGGAGCTGACCGTGTGGTTCTGGCATTCCTTTGCAGCGCATATGATGAGGAAGTTCTTGACGCTGAGAAGAATGATGTCCGTACAGTTCTTCATTTCCATCCGGCACTTGCACCTGTTAAGATCGGTGTGCTTCCGCTTTCCAAGAAGCTGAATGAGGGTGCTGAGAAGATTTACGCTCAGTTATCCAAGAAATATAACTGCGAGTTTGATGATCGTGGAAATATCGGTAAACGTTACAGAAGACAGGATGAGATCGGTACTCCGTTCTGTGTGACCTATGATTTCGATTCCGAGACAGATGGTATGGTAACTGTTCGTGACCGTGATTCTATGGAGCAGGTTCGTATTAAGATTGATGAGCTGGATGCTTACTTTGCAGATAAATTTACATTTTAAGGGAATCTGGTAAGTTTGGGACTGACCTTCTGGGAACAGATGGTTGGTCCTTTTGAATTGTTTTTTTGGAGTTACGAGGAAATGAAAAAAAGACGTTGGACGTGTATTGATATTTTGAAATGCCTGGCTGCAGTTGCAGTGGTGGAAATCCATAAACCGCTTGAGGTACAAAATGGAGATGCATTTTTGATTCTGTGCCGTTTTGCAGTACCTGTATTTTTTATGATCACAGGCTTCTTTTATCCTGAAACAATCGCCGGCAGGAGGGAAAAGAAGCAGATTGGCAGAATTTTCACAATCACCGTTAGTGCAAACCTTTTTTATCTGCTGTGGGAAATTTGTCTGGCTGTTTCATCCAGACAGAATATAAAAACAGCGCTGTCGGAGCGGCTGGAGGAGAGAGTGCCGGAAGATTTTCTTCTGTGGAATTTTTCCCCGATCGTGCCACACCTGTGGTATCTTCAGGCGCTTCTTTATGTGCTTATAATTGCTTGTATTGTAAATCGTCTGGGTTTATGGAAAATGGCATATCTGGCAATTCCGGTACTTCTTGTGGGTAATCTGATAAGAGGAAATTACTCCCTGATTTTTCTGGGGGAAGATTACTGCCATATTCATTATGCAAGGAATTTTCTTTACTGTGGCCTGCCCTTCTTCTGGCTGGGATGCTGGTTTGGATTCCGGAAGGAAGCGCTTCTGAAATTTCTTGATAAGAAGAAAATGGTATTGCTGGCGTGCGGTATTCCTGTTTTCTGGAGTATGGCACTTATGGAGCAGAAGTGGCTGGAGCAGATGAATGCCCTGGGAACAGAGGATGAGTATGCCGGAACCATTTTACTTGCAGTATGTGTTTTCCTTCTCTTTATTGGCTGGCAGAACTTTTATGTGGAAAATACTGTGACCAGGATACTGGCAAGGGTTGGAAAGGACTATTCCATGCTTATCTATGTCCTTCATTATGCTGTGCTGCAGGCTTTATCCAGAAGCTTTAAGGGCCGGAAGACACTGTTGGCAAAGGGATATCATCAATATGGAATGATGTTTGTGTTTGCAGGCACAGCAGTGATGGTAGGACTTTATTGCTATATGAGAAAGAGTATCCAGAGGAAATCCCGAAGGCTGTAAGAAGGGGATTTAAAATACTTCAATGGTGTAAGCTGTCTCAAACATCTCGTCCATTTTCAGATGATTGATAAAGGGCTTCTGAGAAAGCTCTCCTGTAAATCCGCAGTCGTCACAGCGTCCCATCCAGGGCTCCAGGCAGACAAATGGGGCATCCTGGGATGCGGACCAGATGCCGAAATTCGGGAAACCTACGCAGCGCAGCTCAACATAAGGAGTACCATCTGGCAGTGCAATGCCTGCCCTTGTAATCTGGTTGTCAAATACCAGCGCATCATGATCAAACATGTGGTCATCAATTTGACAGGTGCCGTTCTCCAGCTTAAGAACTGCTTTCTCATCTGCTTTGGCAGTGCCGCTTTCAGGATCAAGCAGAAGATAAGTAAGGCTGTCCTGTCCGTCGAAGGTCAGGTGGTAATCACTTCTTCTGGTATCCGGAAGAACCGGCACATTGAAAGTCGGATGTCCGCCAATAGCAAAATACATATCCCGGTCACTGTTATTGGCAACCTTCCAGCTCACAGTAAGTGTTCGTCCCTTCAGAATATGACGGATGCGAAGTACGAAGTCAAAGGGATAAAGCTCTCGCGTTTCTTCTGTAGAACGTATCTGATGTGTCACAGAATCCGGTGTGGAATCAATGCATGTGAAATCTGTATCACGGGCAAATCCATGCTGTTTGGAAGAATATTCCTTTCCATCAATTCGATAATGATTTCCATAATGCTTTCCTACATTTGGAAAAAGCACCGGCGCATGGCGTCCCCAGAAACTGGGATCTCCCTGCCAGATCACCTCACGACTCTTTTCTTTGTCATAAATGCTGACCAGCTCAGCACCATGATCATCAATTGTCACTTTCAGAAAATCATTTTCTAAAATTCTTTTCATGATGTAAAACCTCCATGTATGATATTAAAATTATTTTACCACCTCGTTTCCTGATTGTATATTACAACTTGTATAAATAATACATATAAAAATTGAATAAAAACGCAATTAAATATGCAAAATACACAATATATCATTGACTTTGCTACGCGACTTTGGTAAACTGTACAATTATAGGGTGAAGAGCTAAAATAAATTTGTCACCCGCATTCATTTGAAATAGAGGAGGAACACCATAATGGCAAAGAAAAGAAATATTATTGTAGGACAGTCCGGAGGCCCCACATCTGTGATCAATTCCAGTCTTGCAGGAGTGTATAAGAATGCAGTAGAGCGTGGTTTTGATAAGGTATACGGAATGCTTCACGGAATCCAGGGCCTGCTTGATGAACAGTATATTGATCTTTCTACCCAGATTCATTCCGAGCTTGATATTGAGCTTCTGAAGAGGACACCGTCCGCATTCCTGGGTTCCTGCCGCTATAAGCTTCCGGAGATCCATGAAGATAAGGCTATCTATGAGAAAATATTTGAGATTCTGAATAAGCTGGATATTTATGCATTTATATATATCGGTGGAAATGACTCCATGGACACCATTAAGAAGCTTTCCGATTATGCGATCATTACTGGTCAGACACAGAAATTCCTTGGCGTACCGAAGACTATTGATAATGACCTTGCACTTACAGATCATACACCAGGCTTCGGAAGTGCAGCTAAGTACATTGCTGCTTCCACTAAGGAAGTGATCCGTGATGCAGAAGGCCTTACCTATAAGAAAAATATGATCACAATTATGGAGATCATGGGAAGAAATGCTGGCTGGCTTACAGGTGCCACTGCGCTGTCCAAGTCAGAGGATTGCGATGGTCCGGATCTGATCTATCTTCCGGAGGTTCCATTTGATGTAGATAAATTCCTTGCCAAAGTAAAAGAACTCCTTAAGAAAAAATCCTCTGTTGTCATTGCTGTATCAGAGGGAATCAAGCTGGCTGACGGCCGCTACGTATGCGAGTTGGGAAGCGTAGGGGATTATGTAGATGCGTTTGGCCACAAGCAGCTTCAGGGAACAGCTACTTATCTGGCTAATTTCCTGGCAGCAGAGTGTGGCTGCAAGACTCGTGCCGTAGAGCTTTCCACACTTCAGAGAAGTGCTTCCCACATGGCTTCCCGTGTAGACATTGACGAGGCAATGATGGTTGGCGGTGCAGCAGTGAAGGCAGCAGATGAAGGGGATACCGGTAAGATGGTGGTAATCGATCGTGTATCTGATGATCCTTACATGGCAGCTACAGGAATCTATGATGTACACCGTATTGCAAATGAAGAGAAATTAGTACCGAGAAACTGGATGAATAAAGATGCAAATAACGTTACCAAAGATTTTATCGACTATATCAAGCCTCTGATCCAGGGCGATTATCAGCCAATTATGGTGAACGGTGTTCCTCGTCATCTGGTGCTGAATGCCGGAAAAAAAAGAAAAAATTAATAAAATGACAAAAATTGATTGATTTTTGCCAGAATTACCTTGACGAATGACGAATAAGCCGATAAAATAACTATGTGCGTATAAAACATAGTTTATGTTCAATGAACAAATTTTTAGGAGGAAAATGTAAAATGGCAAAATGGGTTTACATGTTTACAGAAGGTAACGCTGATATG